>JACOZZ010000049.1 GCA_016181055.1 Candidatus Yanofskyibacteriota bacterium
ATATTAGAAAATAAATTAAAAAATGTTTAAATTTTTTGCAAAATTAGCAGGACTTGGGAACTGGCCGAAGCCTAAAGCAGAAACCGGGCAAGAAAGATTTAATCGTACCGAAACGGAAGAAAAAAGATTGGCCGAAGAACGCCGGCAAGCAAACTTAAGAAGAATGGCCGAGCATGATCAAAAAGAGGATGACGATAACACGGCAGAGGAAACGGGAAGATTTACAAACGAAGGTAATCCCAACTAAAATTCTAGGAATTTTGAAACTTTTTTAATAATTTTTGCTTTTGCTGATTTTTGATTATTATCAAACCAGTAGATTTCTGAATTTCTCTTGAACCAAGTCATCTGGCGCCTGGCGTAATGCCAGGTGTTTTTATTGATTAAGTCTTCCGCCTCTTTTGGGGTAATCAGATTTTTTAAACAGTCAATTATCTCGCGATAGCCGATAGCATCAAAGGCTTTCAGTGTATAACCACATTTTCTAACTAAACCCCTGACCTCATCAACCAGACCATTCTTAATCATTATTTTTGTCCGTTTCTGTATCTTCTCTTTTAATATTTCGGGCGGCAGCTTAAGCCCTATTTGTAAAAAATCAAAAAGCGGCGGTCCGCTTTTTCTCTGCGCTGAGAATGGCCTGCCGGTCAAAAGCGCAATCTCCATCGCTCTAATGATACGGCGGGGATTCCTGGGGTCAACAATATAAGCCGCCTCTGCATCTAATTCAATTAATTTATTAAAAACAAAATCCAGGCCTTTGGTTTCAATATCTTTTTCCAATCTGGCGCGCAGTTTTTTATTTTCTTTTACCTCCGGCATATCAAGATTTTTGACTATAACATCAGTATAAAGACCCGTACCCCCGACTATAATGGGCAGCCTGCCCGCTTTTAATATCTTCATAATCGCCGCCAGCGCGTCTTTTTTATACTGTCCCGCCGAATAATCCTGATTCGGATTTTTTATATCTATCAAATAGTGCCTAATCTGCTTTAGCTCGTTTTCGCTGGGCTTTGCCGTTCCCACATTCATCCCACGATAAATCTGCCTGGAATCGGCTGATATTATTTCTCCGTTGAACCATTTGGCTATTTCCAACGACAAAGCCGTCTTGCCGGAAGCGGTCGAACCGACAATAACTACAATTTTATCTCTGCCAGCTGACTGATTGTTTTTTAACATAATTTATGTTATAATATACAACAAAATCGCTTTTTAACAAGTGGGGGGCTGGATGCGCTGGCATTGGCAATACTTAGTTCCACTACTGATTTTAACGCTCAATGTTGACTGGATACTGATGCCCGTAATAAAGAGTTGGGGAATTAGCAGCTGGATACTTTTTATTGCCACAAGCATATTAGCAGTAACCGAGCTTCTCTGCTGGTATTGGTTCTGGAATTGGTTCCGTAAAACATCCGTGCCAGAATTTGCTCAGAGAGCCAAAAAAAGAGAAGAAATCCGAGAAGCCATAGCGCTTGGCAAAGAAATAGAACTTGACCTGAAAATGGCTGGACTTCTTGATGAAATAAAAGCAAAGATTTTAAACTACATTTTTAATTCTTATAAAAAGGCGACGGATGAAAATAACCGTTTGCTGAAATGGATTAAAAGGAGCGGCACTGGAACAATGATAATCTTGGGAATCAGCCCGGAACCGGGCACACGAACTTTTGGCACAATTATCTGCGGAATAACCGGTTGGAAAAGGGGCCTCTATCCCTTGGCCATTGGCAACATTATACGAGTGGCTTATATGGTCGGCCTATGGCACACTATTTTCTCTTTATTTACGTAAAAGAGCTCGCAAGAGCTCTTTTTTACTAGGATTAATTTGGCTTAAATAATATGCATCCGAAATTGGGTTGGGTTAAGGCATGAGTATAGGATGGGAGAGAACCACAATTTGAAAAAATCTGAACCATACCGCCAGGCGGCGTTCTAGATTGAGAATATTTATCAAAAGCCGATATTATCATCAAATCACAATTTGCGTGCTCAACTGATTGTCTGTTACCCCAGCCCGTCGTATTCCAATGTACGCAGTTACGGCATGTTTTTTCCATTACATTCTCCTGCAAAACAAAACGAACTAACGAAAGCATAATCAAATAGAGCGATGGCGTCAACTTTTAGATTTTATTTCTTTTTTTATAAGTTCCAGAAAATTTGATAAAGAAATTTGTCCTATGTCGCCTTCGCCACGTTTGCGCACGGCAACAGAATCGGCTTTGGTTTCCTTTTCGCCAATCACAGTAATATATGGCACCCCTTGCAATTCCGCTTCGCGGATTTTTTTGCCGATGGTTTCGTTTTGGTTGTACCACTCAACGCGTATACCTTCGGCTTTTAATTTTTCCACGATTTCACCCGCATATCCCAACTGTTCATCGTTTATATTTGCCACCGCCACCTGAACGGGGGACAGCCAAAGAGGTAATTTACCTTGCGTATGCTCAAGCAAAACTCCGATAAATCTCTCAAAAGAACCGAAAATGGCTCTATGAATCACCCAGGGCATTTTTTTCTCACCCTTATCATCCGTGTAATAAGTTTCAAATTGCTTGGGCAACATGACCAAATCCAACTGCGCCGTCCCCATCTGCCAGTCACGCCCTTGTGAATCATTTAGATGTACTTCTATTTTGGGTCCATAGAAAGCTCCTTCGCCTTCAGCAAAAGCAAAATCAACTCCTGAAGCCGCCAACGCGTCTTCAAGCGCGTCCTCTGCTTTGCTCCATTCTTCCTTTGTGCCCAATGCTTTTTCCGGTCTCGTTGCCAAAGTATAACTGGTCTTAAAACCGAACATACCGTAAAAATCATTTATGGTTTTGAGAATTTTACTGACCTCGGCTTCAACTTGTTCCGGTGTAAGATAAATGTGGGCGTCGTCCATCGTGATCTGCCTGACACGGAAAAGGCCGCCAAGTGTTCCCGAAAGCTCATTGCGATGCAGTCGGCCTATTTCAGCCAACCGTAACGGCAACTCGCGATAACTGCGTACGCGAGAATTAAAAACATAAGTTGACTCGGGGCAATTCATCGGCTTGACCACTAAATGCTCCTTTTCATCTCTAGGGTTGTCAAAATAAAACATATTTTCACGGAAATGCTCCCAGTGGCCTGATTTTTCAAAAACTTCGCGCTTAACTATAATCGGCGTAGAAATCTCGTGATAGCCGTCGCGGTCGTTTATCTCGCGCGCCACACGCTCAAGCTCACGAAAAATAATCATACCTTTGGGATGCCAAAACGGCGCCCCCGGCGCGATTTCATGAAAACTAAAAAGGTCCAGTTGTTGACCAATGTCCCGATGGTCGGTCAATTTAATTTCTTCGGTCATAAATAAAATCCTATCAAAATAGGACTTTATTTACAAATAACATTATCAGTTAAGCATTGCTATCGGCCTTACGGTATCGCAGAGCAGTTTGGGAATACCGTCGCGGTCATTGAGTTTGCCGCTGACAACCACCACCTTGTTTTCAATAAACGCCTCGGGGTTGGCTTCAAGAACGTTGGGGAATACGACCGTCTCAATTTTGCCGGTCATATCTTCAATCCAGGAGAAAATCATCGGTTTGCCGGTTTTAGTGATTATTTTTTGTATTTTTGTCACCATGCCGCCGATTTTTACCTGCCCGTTATTCCGATTGCTAGATATATCTTTGATCTGAGTCAAACCTTTTTCAAAATCCAACTGCTGCTGGTAGTCTCTCAATGGGTGGTCGGAAATAAACAAGCCAAGCAGTTCTTTTTCCCACATAAGTTTCTCTGCACGGCTTGCCGGCTCCACCATAGCTAATCGCAGGGGGGGGAGAGTAACACTCGCTTCCGGACCAGCGAATAAACTGACTTGCCCGGTGGATTGGGCCTTGCGGCTTTCGCGAGAGTAATACAGCAGCTGGTCAATGCTTGCCAGAAGCATTGCTCTTTCACCAAAAGTTTCCAGCGCTCCGCATCTTATTAAACTCTCCAGTGATTTTTTATTTAGATCCTTGTCCTGCACCCGAGTGGTAAAATCCTCAATGTTTTTGAACGGCCCGCCAACTTTGCGTTCCGCGATTATCGCCTGGACAACATTGACTCCGACATTTTTGACAGCCGTAAGTCCGAATCTTATTTTGGGAGTTAAAGATTGGAGGTTGGGGGTTGTGACTACAGAGTGGCCATTAGTAACAACGGCAAACTTCTCATAACTCTCATTAATTTCAGGGGGTAAGACCTCAATACCCATTGACTGGCACTCCTCAATTAGAAATGCGGTACGTTCAATATCACCTGAAGCTGAGTTCATCAGCGCCGCCATAAATTCCAACGGATAATGCGCCTTGAGATAGGCGGTCTGATAACCGATCATGGCATAGCTGATACTATGACTTTTATTAAAACCATAACGATCGAACGGTTCTATCAGCTGCCAAAATTTGGCGGCAATTATCTCGCTGATACCATTGGCCTTACAACCCTGTATAAGTTTTTCTTTTTGATCTTGCAAAAGTTTTTTTATTTTTTTGCCGACAGCTTTGCGTAAAATATCCGCTTCGGCCAAAGAAAACCCGGCCAATGCGCGCGCCGCCGCCATTAATTGCTCCTGATAGATCATAATGCCGTACGTATTGGCTAAAACCGGCTCAAGCTTAGGATGCAAATACTCAATTTTTCTTTTGCCATGTTTGCGAGCGACAAATTCGGGAATAAGTTCTATCGGGCCGGGACGATAAAGAGCGATCATTGTAGCAATATCTTCAAAAACTGTCGGTTTTAGTTCTTTGAGGTAACGGCGCATTCCCGACCCTTCCAGTTGAAATATACCCGTGGTACGGCCTTCACGCAAAAGCTTAAATGTTTCCTTATCGTCAAGCGGCAATTCGTCAATATTAATTTTTATTCCGCTATTTTGTTCAACCAGTTTGAGAGCGTCATGGATTATAGTCAGGTTAGAAAGCCCAAGAAAATCCATTTTTAATAAGCCGAGGTCTTCAACGGCATGCATTTCGTATTGAGTAATAATATTTCCCTCGTTTGTATCTAATTGTAACGGCAAATATTCAATCAACGGCTGCGGTGTGATCACTACGGCGCAGGCATGGGTTGAGGAGTGACGGGCAACTCCCTCAAGTTTCATTGCCGCATCAATTACTGTTTTGGCATCGGCATTGGTATTATATGCCTGCTTGAGTTCGTCCACGTCCTCCAAGCATTTTTTCAAGAAACCTATTTTTTCATTCTGATTGGGGTTGAACGGAATAAGCTTGGCGAGACGGTCGCAAAAATCATAAGAAAATCCCAAAGCCCTTCCGGCATCGCGTATACCGCCGCGAGCGGCCATAGTACCAAATGTAATAACCTGAGCAAAATGGTCATCGCCGTATTTTTCTCGTACATAATCAAAAACTTCATTACGCCTGGCATCATCAAAATCAAGGTCAATGTCCGGCATACTTATACGCTCCGGATTCAAGAACCTCTCAAAAAGTAAATCGTACTTAAGCGGATCAATATTCGTAATGCTCAGGAGAAAAGAAACTAAACTGCCGGCAGCTGAACCGCGCCCAGGTCCGACAATAATACTCTGTTTTTTGGCCCAATTTACGAAATCCTGAACAATTAAGAAATATGAGGCGAAACCGGTTTTTTTTATTACCCCCAGCTCGTAATCCAACCGCTGTATTATCGCAGGCGCCGGCTCCGCACCATAGCGTCCAGCTAAACCGGCATAAGTCAGTTCGCGAAGATAACTGTCTGCATCATGTCCTGCGGGAAGAGGATAGGGAGGAAGTTGTGATTTGCCAAGCTCAATCTCAACGTTACAGCGTTCGGCTATTTTGGTTGTGTTTTCCAATGCTTCTGGCATTTCGGCAAATTTTTCCGCCATTTTATCAGGAGGAAGAAGCGAAAAGTCATCATTGCGCAACGTCAGCCGGTCCTTATCATTGACCTCGCTGCCAGTCTGCACTGCCAGAAGCACATCGTGAGCATGTGCGTCTTCGGAACGCAGGTAGTGCGAGTCCTGCGTGGCAACCATCGGAATACCGGTTTCGCGAGACAACTGCACAACCTTGGGCGTAACTAGATTCTGATCTTCGGTTTTAAGATGCTGCTGGATCTCCAAAAAATAATTATTCGCACCAAAAATATCTTTATAATCAAGAGCTATTTTTTTGGCCTTATCGTATTGATTTGAGAGGAGCGCGCGGGAAACTTCACCGCCAAGGCATGCTGAAAGAGCGATCAAGCCCTCGCTATGCTGGCGCAAAAGGTTTTTATCTACGCGGGGTTTGTAATAAAACCCTTCCAGGTGAGAAGCGGTAACAAGTTTTATGAGATTTTTATAACCGGCATTATTTTCAGCAAGAAGTATCAGATGGAAATAATTGCCGTTGCTTTTCCCGGAACCGCCCGATGGCCGCTTATCATGCATATTTTCAGTTACGTACATTTCGCAACCGATGATTGGTTTGATACCGGCTTTTTTTGCCTTTTGATAAAACTCAATCGCTCCATACATCACTCCGTGGTCTGTTATCGCCACCGAATCCATGCCTAGTTCCTTTACTCGCGCCACCAACTCATCTACCCGCGTCAAACCATCAAGCAATGAGTAGTGGGTGTGGGTGTGGAGATGGACAAATTTTGTTGCACCGTTTTCCATAAAATAAAAAATCCCTATTTAGGAATTCTTGTCAGATGTAATTTCCAATAGGGTTCTCATGAGCTAATTCTACCACCACCTCAAATTGCAACAATCCCACTAATTTGTGGACAACTCCCAAAAAACTTGACAACAAAGTTAAAAATGTAATAAAATAAAACTAGTTTTGCGTAGTTCTTTTATGATTTAGGGGGATAAGATATGCAAGATAAAAAGCCCAAACAAGGGACAGTTACATTACCTAAGTTAGGGGCAGCGTTTAAGCAATGCTGGTCACAAGAAACAAGTTATAACCCTAGGACTTGGCCTCCTATAAATCATTCCAGCGGGGGTCAATGTGTAGTAACATCCTTGGTCGTCCAGGATTTCTTTGGAGGCCGAATTTTAAAAGGGTACACAGAAATACTAGAACCGCTGGAGGTTTACCCTATTCCTCATTTCCATTGTTGGAACTTGTTATCCAACGGCCGGGAAGTTGATCTTACTAAATCTCAATTTCCCAAAGATGCAGTTTTTATTAAAACTGGAACAGAAAATAGAAAGTCTCTTTTATCTCGTAAACAGACAAGAATGAGCTATCATTTGCTAAAATCGAGGATAAGAAAATTTTTAAACAAAAACTAGCGCACGAGTTTTACACAGCTGGCTAAATTGCCAGCTTTTATTTTTTATAAAAAATTACAAACCGGAAACCCCCTTCCCAGTTTTACCAAAACTGGGAAGGGGTGATTTTTATCGTTCGCAGATTGCTAAGATGAAGTACTAGCGAAGCGGGTTTACCGGCGGAGGCGTGCGCGTTTTGCGCCTGTCCCGAAGGGCCAGCAAAACACGTGCGCGGAGCCGGTAGGTAAACTTCTTTGCTAATCAAGTTTGTAATTTTTATAAAAATACGCTAGACTAACCGAAATGGGAGTACCACGAGCACATTCTACTCGGGGCCAAAAAGGCCGCCGACGCAGTCATCTGGCGCTAACCAAACTAGCGCTTATTTCGTGTTCTCATTGCCATAAGCCAAAACTGCCCCACCGGGTCTGCAAATCCTGTGGGTTTTACGGAGAAAAAGAGGTAATCAACGTTTTGGCAAAAGAATTAAAAAAGAAAGAGAAGCATCAGCATAAATAAATATGGCCAGTAGGCATCTATCCCGTTCCGTCGCTATGCAATCGCTCTATGAGTGGGATTTTAAGGGTAAGAAAAATCAATTATTGCCGGAGATTATTGAACATAACATTAAAGAATTCGCCCCCGGCGTTGAAGAAACCCAATTCATACACGATTTAGTGGACGGCACGCTAGCCAAGATAAACGAAATAGATAAGATTATAGAGAAGGCCGCTCCCCAGTGGCCAATCAATCAAATTGCCATGGTTGACCGCGCGGTTCTACGGCTAGGTATTTATGAATTGCTATTCGGCAAGCGTGACGAAGTTCCGCCTAAAGTGGCGATTAACGAATCAATAGAGCTTGCAAAAAGTTTCGGCGGAGATGCATCGGGCAAATTCGTAAATGGCGTGCTGGGCACAATTTATCGGGAGATAGGAGAGCCCGGAAAAGACGACCAGCCGAAAAAGAAAGAAGAAAGCCAAGAACTTACGGACGGTAGCGGCGAAAAAGAGCAGGAGGCCTTACAACCTATTGAAAATTAAAAAATAAACGATTTACGATTTACGAATTATGATTTATGAGGATTTAATCTTAAATCATAAATCTTAAATCATAAATCAATTTTTCTAATGGAGTTAGAAAAATTGCAGAAGCTTGAAGATAAGATCGGCGTCAAATTCTCCAATCACGATATGCTTCTTCAAGCGTTAACTCACCGTTCTTATCTTAATGAACGGCCCAAATGGCATCTTGACCACAACGAACGTCTGGAATTTCTGGGAGACGCGGTTTTGGAATTGGTGGTTACGGAATACCTCTATAATAACTATCCCAATCCGGAAGGCGAGCTGACTAATTGGCGGGCGGCTTTGGTTAATTCTGTTATGCTTGCTAAGGTTTCGGCTAAGTTTGAACTGAACGATTATATTCTACTTTCTCGCGGTGAAGCGCGCGATACCGGCCGCGCCAGACAATACATACTTGCCAATACGGTGGAAGCAGTCATCGGAGCAATCTACTTAGACCAAGGATATGGAGCTTGCGATGGATTTATAAAAAAATTCATACTGGATGAATTGAGGGACGTGCTTGAAAGCGGGTCCTATAAAGATTACAAGAGCTTATTCCAGGAACAAGCGCAGGAGCGCGCCGGCATTACGCCGACCTACGAGGTTATCAAAGAGTGGGGTCCGGATCATGCCAAGCATTTTCATGTCGGTGTTTACCTGGAAAAAGAACTAATTGGCGAAGGAGTCGGACCGTCCAAACAGGACGCCCAGCAAGCCGCGGCAGAATCGGCATTGAAAAATCGGGGATGGTAAATGTCATCAAAAATTACAAGTTTTAGCAGAACAGTTTTTCGTCCGGCTACGCATGCGTGTTTTGCTGGCCCTTCGGGACAGGCGCAAAACGCGCATGCCTCCGCCGGTAAACCCGTCGGGCTAGAACTTTTCTTAACAATCTGCGAACGATAAAAACCGCCCCTCCCCAGTTTTACCAAAACTGGGGAGGGGCTTGTGGTTTGTAATTTTTGAAAATAAAAAGGTCTTCAGCTAGACCCCTTGAAAACTATGCGAGTTCCGTAAGAAATGTATCTTGCATTGACGGGTGGAAATTACAATTCAGACAATACGATCCCCAGCCCTCCGTTACGCAGAGTGGTTTCTCACAATCTGCACAACATAAAACGTGAGTAACTTGGCTAATATTTCCTGTGGTTGCCATAACTTTACATTTAGGACAGAAAACCATTCTGCGATTCCCCATCTGCAATCTAGTGTCACAAGAAACGTGATACAGAACTCTTGCGGAATTTTCGTTTTTTATTTTTATAAAAATATCCATGTCTACCTCTCCTCCCACTATTTTTTAAAGATTGGCATTACACTAACAGAAAAAGTGTCCAACATCAATGCCTTATTGATTAGATAAAAATTAAATGCTATTATCGTCCCAATGCTAAAAATACGACTACAACGTATAGGAAAACGGGGCCAGGCCTACTTCAGGGTCGTGGTCACCGAGCACACTCAAAAACCCAAGGGACAGTACCTTGAACTTTTAGGTTCATATGATCCGCATAAAAACGAGATGAACGTAAATGCTGAAAAAGTTAAGCATTGGCTATCTAAGGGCGCCAAAATGTCAGAAACAGTTAACAACCTTTTGGTTGGCAGAGGCGTCATAGAGGGGGAGAAAGTTACGGTTTGGAAGCCCAAGAGGAAACCGGCAACACCGGAACAAACGGCCGCTCCAGCTGCGAAAACAGAAATAAAGGAACCGCCCAAAGAGGAAGTTAAAAATGAAGAACCAATGACGGAAGCACCAAAAGAAGAATTAAAAGAAGAGAAGAAAGAAGAAGCCGCGCCAGCCGTTGCTGAAATTCCAACGGCAAGCTAAATTTGACAACAAGTGATAATTTTGCTAGAATATAGATATAATAAGTAACTGGGGTCGATCCAGTACAGTAATAGCAGAAAAGCGGTTTCCGCTGGCAAATCTGAATGATTTGAAAGAGGAATACCCCTTATCTGTGCGCAGAAATGGCAAATTTCGCAGACAGAGAGTTTGTTGAATATATCATCAAACAGATAGTCAACAAGCCCGACGAAGTGGAAGTTACAAGGAAGGTCGATGAGATGGGGGTCCTGATTGAAGTAAAGGTCAACCCCGAAGATATGGGATTGCTGATAGGCCGAGCGGGCTCAACCGCCAAAGCGATCCGAACCCTAGCTAGGATAATCGGCATGCGTAATAATGCCCGCGTCAATTTGAGAATAGTTGAACCGGAGGGCAGCACCAGAGCTACACGTCCCGAAAAAACCAGAGATGTTGAGGATGTGGTAAGCGATTTGGGAATGTAAACGCAAACAGTTCATCCCGCCCCAGTCAGAGTATGAGTTTCAAGTAAGAAAGAGTTGGAGCCTTAGGCGATTAAAGTCTAGTAACTGCCATCTAAAATAACTTATATTCTGACTGGGGCGGAGTAAATTTTAACTCAAAAATCAAAACCCGCCGATACGGCGGGTTTTGATTTGACAAAATCAGATAATTATATAGAATGCATTTAGTTCTTAATATGGTGACGGAGGCCTTATGGCAACGTGGGGCGTGTTGAGGATTGAGTATGTTGAGCATGAAATCAATAGATTAGAAAACATGATTACTAATTTGAAATTAGAACTGCAAAAAATGCAATCTGAGTGCAAGCATGACGGCAAAAGAGAAAAACTTAGCACCACCCTGGAGATATGCGCCCGGTGCCATAAAAAATTTGCAATCCCGCCAACTACTTCCATTTTTCCACCTTCTGCTCGTGTAAGTCGTGTACGTTAATCAGTATCGGTTCGCTAAACGAACCTTTTTTATTCGATTCAATATAAAAAGCCGCTAAGTTGCGGCTTTTAGTGACTCGATAAATTTTTGCGATTCTTTGAAAGAATTAAACTCACCCACATGCACAGCGACAATCCCAAGCGGATGTTCACGTCTAAACGAATGGGTATCCTCTTTGGTAATAACTCCGTCTACCTTTGTCACTTCTTGCAAGGTATGGGATTTTTCGATTAGGTAAAATTGCACAGCAATTCCATGATGCCAATGCCAATTTAACTTATCTTTGACTCTGTTCCAAATATAATCATAGTTGGGAATCGGCTGATCCAGTCCCATAGTCGGTTTATCTGAAGTTTCCGAAATAGAAATAACATCACCAAGACCGACTTCATAAGATTCATACATTAAAAATTTTTCATTATCCAATTCTTCTTTCATTAAACTGAATCCATAAGTATGCTCTAATATTTCGCCAACCATAGCTCTGGCAATTTGTTCTGCGATAGATTTATCTGGCGCCACAATTATCCTCTCAAAAGCACCAAGTCGTTTAAGAACTTCAGAATCTCCTTTTTCTCTGACAACTTTTTTAAAAATTAGTTTGTACTTAGGCATTAAACTCCCTATTGTCAAATAACAATTCCGGGGTTACCATATCACAATCGACATGGCATGACAAGGTTTAATATAATTACAATTTTTCCCAAGATTTTTGATGGTTTTTTAAGTGAGTCTCTTTTGGCACGGGCACAAAAAATGGGAATTATAAAAATCAACGTGCACAATCTGCGCAAGTGGACCAAAGACAAACATAAAACAGTAGATGACAGACCATATGGTGGTGGCGTAGGCATGGTAATGAAGGTTGAACCAATATATAAAGCCGTAAAAGCCCTCGGCCGAAAAACTAAAAGCAGAGTAATTTTGTTTTCACCGCGCGGAAAAAAACTTGACCAGAAAATTGCCAAACGGCTGGCAAAATATGAAAATTTAATTTTGATATGCGGACGCTATGAAGGCGTGGATGAAAGGGTGGCACAATATGTGGCCGATGAGGTCATATCAATAGGGGATTATGTATTAAATGGCGGC
>JACOZZ010000029.1 GCA_016181055.1 Candidatus Yanofskyibacteriota bacterium
CATCTTTAACTTTTGCTAAGAACCATGGCGCCTTGCTGTCCGCGGGGCGGGGATTTTTAACAAAACCGTAAATCAGAGCGAGAAGAACGAAAAACGGGATCAGTAGAAATGTTGAAAATTTGAGCAACAACGCGATGCCGAAAAATACGGCGGCCAGTAGCAAGTTCTTACGGGTTTGGTCTTTGAGAAACTTAATGTAAAAATACGTGGCGAATAAAATTCCGAAAAGCGCTGGCAGGTCAGTCGTCACAAATCTGGAGTGGGTGATGACTGTTGGCGAGAAGGCGAAAAGTATCAGTGCCGTAATTCCGCCGGTATCGCCGTATAATCTGCGCGCCCATTTGAAAACCAAAATTGCCGATAATATGAAAAACAAAAGCATCGGCAGCTTAACCAGATGTTTGATGAGGTCGGCATCATTTCCTGAATTGTAAATCAGGCGTCGGCCAAAATTCCATTGGCCGTTAATGTCCGTCTGCCAGAACTCGCTTTCAAAAACATCCTGTCTAAGATTGGCGAACAGCAGGGGAATAGCCGCAAGGTCTTTTGCCAGCGGCGGGTGTTCCGGATTCAACCGCATGTCTTGTTTTACCAAATACGAATACCCCGCCCCAATATGCGGTACCTCATCCACGATAATTGAGTCATTCCAAGCGCTAGTTATTGACAAAATAGCCGCAACTGTTATAATAGTAATGACAATTAATTTTCTTTGAAAATTAGACATGGATAGGAGAAAATATGGATTTTATAGCTATGCCTTTTAAAATCTTTGTTGAATCTATAAACTCCTTTTTTGCCATTTTAGTAGTATGTTTTCTTTTAATATTGGGCTACGATTTGGCATACACAGCTATTTTTTGGAGCCAAGATCTAAAAAGTAGAATCGGCGGTTGGGTTTTAGCCGTTGTATTTATTGTAGTCGCAGGATACGTCGGCCTATGGATTTACGAAACATTTAACTAATTTAACCTATTTCAATTTTACTCTTTCTCGCCGGAATCATTTTGCATACCCTGAGCGGCAATAGCCGCTTTTTATTTTTCCAAAGGAATCACCACTGAATTCCTGTCATACTGCCCAGCTTCGTATTGTGCCTCCGTCAAATAAAATAAATTCTTAGCTTGTTGTTTTTCCGGTGTATATGTGTCCGTTAGGTACATAACTGTCTGTGCCGGCATCGGGATATCATTTACTAAAACCCCGCCGGCATTTACTAACACATATTTTTTTACGTTTTGCGGCATTGCGTTAAGCCGCTCGCCGATATCAACATAATTTTGAGCAAAAGCATCAGCAGTATTTGAATTACGAGCCCACTTATTGAAATATTTGTCATATTCGGCGATGGTAAGCGATGTCAGTAAAACTATCACCGCAAGCACAGCCGCGAATGAGCTCTCGCGCAGCCAAAGATGTCGGATATGAAATTCGTGGATGTCACGCGCACGATACCAATCGCCCAGCTTATCCATTATCCACCATAATCCCTCTCCGGCCCAGATAAACACAACCGGTGCCACTATCAAAGCTCTTAAGGCGTGCGGCAGACCCTCATTAGAAATAACGGTCGGTATAAGTCCGACAAAAAACCAGGATAAAAGTAAAACCTGAGCGCTAGACAGGTGCCCGTGGGTTTTTGCCCTCTTGAAAAGCTTGAGCCAGCTTCTTAAGAAACCGATAACGAACAAAACTCCCACCGGCCAGAGTAAAAGGGGCTGGCCGGATAAATTATGCCGCCAGTTCCAATCGCCAATGAAGTTAAACATGCCAAGGGTCTGGAATGTGTTTTTGGCAAGCGCCTGAAGAGGATTTTCCGATGCGAATATTGAAAGCTGGCCTGTGCGTCCAAGGAAATCAGCCGGATGCGTCCAGAAGTAGTAACCAATCGGCAGGGCCACTACGATGACGACGATTAAAAAGAGAGCGAGCCCACGCACTATTTGGTTGCGGGCATGCAGATATTTTTTATGTTCGTAATCTTTTTTGACAGTTTGCCAGTAAGCGAGAAGTACCAATATCAAAGCCAGCGGCATTGCACGGAATGCGATATAGGTATAAAACCCCAGGCCCCAGAAAATTCCGCTGATTGCAAAATTCCAAAACTTGGTTGACGATAATCCGCGCAAGAGAAAATAGAATCCCCAAACCAAAAGCATCGGCGCCAATATCGCGCGAAAACCAATACGTGAGAAATTAACGTGCCAGAAAGCGATGGCCATCAGATAGCTTGAAAGCGCCGCGATCTGCCAATTGAATAGTTGCTTGGCCAGTAAATATAAGCCGAGTATCGTTAATATGCCGATGATCGCCGAGACGAGACGCAATGCCCAATTATGCTCACCAAAAACCGCTATTGAAAGTGCCTGTAGGTTTATGAATAATCCTTCGCGGCCGTTGTTTTCCGGATAAAAAATCTTGAAATCATTAGTTTCAAGCGCCTGGGTAGCATTGTTGCCGTTCATTGCTTCATCCGGATATAGTCCTGGTGGAGTTGAGCCGAGACCTTGCAATCTAAAAACAGCCGCTATGACAATTATGAGCAAAATTATTGTCCACTTAGGCATTAATATAATTATAGCAAATATGTTACAATCATAGAAATGGCAGAGAACAATCAGCCGAATGGGACTAATACTATAGAACAAGAGATCGCTCTTATTGAGCGGGATTTGGCGTCCAAGCGGGCAGTTTTGGAACAGCAAAAACAATCCGGCGCGATTACCGAAATACCGCATGAAAAAGAAACCCTGAAAGAAATTATCAGGGAACAATATGTTCCGCCGGCTCCTGAAGTCCAACAACCAACCCCGCAAAGCGGCCAAGCCGCCGCGGGGCAAGCAGCTACTCCGCCTCCTCCGGTAATTGAACCGCCGTCTTATCTTGCGCCGGAGCTCAAAGAGAAAGTGCAGGAACTGGTGAATATCGCTTTTACCCAAACTCCCAGTATTGCCATAAAACAGGCGCAAGCCACGAGCAACGCGGCTTTGATTGACGCTTTCCACGATGCGCTAGTAGACGAGCTTTATAATTATTTAGTGGAGAGAGGGAAGATCCAGAAACTATGAAATTTCTAATTGACCTAATTTATAATTAACCCAAAGAATTCCAATGCTTATTGTGCTTCTCCTAGTTTCGTTAGTTGCTATAATTGTCATAGCTGTTGCGGCCTTTATTGTTCTTGGAGGTATGCGGACGCGTGGTCAGGTTGAGAGGGCGCTTAATATGACGCTTTTTTTGGTTCGTGTGCCGCGAGAGACGGCAAATTCGTTAGCTGGCGGAGGAGGGCAAAAGCAAGAAAAAGAACTGATTGTGGTTGGTGAACAGCTGCTGTCCGGCTTGTCCAATATCCATTCAAAGGGCTGGAATAAGTTTATTTACGGAGAACCTTATGTGACCCTGGAGATAGCCGTGCATCACATCGGCGAAGAAACACATTTCTATATCGCCGTGCCCAAAAGAAACGAGGACATAATAGAGAAACAAATTTACGGGCTTTATCCGACGGCAGAAGTAACAAAGACCAAGGACTATAATATTTTCAACCCTCAAGGCGTGACCGTCGGCACCTATTTAACTTATAGTGCCGATTCTATCCTGCCTATCAGGACATATCAAAAATTAGAAACTGATCCGATAGGCGGCATATTAACGGCGATGTCCAAACTTCAATCCGAAGGCGAAGGCGCGGCGATGCAGATTTTAATCAGGCCGAGCCATGCGACGGGCCAAAAGACGCTTGCGACAAAAGTATCGCGCGAGATGCAATCCGGCTATCAATTCAAAGAGGCGCTCCAACGAGCGAAACATCCGCCCAAAACTACGGAAGCGCAGAAAACGGAAGAAGCGCAAAGGCCGAAAGTGATCACTCCCGCCGATGACGCAATTATTAAAGCGATAACCGGCAAAGCAAGCAGTCAGAACTTTGATGTAAATATCCGGCTTCTGACTTCTGCCGCATCAGAAATGCGCGCGCAGCAGATACTGCAGGATTTTGAGGGTTCTTTTGTCCAGTTTTCAGGTCCGGACATTAATGGACTGAAATCAGTGAAACTAACCGGCCGGGCGGTAAGCAATCTTATCTATAATTTTTCTTTTCGGCTGTTTGATGCCGGTCAAACCATGACAATGTCCAGCGAGGAGATCAACAGCTTATATCATTTTCCGGTAATTTCCACGGCTGCCCCCAGGGTTAAATTCCTTAAGGCAAAACCGGCCGAACCGCCTCCTGATCTGCCGCAAGAGGGAATTATAATAGGCAGAAGCGTATTTCGCGGTCAGGAAGTTTCGGTGCGCATGACTGATGAAGACCGCCGTAGGCATCTCTATATAATAGGTCAGACAGGCACGGGCAAATCTACGCTAATGAAAGCAATGCTCCGGCAGGACATAGAAAACGGCAGAGGCGTTTGCGTTATTGACCCGCACGGCGAGTTTGCGGAGTTCGTGCTGTCAGTTGTACCGCGGGAACGCGCCGAGGATGTCATCTATTTTGATCCCGGTGATATTGAACGTCCAATGGGTCTGAACATGCTTGAAATGGACCCCAGGCATCCTGAACAAAAAACCATGATAATAGACGAGCTGTTCGGCATTATGGACAAGCTCTATAATCTTAAAGAAACCGGAGGGCCGATGTTTGAAAAATACTTCAAGAACTCTCTTTATCTTTTGCTGGACGATTATGAACACGATATTCCGACAATTGCGGATATTTCACGCGTGCTCAATGATGATGATTATCGTACTGACAAGCTTAGCCGCGAGAAAAATCCACTGGTAAAAGAATTCTGGCAATTGGAAGCGGAAAAAGCCACCGGTGAACAATCATTGTCTAATTTTTCGCCATATATTACCTCTAAGCTCAATAATTTTGTTTTCAACGAATTCCTGCGCCCTATTATAAATCAAAAGAAAAGCGCTTTTGATTTTCGCGACGTGATGGACAATCAGAAAATCCTTATAGTCAATTTGTCAAAGGGCAAGATAGGCGACCTGAACGCCAATTTTATCGGAATGCTCATGGTCGGCAAATTATTGCGGGCGGCGCTATCGCGCATAGATATAGCCGATGAAAGCCAGCGCCATGACTTCTATCTTTACATGGACGAGTTCCAGAATTTTACCACTGATAGCATTGCAGTAATTTTGTCCGAAGCGCGCAAGTATCGCCTGGATTTGATCATCGCCCATCAGTTCATAAAACAGTTGAAAGAAAGCATCCGCGACTCGGTATTCGGCAATGTCGGTTCTATCGTATCTTTTCGCATAAGCCCGGACGATGCCGAATTTATGAAAAACAAATTTGAACCGGTATTTACGCCGCAAGACTTGGTAAATATAGATAATTTAAACGCTTATGTTAGCATGTTAATAAACGGGCAGACTACGCGGCCGTTTAATGTTAAAATTGAAACTGAACGGGTATTTGGCGCCGGTTCACCGGAAACAGCCGGAACCCTGCGTGAAATGTCCAAACTAAAATACGGTCGGCCAAGGGAAGAGGTAGAAGCCGAGATTATGGCCGGAAGAAAGGTTTAATAGATTATGCTGCGCAAAGATATTTACATAGCGATTCTAATAGGAGTTTTAACCGGCTTGGTCTGGTCGGGAGTTTTAGTTTACCTTGGTGTTCTTGAAAATTTTGGTTTGCCGCGTAATACCGCCTGGGGTTTGGTGGCGCTGGCGCCGTTAATTTTTGTATTCGGCTTGCATCTTGGCAGGCGGTTAGCGCGCTGGAAAGAGTTTTTTGCTCCGTTCTCGCGTTTTGTAATTCTCGGTTTTCTAAATACGGGAATTGATTTCGGGGTTTTCAACCTTCTTATGTTTCTGACTGACATACAAAAAGGCATCTGGGTTTCTATTTTTCTTGCGATATCCTTCAGCGTCGCAGTCATAAACAGCTACTTTTGGAATAAGTTTTGGGTTTTTGAAGGCGGAACGCGGACGTCGGTTGGCGGCAGGGAATTTGCTGCCTTTGCGATTATCACGGTAATAGGACTGGTACTTAAGGTAGGAGTCTCATCGGGAATTATCTTTTTGATTCCGCCGCAGTATAGCTTGGGTCAGCTTGGCTGGAATAATATTGCCGCCGTTATCGGCACGATTTTTAGTTTGATCTGGAATTTTATAGGTTATCGCCTTATAGTATTCAGGAGTTCCAAGAATGATAAACCAAGTTCTATATCGCAAATACCGCCCGAGAACCTTTGAGGAGGTTGAGGGACAAGAGCATGTGGTGCGCACCTTGCGGGGTGCGCTTGCGTCGGGGCGTGTAGGGCACGCCTATCTTTTTTGCGGACCAAGAGGAACAGGCAAGACGACAATGGCTAGATTATTAGCCAAAGCGTTGAACTGCAGTACAAGACAAGGAGCGGCTACAATTGGTAACAAAAAACCGACAGAGCTCTGCAATACTTGCCATTCATGTACTGAGATCAACGAAGGCAGGTCGCTGGATTTGATTGAGATTGATGCGGCTTCAAACAGGGGAATAGACGAAATTCGTAATCTAAAGGATTCGGCGCAAGTGGCGGCAACCGGCGGCGGTTACAAGATTTTCATAGTTGATGAATGCCATATGCTGACGAGGGAGGCCAACAACGCTCTTTTGAAATTGCTTGAAGAGCCGCCCTCTCATGTGATTTTTGTCCTGGCTACCACCGAACCCCATAAGGTACCGGACACCGTATTGTCGCGCGTACAGCGATTTGATTTCAAAAAGATAAGCGGTGAAACTATTGCTAAAAAATTACATGAAATTGCAAAACAAGAAAAACTTCAAATTGATGATGATGCGCTGGCGACTATCGCTTCAAGCGCTTCCGGTTCTTTGCGCGATGCCGAATCGTCGCTAAACAAACTTATCTCTTATTCCGGCGTAAAAATTACCGATGAGCAGGTAGCCGAAGCTTTAGGAATAGTGCCGCATCACATTCACCAAAAACTGCTGGAACTGATAAAACAAAAAAAAGGACAAGAAGCGATTGCGCAGGTGGCAAATCTTTACGAGTCCGGAGTTGATATGGACAATTTTGTGAAACAATTTGTTAAATATATACGAGCCGAATTGATCAGTTTTATAAGTCAGCCCATAGCTGCCTCATCAACGCAATCTGAACCGGAATTTTTTATCAAGGTTATCAATCTATTTGTAAAAGCCGGCGGTGAACTGAAGTTTTCTCCTGTGCCGCAATTGCCGGTGGAACTGGCGATATTGGAACTTACGAAATAATTGCCAAGCCTCGTCCTTGGTATTTTATTCTATGGGTAATGATGATCTAAAGCAGGATATTTCTAATGGGGCAAGCTTTATGTCTTTATCAAAGCCGCGCCTCAATCTTCATAGGTTCGCTTTTTATTTTATCACCCTGGCAGCTTTAGTTTTAATTTACCTGAAATTCTCCGAAGTTAGGTTAATGAGGGATCTATTCCTTCGTTCTAATTTTTTCTGGCTTGCCGGCGTCATAATCACCCAAGTTATAAGTTATTATTTTGTCGCCCTTAACTATCGGGATGTTTTACGCGTCAAAGACCTTGAAGTCGGCGTAAGAGAGCTTTTTCCGGTTACTTTTGTTATTCAGTTTTTGAATCAGGCCCTGCCCTCTGCCGGTTTCTCGGGGCAGGCATTTTTTATCCAGTATCTTAAAAAATTCGGGCTGACGGTGGCGGAAGGCATCGGGCGGGCGATACTTGAGTTGGCCACATTGTATATGGCTTTCGGCGTTTTTTTTATAATTTCTGCGGCGATGATGTTCAGTAACGGTATTTTGGGGCAGCATCCGGAAGCTAGATATTTTATCTATGCTTTCGTATTTTTTGCGATAATCGCCATTTCTTGGTTTTTGGCCCTGCAAAAAAGAAAACGCGGTAAGATAGCGCAATGGGTCATAGGCAAGATGCACGGCTATTTTGAGAGCCACCGTAAAAATAAAAAGGGGAAGGACGGTAATGGAGTTAATCATGCCGGCCATATTGCAATGATCATTGACCAATTCAAGGGGACTTTTAACATCGGCGAGCTAAGGAAAAGAGCGCGGCCGTTTTGGCTGGCATTTTTTTGGCAGAATATGATCTTGCTAGCCAGTGTTTTTACGCTGTATTTTTTGTCTTTTGCCTTGGATTCCAAGATAAGTTTTTCGGTGGCGTTCATTACTTTTACTCTAACCAAATTCTTGTCCATGGTTGCTTTTGTTCCTGGCGGACTCGGTGTTTTTGAGGGTGGTATGACCCTAATCCTTATATCTCTAGGCGTACCGGCCCAGCCGGCTTTTGCCATGACGTTGCTTCTGCGCGCCTTTACTTTTTGGCTTCCCATGCCAGTCGGATGGATACTTTATCGCTGGTATATACATCGCTACGAACTCGAGCACCCCTATGATGACTTCAGCGCTTGAGTTTCGGAGCCCCCTGGAATTTATGGGGCTGTCCTCAACTCAAGCCATAAAGGTTTGGCCAATTTCTTCGTTAAAAGGTTCCGCTTGAACTCAACGTAGTTATACTACGTCTCGCTCAATGCTCACCTTTTGCCTCGAACTTGACCAAACGCAGAAGTCATCGAGAACCAATTTTTAAACGATGGTAGGAAGCGGTTGCAAGAGTGCGTTAGAAATATTAGACTTAATTAAATGTTTTTTTACAAAAAGGAGCGGTTATGGAAGTAAGAATGGTCGATAAGTTGGCGATTGTAGGCATGAATGTTGTTGATTTGACCCAAGCGCTTTTTGTCGCGCACTCCATACTATTGATGGAATTTGTTACCTACCAATGTGAAGAGAAACCACACTTCGCCGAAGCCAAAAAGAAAAATCCCAAGGCCCGGCGCAGTGCCGCCAATGCCTTGCAGCATACACCCGATTTCGTTGAGCCGGTAACAATGGTTCAATGCGTTGATGACTTCAGCAAAATTCGTCTTCTAATCGCAAATCTTAAAAAAATTGAGCCAGAAACCACATCTGTGGCCAGTTATCTTGATTCCAAAGATAAAGGCCAGATATATATACACGAAGCCTTGAAATTAATTTCTAGAGTCAGGACCAGAAACGGCATATTCCATATTCCACTGCTTGACATGGATATTCCAACAGACGAAATACCGTATGACCTGGTATTTCCGTATATAAAGGAGGTTTCACAGCTTTTGGGCGTAAGCTCCGGAGTGGTGGTGAATAGCGGAAAATCTTACCATCTTTGGGGTCTTGATTTAATGACGGTAGATGCTTGGCATGATTTTATGCACCGGGCACTTTTACTGGATAGGATAGACCGGCGCTGGGTTGGACACCGCCTACTTGACGGGCAGGCTAATTTGAGAGTTTCGCCCAAGTGGGGCAAGATGCCCGAAGTCGCGTATGTTTTTTAACCGGGTTTTTACTCGGTTTTTAAATTGTTGAATAAAAAGCATATGCTTTTTATTCAACAATTTATTTTGAAGTCAGTTTTTGATGCAATTTTTCCAGCGCTTCGAGGTGGTATTTTAACGGAATTTTGAGCGTACCGATTCTGGTGCCGTCATGGTCGTCGGTGCCGATGGTTGCGATTAAATCGTGTTTATGAGCAAGTTTACAGAGATATTTACTCCTTTCTTTAGTCAGAGAACGAGCCGTAGAAAACGCTTCAACTCCATCTATCCCGTGTGAAACCAGAGATTTGAAAACCTTGTTCAGGGTCTTGTCATTTTTAAACTCTATTTCTATTCCCGGATGCGCCCAGACAGCTATTCCTCCGGCTTTGTGTATTAGCTCTATCGCTTTCTTCGCCAAAATGTTTTTCTTTTTTGCGTATGCCAGTTGGCCGGGCAGTTCCATGAAAGCATTGATAAATTCGCTTTGCAGCCAGCCGGTTCCCTTAAATCTATATTTTTTAAAACACAGTTCTCGGTTTTGCGGTTCTTCCCATATCAATCTGAAAACATGCGTTCGGGCGACAGATTTTATTTTTCTAAATTCCCCGTATTTATTTTTGTTTATAATGAATCCCGCCTTTTTAAACATTGCGACATATTTATCAAAGGCCTTTCTTCTTGCGGCCGATTGTTTTTTAAAAAGACCCAGTAGCCGTCTATTACCCGTATTTATTCCATAGCCGAGTATATGTATGCCGATGCCATGCTGGTCGGCGCTTATTTCCGTGCCGGATATGGTTTTTATTCCGGCTTTGCCGGCTAAAGCGTTAAATTCACTGCTTCCAGCAGTTGAATCGTGGTCGGTCAGCGATGCAAAATTAACTTTCGCTTGCGTGAGTTTTTTTACAATTTGCGGCGGCGTCAGTTTGCCGTCCGAGTGTGTGGAGTGCAGATGCAGGTCAATAATAGTTTTAGACATGATTTAATTAAAGCTCATTTATCAATATTGGGCAATAAAAAAACCTGGCGGATAACGCCGCACTTTGCTTTTTATATTTTTTGAGCAATAATTTATTTATGCTAAACGTAATTCTTCTTGGACTCACATCTTTATTGGCTGATTTTTCAAGCGAGATGGTTTTTCCGATTCTGCCGTTTTTTATCCAGACGCTTGGCGGGGCGGGCGTGGCAATAGGTTTGGCCTTTGGTATTGGTGATGCCGTAGCCGCGATTTTTAAGGTTATATCCGGCCGCTGGGCTGATAAAACTAAAAAATACAGAACTTTTGTTGTCGCCGGCTATGCGTTTTCGGCTGTAGCCAAGTTTTTGTATCCGCTTTCTTCATCTTGGCGGCAGATTTTGGCCGTAAGACCAGTTGAGCGGATTGGCAAAGGTTTCAGAGACGCGCCACGCGACGCGATTTTATCGGAGTCGTTGTCCCATGAGCGGCGAGGCAGGGGATTCGGAATTCAGCGGGCGATGGACAGCGCTGGTGCCGTTCTGGGGGCAGTAGCGGTTTTGATTTTTGTTTTCTATCTGGAGCTTGATTTCTCCAGAATATTTTGGATTTCCGCCATT
>JACOZZ010000030.1 GCA_016181055.1 Candidatus Yanofskyibacteriota bacterium
ACCCTACAAAATCCAGCCTCTGGCCAAGCGGTCATAGCCCTAAACAAGACCGATAAGTCTAAAATGTGGACTTATACGGTTGATTCGAGGGTCAATGGCCAAATAGCCCTGAATTCGGATGGTAATATGTATTTTTCCACCCGCAACGGCAAACTTTTCAGTATAGACAGAAATGGCCAAAAACGCTGGGAAGTTGATTTGGGCATAGCTACAGACTCCTATCCGGTTTTAAGCGATAATTCTGTTTTTGTAGGGGCGGGCGGGAAATTGTTCAAAATCAATGACTAAGGTTAATGTGCTTAGCAGATATCTTATCCACAGATTGCTCTTGTGGGGATTTTTTAAGGATTTATAATGAATATAAGTTAGTAGTAATTATCCACACCTGGCAGTTGTGCCGGTGTGGTAATGGGTTTAGAATATAATTGGAATTCTGATAGGAAATATACGCTTATTGACTTTGATTATCATGGTTGCTATGATAGTTATGCAACCTGTTTAATGGGCGTAATAAAGCCCTATCATTAGTAAAATAACAGGAAAAATATGATTGTTTTTAATTACTATGCAACCGCTTGGTATTAGCCATTTTGGTTGCTTTGTTGTTTTTGGGAGCCGATGCTAGAAATCAATGTTAAGCGGTAGATGTCAATGATTTCTGGCACTGGTTCACAAGGGAACGGACATTGAAAACTGAATAAAAATGTTGCTGATGATTTATGTAATATTATAATTGAGCGGGTCTTTAGATGGTCAAGTGTTTGCGCAAACCCTGGGATATTGTAAGTTAGTATTTCTTTAGTTATTAATTTCTTTGTCTTGTCCGGTCTTTTGACAGGACGATTCAAAGAGCAAAACAAAAATAAAATCATGAGTAAAACTATGACTTATGGCGACGCTGCCGGAACATTGAAGGTGGCTGTCGCGATAGCAACAGCGATGTTGCTTGTCGTAGGACTGGTTTACTTCTTAGGTATTCAAAATACCTTCGCGGTAGCCCCCTCCGACTACGGATTGAGGGAAGGTGACGTTGTAAGCGCCGCCGGTTCTGACGATCCGGATGTATATATTGTTAATGATTGGGGTTACAAGAGACTGTTCTTGAATCCCGCGATCTTCGGCTTCTATGGACATCTTGGCGGCTTTGCGGCTGTTAAGAATGTCTCACCGGCAACTCGAGACGCATTTGGCACTTCAGGTTTGTTCCGCAATTGCGAGACGAACGACGAAAGAGTCTATGGCGTTGAGACGACCGGCGAAGATACCGGTATGCTCCACTGGGTAAATACCAGTGGTTCGCAAGCCGTTGCCGATGACCCGAATTTCTTCAAGAAAGTTTTCTGCATCAACAACAACGAGTTCAGCTGGTACAGCAAAGGATCTGATTACTCTTCAGTAAATCAGGTTCCGAGTTATGCCAGGACTCCGGGCGCAACTCCGGCCCCAACAGGACCATTGTCAGTCAGCTTAGCTCCGGACAACCCGGCGGCTAAGACCATAACCAAAAATGCTTCCGGAGCTGAATTCTTAAAAGTTAGATTCAGCGGTTCCGGTACTATCAACTCTTTAACCATTAAGAGATTAGGCGCTGGTGAAACAAATGACTTTGCCAATGTCTATGTCTATGACGGCGCGAAGAGATTGGTTTCCGGTAAGACGTTTTCTTCCTCAAGCGGAGAGGCAACATTTGTTAGCTTAAATATTGCCGTAAGCGGAACGAAGGATCTTTCCATCGTTGCCGATATGGATAGCACCAACAATACCGCAGGCAATGTCAACTACATTCAGTTGTTAAGTGTGGGCGCTTCCGGTAGCGTATCGGGAACACCGGTGAGTGGTAATAATATGAGTACTTCCGGCGCTTCATCGGGTGGAGTTACGCTCGTACGTTCCGGTTCATTATCTAACCCGACAGTTGGTCAGAAAAATGCCAGAATTTCCGAATTCAAGATTACTGCTAACACCGAAGCGGCAAGCGTTAGGAGATTAATGATGATCAACGGCGGTAGCATTAAGCCGGCTGATTTGACCAATGTAAAATTAGAAACCGGCACCAGCTCATGGTCTGGCTCGTCCACGTCGGATGGCTATCTCGTGTTTGACCTTGGTTCAGGTTATACGATTGCCAAAGGAGGCAATGCGGTATTCAAGGTTTTCGCCGACATAGCCGGCAAGAAGAGTGAAACGATTGATCTATACTTTGAAAACGATGCCGACACCCATGCGATTGGCGATCAATACGGCCAAGGTATGGCGGTTACAGATACCGACATAGATGCCGCTTCAGATGTTACTGACTTGACCCTACAAGGCGGTGTCTTGACCATTGCTTTCAATGGCCCGACAGCTAGCAATGTTTCTACCAATGCAACCGATGTAACTATGCTTCGGTTCTCAATGACTGTCGCAAGCAACATTGAGATAAGAAAGACTGAATTGGTGGTATGTGCAGATGTTGACGGTAACGGCACTTATGCCACAGTTGAAGATACAACTGACGGCTTGAGCGCTGATATTTTGGATGTCAAGGTTTGGAACGAAGACACCAATCAAGTCGTGATGGGTCCGGTTGACGGTACTGCCTTTAACGAGGCCGATGACGTTTCATGTCCGGATTCTGTTGACGGAGCCAAGAATACCTTCACAGACGTACTTGACCTGTTAACCGGTCAGACATACAACTTCAAAGTCACTATGGACCTTGATGCGGACGGTAGCGCTGAAACCGGTACAGCCGATCTTGACGCGAACAGCGTCATTAGAATGGTTCTGGATTCATATCCAGGAGGCGATGTAACGGTAATGAAATATTCTGGAACGAATACTTCTGTTGCCGCGACTGATGTTGTTCCGAATGCGGATGTTTCCGGTCCGAACATTACTATTAAAGGTTCGTCATTGACCTTAGGTCTCGCGGCCTCACCAACAGACAGGACTTACATCAAGGGTACCTCGGGAGCTGAATTCGTAGGTATCACATTTGCCGCAGCCCAGGGTTCAGGATTGAAAGTAACAGACATAAAACTGACGGGTTATGCGGAGGACGATCCAACCGACACTACCTTCAATGAAGGCGTAGATGATGACACTAACGATACTTCCGTATCAATTGCCAGCGCCCTAAGCTCCGTATCGTTGTATGACGCTGGAAATGGAGCTCTTATCTCCAGTTCGCCATCCAACAACAGCTTAGCCACTTCCGATACCGGCACAATTTCATTTACCGGATTGAATTGGATGATTGCGGCTGGGGAAACTAGGACATTGTTGGTCAAAGCCAATCTATCCAATAACGAAGCTTCTGGTTCAGGCGGTGATGGCTATGCGTTTGACATCAATACCACCACTGACGTGACGGCGATTGATGATTCAAACAACACGGTTAATGCTGCGGCCGCGTCTGTCGACCCGAACGGCGGTGTTAATCCGACGAACAGGATTACCGTCAAAAATTCAGGCAACTTGACTGTGGCTGCTGCTCCGGCTACTCCTGCTATAGGCGCAGTATACTGGGGTCAGATGGGTGCTGAGTTCTCCAAATTCAGATTTACTACGACTGACGAAGGCCAGTATCTGGAAGAGGTAACCATGAAGACCCTCGATACGATTGCTAACGTGACTGCTAATGTTAAGAAGGTCTATCTGGTCTACAAGAACAAGGCGGGAAGTACGTTGACCAGCGAAGGCGTATTTGACACCAACGCTTCAGTATCGTTTGCATGGACCGGTGATAGTCGTCCTTACGTACCAGCCGATTCATCAATGGATATGACGGTTAAAGCAGACATGAAGCTCAAAGCGGAAGGCGCGACTAACAACGTGAACTTCTCCATTGACTTCTCCGGCGGCGGAGCCGATGAGTTTAGGTCAGTCGGTGAATCCGGAACGGTAACAACCGGAACAGACGCTGATATTCTTGACCGAGCAGCCAACAATCAGTATGCCTACCGAGTATTTCCGAAGTTTACCAACTTGAGCGCTTCAAGCGGCGGTAATGCCATTGGAGGCAACAAGGAGGTAATAAGGTTTACCATAGAGGCCGTGGGTCTTCCCGATTCCAAGTTATTCTTTGATGGTGGTGTAAACGGAGCTTCCGGATCAATCCGATTTGATACCGTGGCTTCCGGTCAGACAAATTCCGACATGACCCTGACCTTCTTCGGTGCTGATGACAACGTAACTTACGGAACTGATGTTATAAGTACAGCGCAGTCCGGCACTGATGTGGTAGCTTCATTGAGCTTCGGTACGTCAGGTACCGGTCAAGACCTTGAGATTTCCGGCGGCAGTTCCAAGACGATTTACGCGACTACTACATTTGTGAACTTCGCCACAAACGGCGACCACTTCCAATTAGTATTGCGTGATGAGGCCACTCAAGTTAACTGGGTTGCGAACTCCGATGTTGACGATTCCGCAACCGCAAGCACGGCTAACGTCTTGAAGACATTGCCATTGAACGGAACCTCATTCGTCACGACAGGTCTCTAAAGTTAGTATCCGGTCATTCTGACCTTGCAGCAGAATTTGACCGAGAAGTCGCAAAACCCCACCATTCGGTGGGGTTTTGCTTTTCAAAAAGCATAGCATTTGCTATATTTTAGAGATGTTTAATTTCTCATTTATTCGTCGCTTTTGGCCGGTTTTGGCTATAATAATTGCCGGTTTTTTTATTTACTTTTTTAATTTGCACAATCAGCTTTTTTGGGATGATGATGACTGGATAATCAATAACCAATTCGTTCACAGCATCAGCTGGGATAATATTAAGTTCTGGTTTACTCATAATACTCTTGCCGGGGTTGGTTTAAACAGTAACTATTATCGGCCGTTCTTATTTTTCACTTTCGCCATTAATTATATGGCATCAGGAATACAGCCCTTGCTTTGGCATCTCACAAGCAACCTTATCCATATCGCCAATGCGGTTCTTGTGTTTGTCTTGCTTCGCAGATTTTCAGGCAGATTGGTGGCGTTCCTTACCGCTCTAGTCTTTACTATCCACCCGCTTCAAACTGAAGCCGTTACTTATATAGCAGGCAGAGGCGACTCGCTGGTCGTATTATTTATGCTTCTAGCTCTGTTCCTTTTTCTTAAATCAAAAGACAGCCCAGCAAGATCTCTGATATACAAATCGGCGTCATTGGTTTCGATGACGGTTGGTATGTTGAGCAGAGAAACAGGCATTATATTCCCGTTTCTGCTGATGATTTTCTACATCGCATTTCTTTCCGCGGACAGATTCCGGGTTTCTATCAAGAAAGCGTTCAAAGAAGCGTGGTTATATTTCGGAATAGTTATTATCTACGGTATCTTGCGTCTTACGGTTCTTAATTTCCAGAATACCCTCAATTTCTATACCGCGCCCAACCCGTATTCCGAGAATTTGTGGTATCGCATCTTGACCTTTATGCACGTCCTTATTGATTATTTTAGGTTGTTGCTGGTGCCGACCGGTCTTCACATGGAGCGAAGTATGACTGTGCACACATCCTTGTTCCAATGGCCAGTTTGGCTGGGGGCTTTGATAATCATGGGCCTCGTCTGGCTGATTTGGCACCTGTATAGAGGAGGCGATAAGGTCTACAGAATTTGGTTATTCGGAGTCGGGTGGTTCTTTATCGGTCTTGGCCCAGTTTCTGGGATAGTACCTATTAATGCTGTCATATATGAGCACTGGCTCTACCTGCCAATGATCGGGTTCTGGTTTATTGCGGCATTCTATCTGGTTAAAGTGTTTAATTATCTCAAATCCAAACCTTCTATTTTCTATTTTCTATTTTCTATTTTCTTGCTTATTTATTTCTCCTTTTTCAGTTTCCAATCAATCAAGCGCAATATTCTCTGGGGCAAGCCGATGGAATTTTTTGAGGATATTTTGAAATATGAACCGCAGAGTGCCAGAGTGAACAATAATCTGGGCAATTTATATTTCAACCAAGGAAATACGGAAAGGGCCCTAGAGTATTACGAGCGTTCCGCTGAAGCGCAAGATGTTTTTGCGCAGCCACTCTACAATATTGGCAGTATATTGCAGTCAAGGGGGGATATATTCGGCGCCATCAAAGAATATGAAAAAGCGATAGAGATAGATCCAAGTTTCCATTATTCCTATCAAAATTTAGTAGTTATTTATGCCAATCAGGGTAATTTAACTAAGGCGATTGAATATATTGAGATTTTAAAACTATTAAGGTCTAACGACCCGAGGGTTTATTACAATGCCGCCTTGATTTACTTGGCTCAAAATAACCGCAGTTCCGCTCTGGAGAATCTTAATCAGGGTCTTGAAGTGATAGGAAATGATATTGAGGCGGAGGAGCTTATCCAAAGCTTGCTTGAAAGGTTAAAATAGGACATAATAGGGACTAATATTATGAATAAACAAAAATTAATCCGGCTCGTGGTTTTGGCGGTAGGTATCGGCCTAATCTGGTTTTTTAGCTTCTCAAAAAAAGTGGCTCAAGAGCCCGTTGATTTTGCTGGCGAGATTATTCTTACTCCTACGGCGACATCGGAACCCAGTCCGGTTATTTCACCGATGACCTTACCTAGCCGTACACCAGAGATAACAAGCAAATATCCTCCGGCAGAATGTAGCTTGACGGGCAGTATCACATATATTTCGCCCGGGCTTTATGAGAATAAAGACGCCAATATTATTTACAAAAATATAGACAGCGTAGCCAGACTTGTTTTATGGACTATATTTCCCGATGACAATTTGTCCGTAGGTCCCAATATTTTTGCCAGCTTGCCGTTACCGGATGGCATTGAAGATGTGACCGTTAGTTTGCCCGATAATCCTAAATCAAAGAACTATACGCTGACCGCCAAGGTAACTTATGGCGTAGTAATTGACAGGAACTTGGTAATAAAAGAATCCCTTTGCGCCGGCCAAATTCCCATTGAGATAGCTTATTGAGATGGTCTTACCATTTTTATTGAATAAAAAGTTTTTGATTTTGGTGATCGCTCTGGCGATCTCCTTTTTGATTTATGGCAATGGCATCAGGGGCGGGTTTGTTTTTGACGATACGGCGGTAATAGATAAGAGAGGAGATCTAAAAGATTTCGGCAATTTTCTGAACCTATTTGTCTCGCCCTATCACCAAAACACCCCCCAGTCGGGTCTTTACCGGCCCCTTACGATGGCGAGTTATTCTTTAAACTATGCCATTTTCGGGTTGTCACCCACAAGTTTTCATATAATCAATATCATAATCCACGCGATGAATTCCTTTTTGCTCTTTTGGCTGGTCAATTTTTTATTTAAGAGCCGGAAGTTTGCCCTCTTTTCATTCTTTTTATTTTTAACCCATCCGATACATACCGAAGCCGTCACCTCGATCGTGGGCCGTTCGGAACTGCTGGCTTTTTTCTGGAGTTTTATCGCGATTTATTTCTTTATTAAAAAAAGAAAGTTTTTGAGCGCCGCTGCATTTTTGCTGGCGTTGTGGAGTAAAGAGTCGGCTCTCATGGCATTACCTTTAATTTTTTACATAGACCCCGAACGAGGCCGCGAGGGTCCGCAGCGTGTCTCTGCCTCGTACGGGGTAGATTGGACCCAATGCGGCGTTAAGTTTTGGGCAGCGATCCGCCGTCTTTGGATCTATATTCCAGCGCTTGTTATCTATTTGATTTTCCGATGGGTAGCGTTAGGCAAATATGTTTTCAAAGAAGATATTACGACAACCGTAGAAAATCCTCTTAAGTTTGTTTCTTTCTTTGAGCGCGTTGCAGCCGCTTTTAAAGTCCTCTTCCTGTATTTAGAAAAATTAGTCTGGCCGATTCATCTGTCGGCGGATTACTCTTACAATGTAATAAAGCTGGCCGGTTCTTTCTTTAAGTCATGGGAATCACTGATAGGATTAATATTTTTTGTGCTACTTATTTTTGCGATTTCTTATCGTAAAACGAGGAGTTCGGTCGTGGGTTTTGGCGCGACCTTGTTTTTGTTCCCGTTTCTTTTGGTATCCAACTTAATAATTCCCATTGGTACGATTATGGGCGAGCGGCTTATGTATTTTCCATCGGCCGGGTTTGTAATCTTGGCCGCTTTTATTTTGCACAAAATCGCGAGCAATAAAATCGGTAATATAATCTCTCTGACGGCGATTATCGCCATTTCCATGCTTTTCAGTATCAAGACCATAGACCGCAACAGGGATTGGTGGGATAACCGCAGTCTTTTTGAGGCAGCGTTGGCGGAGTCTCCTGACGGCCTGCTCACAAGGACTTCGTTGGCGGCGGTGCATATTAGGAATAATGAGTGGAACAAGGCGGAGAGGGAATTGGAGGCCGCGCAGGGCATTTATAAGGACAACGCACACGCATATAATTTGCTTGGTATTGTTGCTGACCACAAGGGCGGGTTTGACTCGGCCGAAGGCTTTTACAAAAAATCCATTGAGTTAAGCGCCAATCCCGTTAACGCTCGCATCAATCTGGCTGACCTTTTTCTTAAACAGGGCCGCTATAAAGAAGCCGGCGAGCAGTTTCTTAAAATTATTGAATTCAACCCGGTATCGGAATACGTTATACGCTACGCATATATTCAGATAGCATTAAACAAGCCTGATGTTGCCATAGAGACAATAAACAAGTATTATGGCTTGAAGACGGTCAATTCAGATTCCAGTTTAGTGTTAGGTACGGCTTATTTTGTCAAAAAAGATTATCCGGCGGCTCTTAAATATCTGGAAACGGCTAAAAATCTTGGAAAAACTGAATCTGAAATTGACGTAATGATAGGGATATCAAAACAGCAGTCAAATACAAAATGATTTATTTTTCTAAAAAAATCGTAATTTGGGCGGTAATTATTGCAGTGGCCGTTGTTTTCGCATTTCTTTATAAGCCGGGGTTTGTCCGCGACCTATTGAATTATAATTTGCCACGGCCGACATCTTTGCCAACTGATAGCAGTTTGGACTTTTTAACCCTGCCCGATGGTTTTGCAATAAGAAAATTTGCCGACGGTCTGGATGGTCCTAGGGTTATTACTTTTGATTCCAAGGATAGGATGCTTGTCAGCGAAACTAAGGCAGGACGGGTAATCAAGTTGGAAGATACAGATGGTGACGGTTCGGCTGAAACAAAAACCGTTCTGCTAAAGGGACTGCGTTCGCCTCATGGCTTGGCTTTTTATGAGGATCCCAAGACCAAAAAAGTTTATCTTTATGTGGCTGAAACCCATCAGGTTGTGCGTTATGTTTACAATGTAAAAGACGGCGATATTGATGAAGCACAAAAAACCGCTCCGCAAAATATTGCCAATCTCCCCGCAGATGGCAGACATTTCACGAGAACAATTGCCTTTGGTCCCAACTTTAGAAAGGAACAGATTGTAGCCGGACAAAGCGAAGTGAACACCCAAGTTCCAACTAAACTATATATAAGTGTTGGCTCTTCTTGCGACGTTTGCGTTGAAACGGAAACATGGAAAAGGGCGGCAATCTTGGAATCTGACCCGGACGGCAAGTATACGGCTGAATTTGCCGGAGGTTTGCGCAATTCCGTATTTTTCACTTTTCACCCGGAAACCAAAGAAATTTGGGCAACGGATATGGGACGAGATAATCTTGGTGACAATTTGCCGCCGGATGAGGTGAACATCATCAAGGTTGCTGAAAAAGGCAATAAATTTGGCGCGCTGCGCTACGGCTGGCCGTTCTGTTACGGTGATAAAATAAGGGACAAAACATTCAATCCGTCTAAGGTTGATAGAATTGATATACCGACCGACTGCAACCAGACCGAATCGGCCGCTATTGAGCTGCCGGCTCATTCAGCGCCATTGGGGCTGGCTTTTATAACGAAAGACGGCGGGTGGCCAACAGAGTGGCGTAATGACCTGTTGGTGGCTTACCATGGGTCGTGGAATCGTAGCGAGCCAACGGGTTATAAGATAGTTAAATTTAAAGTTAATGAAAAAGGCCAGTCCAGCGGCGTGGAAGATTTTATTTCCGGCTGGCTTGCAACCAACAACCAACAACCAACAACCAACAACCAAATTTACGGTCGTCCCGTTGACCTCAAATTTGGTCCCGGCGGTAATACCCTTTATATTTCCGACGATTCCGCAGGGGTGATTTATAGAGTTGAACCTAAATAATCATATCAGTTTTTCAACTTGTTCTATCATTTTGCGGAGATCAAATTTGTGAAGGACAGTTTGATGCGCTTGGATGCTCAGTTCGTGCCGGAGAGCCTCGTTTTCGGCTAGTTTAACGATCGCTTTGGCAAGAGCTTGCGGATTAGCGGGCGGCACAAGAAGGCCGTTTTTTTTGTTTTCTATAATTTCCGGGTTTGCACCGACGGTTGTGGCGATAATAGGCAATTTGGCGGACATAGCTTCAAGCAGCGCCCATGGAAAACCCTCTTTGACTGAAGGCAGGACAAATATGTCAAAAGCGGGTAGATATTTGTATGCATCGTGGATTCTACCTGCCAAGATTATCTTGTTTCCTAATTCTAGATTCTTGATTCTAGATTCTATGTTCTCCCTTTCTGGGCCATCGCCGATCAGAACCAGGTTATAGGTTATAGGTTTTCCTCCTTCGCGCAAGGCTTCGGAAGGACGCCGTAGGTTATAGGTTAAAATTCGAAAAGCTTCAATCAGATATTCTAATCCTTTGGCGGGGTAAAAATTGGCGATAGTGCCGATTGTTAAACTTTCATGCAAGAAGCTGGCGTGTTTTTGTGACGGCGGCAGAGATTCATACAGCCGTATTTTTGCTTCATCTTTGTCCAAGAGCCGGAGTTTATATGGGTCAATCCCGTTATGTATCAAAACTACTTCTTTGCGTGGTTTTATGCGATATTTAACGGCTTGTTCGTAGTCGTGTTTATTGTTGACAATAATATAATCTTTCCATGGGGCGCTGATTTTTTCCAACAAACGATAAGCCAACCGTTTCCACCATGGCCACGGGTCATTAAACGTCCAACCGCCTATGCGGTAAATAATTCTAGGCCGAGGCCAGTTGTCGGGTGATATTTTTACTGCCAGCGAACCATTGAATCCGGCCTTGGAACTGTTAAGAAAAAGCGTATCCGGTCCGAATTCTTTGATTATTTTTTTAAGCTCAAATAACGAGGCAATGTCATTGAGAATATTAGGGTTGCG
>JACOZZ010000031.1 GCA_016181055.1 Candidatus Yanofskyibacteriota bacterium
AACGTCCCCACATCGTTATCACGGAGAATCCCTGGTACGATGCGCACGGTTATCCGCAAGCTCTCGGTCTGTGGGGCTTCGGCGGCAGGCGCAGGCTCCACTTGAGCTATTGCATGCCGCAGTTCAGGTGGAATCGGTTATGTGTCTTCGCTCGTAGCAAGTACGTTTAGTTATTGGACTTACGGCCCCGCCTTTGCGGGGCCGTTACTTTTTTTGGTAAGATAAACTTGGCAGTAGGTGAATATGCGGGAAAAACTGGAAAGAATAATTTTTTATTTGTTAATTTTTACCGTACCGGTGCAAGCACGGGTAATTTTGCATAGCTGGACTCGGCCGTTTAATCAGTGGACGAGCGCGTATCTATATGGGACGGATATACTGCTCGGCGTATTATTTTTATTCTGGCTGGCCAGAGTATTTAAAGGAAGCTGGCGAATTCCTAATTTCAAATTCCAAATTTCAAGATCAACCTCGTTTTGGCTAGTAGTGCTTTTTGTGGTTTCTGGAGTTTCTATTTTTAATTCGCGAATAATCGGCCTGTCATTTTATCAATTGCTCAAACTGGCCGAGTTCATAGGGTTTTATTTTTATCTGCTACACAATCTTGGCAAGGTTTTTCAATTTAAGACAGTTTTAGTCATTATAATTGCTTCCGGGTTTTTTCAGTCCCTAATTGCTATTGCTCAATATATTACGCAGGGGAGTGTCGGTCTGCGGTTATTAGGCGAGAGCCCTCTTTCAATAAATACCACCGGCGTGGCGGTATTTATAGCCGATGGCGAGAGATACCTGCGCGCCTATGGAACCGCTCCGCATCCCAATATTCTTGCCGTCTGGCTTTTTACGGCGATTTTTGCTTTGTACTTTTTATTTTTATATAGGCCGAGCGGGGGCAGGGATGAAAAAAAGATAACAAACTTTTTTCAGAAATATGGTCTGGTTTTGGTCTATGCCGTAGTCTTATTTGCTTTCTTTTTTACTTTTTCGCGCGTGATCATAGGTCTTTGGGCTCTCGGCGTGTTAGCCAGATTACTTATCGTTCTTTTTAAAAAAGAATTTCGTCAGAACCAAATGCTTAGACGCAGGATAGTGACCCTTTTTGTTATTTCAGCGGTGGTTAGCGCGGCATTTTCTGCTGTTTTTTGGCCGCAAGTAAGCTCGCGCATCCATATTTCAGCGCAAGACCCGGCTTTTTCCGAGCGAGTTTTTTATAATAAAATTGCCGGTTCTGTGGCGACCTCGCATCCATTACTCGGAGTAGGCATCGGGCAGTTCGTGCCCAGCTTTATGTCTGAATTAAAATACTTGCCGTCAACGGCCTATCAGCCGGTCCACAATGTTTATCTTTTAATCGTCAGCGAAGCTGGGTTTATCGGTCTCGGCGCATTTATATTATTTCTATTTTTTATTTTTTGGCGGTTTATCCGTCAAGCCGATTTTGCCAAACTTCACACTTTTTCCTTTTTGATTTTTACTCTCTCTTTTCTGGCTATTGGCCTCTTTGACCATTTTCTTTGGACATCCCAACAGGGGAGTATGATTTTCTGGATGGTCTTGGCTCTACTTAATCAAGCGAAGTCAACTCTCTGATTTTCGTCATTCATCTGCCGACTGATAAATTAACGGATTGAGCGTACATTGTTACGCTAGAAATATGCGGGCCCAGCTCAGCTGGGCGGGCCCCGTAGCCAGCAGGCGAAGGGGGAATGGATAACCGTCATATTTTTAGTAACAATAGCTCAAGGAGGAAAATTTATAGGAAGGCATGATGTTGTAAGAAAATTAGAGGGTTGACGAAGGTGTGGACAATTTTTTGCCGAAACCTGGGATTATGCTATAATTTAAAAATAATATATGAAAACGACTAAAAAACTGTGTTTTTGTTTACTTTTTGCGGGTTTTCTGGCGTTTATTCCTACTTTTGTCTCTGCTGCCGATAATGGCAGGTACTTTGTTAGTTCAAGCAGCGGTTTTTGGAAAAACGCTCTTGGCGTAAGGCATAATTTTGATAACGGTTTTACTACTGATGCCTCTGACTTCCAATTAAGATTGGCAAGGGTTTTCGGCGTAGACATAAAGCCTGTTGCCGTACTGCAAATTCTGCCTGCCGAATCAATGGATGCTAATTTGCCAAATGCAGACGAACAGTCAGAATCTGACCCTCAAGCCAGTCCTTCGCCTATGCTTTCAAGTATTCCGACTCCGGCGCCAACTAAAATTCTTGCGCCAAAAGAGGCAACAAGGGGAAAGGATGGTACTGTCAGATATTTGCCATCTGATAAGACGCCGTGGGGCATAGAGACAATATATAGCGACCCATTAATTACTCTTACCTCCGGCGGTGCGAATTCGAACGTGGCCATCTTGGATACCGGAGTTTATGCTTTGCACCCGGATTTAACTGAACGCGTTGTTCAGTGTAAAGATTTTACAAATCCACGTTTTCCGTTAATTGATGGCAAGTGTGATGACAAAAACGGCCACGGCACTCATGTTGCCGGGATTATTGCTGCTGATGGCGGTGCTGATGGCAAGGGTATCTACGGAGTTGCCCCTCAAGCCAATCTTTTTGCTTACAAAGTTTGCGGGACTAACGGCTCATGTTATGCCGATGACATTGCCGTAGCTTTGCGCCTAGCGGCTGACCAGGGAGCTAATATTGTGAATATGAGTTTCGGTTCCGATCAAGAATCGCCATTAATACGCGATGCCGTCAGCTATGCTGCGTCTAAGGGTGTTTTGCTTGTAGCGGCTGCAGGTAATGACGGGCCATTTCCCGACAGTATAGATTATCCGGGAGCCTATGCCTCAGTTATCGCAGTAGGCGCCATTGATCAATCTATGGCTATAACCAATTGGAGTTCGCGGGGTACTAATTCTGATTCCACTCCTTGGATAGTTGAGGATCGCGATATTGAATTTGCCGCGCCCGGTGAATATATTGAATCAACGTGGAATAACGGTAATTACGTTATACTTTCCGGTACCTCTATGGCCTCGCCTTTTATTGTAGGTTTGGCAGCTAAATATTGGCAGTCAACAGCCACTGACCCTATGACCGCTACCCGTGATTTTTTGCACTCATTGGCAACCGATCTGTCGCCCCTTGGGGATGATAATGCATCTGGGTTTGGATTGCCGCAAGTCAAGTAATTACTACGAATTTTTAGATTGAAGTTATTCGTATTTTCGTAAAGATTCGTACCTTCGTAGTTGTATGGTAAATCGTGTAATCCGTCATCTCGTAATATCGGATTTTTTTATTAATTTTGCCTTCGGCCTTTTAGCGCCGATTTTTGCCGTCTTTATTCTGAACAGCATAGAGGGAGGGTCGTTGAGGGTAATCGGATTAGCCACTGCTTTTTATTGGATTTCAAGAACTCTGACCACTGTGCCGCTTTCACGTTTAATGGATAAAACGGACGGCGAACGGGATGAGTTTTATTTTGTTATCATAGGGACATTTATTATGTCTTCGTTGCCGCTGTTTTATCTTTTTGCCAATTTACCTTGGCATATCTATGCCATCCAGTTGATTATGGGAATTGCCAATTCAATGGCCGTGCCCGGCTGGCGCATATTATTCACCGACCACCTTGATAAGGGCAAAACCGGTTTTGAATGGTCGCTTGAAGATATAGCCATTGGAACTTCGGTGGGCATAAGCGCTTACATCGGTTCAGTGCTGGCTGATAAGTTTGGTTTTCAAATTGTTTTTATCATGCTGGCGATTCTCGGTTATATTTCCACGCTTATTTTGTCAATGCTGAGAAATGATGCCAAAACACTGGCCCAGCTCAAAAACGAAAATCGTCTCAAGTCACTCCAAACTAAACGCGAAACTCCCGCGCCATTCAAACTGGATGGGACTAAGTAGTCTTGACGCCAAATTTAAATCATGCTAAGGTATACAATATAGTTCTTTACATAGACTGTACAAGGAGGAGATTAGATGTCTGGCAAAAATATCTATCTAGATTTTGATATTCTTGCATTTACCGGACTAGAATTTGGCCATACTCCTACATTTACAAAAGAGTGGGGTTCGGGTTGTTCTACCGGTCATATGGTTGTGGGTCTTTATCGTAGTGGTTGTTCATGCGGGTGGCGGGGTTTAATTAGAAGTGTTGATGATGGTGATGCAATTGATGGTTGGCTAAAGCACGCTAAAGAATCGGGTATTATTTTTCCAGCAGAATATAAGATTTGAGGGGGCGAGTTCTACTCGCTTTTTATTTAACAATTTTTTTGCTATTTTAGTTATATGTCCAATCAGGAACTGGCGAAAATTTTGAATGAAATGGCGGCGTTTTTAGATATGAAAGAGGTAGAATTTAAGCCGCGCGCCTATGAGCACGCGGCTTTTTCAGTACAGTCGCTTGAAGAAGGTGTAGACGAGATTTATAAAAAAGGCGGACTCAAGGCGCTTGAAGATATTCCCGGCGTAGGTCGTGGTATTGCCGAGCGGATTGAAGAATATATCAAGACAGGCCGCATTAAAGATTACGAAAAATTAAAAAAACAATTTCCCATTGATATTGAGGGGCTGATGGCGATTGATGGTGTGGGACCTAAGCTGGTTAAAAAATTATATCAAGAATTAAAAATTAAAAATCTAAATGAGCTTGAGAAAGCGGCCAAGGCCGGTAAATTAAGCAAAATTGAGGGCCTTGGTGAAAAATCCGAGCAAAAAATACTCAGGGGCATTGAGTTTTTACGGCAATCACACGGCCGTTTTTTGTTGGGGCATATTTTGCCGACTGTCCGCAAGATGTTGGATAATTTGCGCGTCTTGTCGTATGTAAAACGGGCGGAACCGGCCGGTTCTATAAGGCGCATGCAGGAAACCGTGGGCGATTTGGATATATTAGTCACATCCGATAAACCGTCAAAAGTTATGGAATATTTTGTAAACATGCCTGAAGCCCAGGATGTTTTATCAAGTGGACCAACCAAGACTTCCGTTCGTCTTGAAATTGGCATGGATGCCGATTTACGCGTATTGCCGCCGGAATCTTTCGGGGCGGCCCTCCAATATTTCACAGGAGATAAGTATCACAACATTGCGGTACGTGAAATTGCAATTAAAAAGGGATATAAGTTAAACGAATACGGTCTGTTCAAGGGAAAGCAGTTGGTTGCCGGCAGAACAGAGGAGGAGATTTATAAAAAACTCGATATGGCTTGGATGGAGCCGGAAATTAGGACGAATAGCGGGGAAATAGAAGCGTCATTGAAAGGGAAATTGCCCAAGCTAATTGGTTATGATGACCTGCGGGGCGATATGCAGGTTCAGACTGATTGGACTGACGGAGAGAATTCAATTAAAGAAATGGCTGAAGCAGCGAAGTCGCAGGGGCTGGAATATATTGTGATTACCGACCATACAAAATCTCTTGCCATGGCTGGAGGTTCTGATGAAAAAAAACTTGAGCGGCAGATAAAAGAAATTGATAAAATCCAAAAACAAATAAGCGGAATAAAAATATTAAAAGGCGCAGAAGTTAATATCAATAAAGACGGAACGCTTGATATAAATGATGAAACATTGAAAAAACTTGATGTCGTCGGTGCCTCGGTGCACTCAAACTTCAATATGTCAGAGCAGGACATGACTAAACGCATAATTCGTGCGATGGAAAATCCGAATGTAGATATATTATTCCACCCGACAGGCCGTCTGATACAAAAGAGAGAGCCATATAAGGTTAATATTGATGAGATTATAAAAACTGCAAAACGCACTAAAACCGTGCTAGAAGTAAACGCCTATCCCGAACGGCTTGATCTCAAAGATGAGTATATCCGCAAGGCCGTGTCCGCCGGCGTGAAGCTGGCGATCAATTCAGATGCCCACTCCGTGGCCCATTTCAAATTTCTTGAATTCGGTATTGCTCAGGCCCGCAGAGGTTGGGCTAAAAAAAATGATGTGATAAACACCAGGCCATGGCAGGAGATGCTAAAATTACTTAAATGACTAAGTTTCAACAGAGGGTGTATAATATAGTTAGGCATATAAAATGCGGTCAAGCCATGACTTATGCAGAAGTAGCGAAAGCGGCTGGGCATACAGGGGCGGCAAGGGCGGTTGGGAATGCGTTGAATAAGAATTATGACCTTGGCGTGCCGTGCCACAGGGTGATAAGAAGCGACGGGAAGGTTGGGGGATATAATAGAGGCAGTAGGCAAAAACAAAAGATTTTGCGAGAAGAAGGAGTAATATTAGCTGATAGGTGATAGGCGATAGTTTAAAAAAACAAAAGCTATAACCTATAACCTACGATCTAGCAGATGCTACGCATCTTACTAACTGGTGGCGGTTCCGGCGGGCATGTTTACCCGCTTATTGCCGTGGCTGAAGAACTCCAAAAACAAGCGGCGCAAAACGGCGTTCCCTTAGAACTCAGATTCCTCGGCGCTGATGGACTTATAAAAGATGTGGCGGCCACCATAGGTGTTACCGCCATTGGCGTTATTAGTCCAAAGTGGCGCCGTTATCTCAGTTACCAAAATTTTACTGACATCCTGAAAGCGCCATTCGGGTTTTTGCAGGCGCTTTTTTACGTCTGGCGTTTTATGCCTGACTTAATTTTTTCCAAAGGCGGCTACGATTCTTTTTTGCCCGCGTTAATAGCGCGCATCTTAGCAATCCCTGTAATAATTCATGAATCAGATGTTGTTCCCGGCAAGGCGAATCTCTGGGTCGGCAAGTGGGCGAAAAAGATTTTTTTAACGTTTGACGGAGCCAAGGGTTATTTTCGGCAGGATTTAGTTGAAGCAGTCGGCAATCCCATCAGGACAGGAATTACTAATATAACCGATAAAGCGGCGGCGTTAGCGGCTTTTAATCTTAACTCTTCAAAGCCCGTAGTTTTAATTACCGGTGCTAGCCAGGGCGCTCAAGTTATAAACGAGGTTCTTTTGCTCTCGCTGGTAGAATTGACTAAAAAGTTTCAAATAATCCACCAGTGCGGGCCGAATAATTATGATAGTACTAATGCTCAGATACTCACTATCGTAAAAGAAGGCGAAGGAACATACGGAAAAACTATTGCCGACAGCTATAGACTCTATCCGTCCTTTGACTTGCGGCAAATGGCTTTGGCATATTCTGCCGCCGATATAATTGTGGGACGTTCCGGTGCGGGAACTATTTTTGAAATGGCCGCTGTTGGCAAACCTGCAATAATCATTCCGCTGAAGGGTGCGGCTAGCGACCATCAGCTTGCCAATGCCAGAGAATTTGCCAAATTCGGCGCAATCGTGATAGAAGAAGAAAATCTGACCCCGCATATATTGATCAGTGAGATAGAAAGTGTTTATGAAAACCGCTCTGAACTTTCTGCAAAGATCAAACAATTTGCCCGCCCCAGCGCCGCGAGTATTATTGCCGAGGAGCTCCTGAATTTTATAGCAAATGGCAGGTAGAACAACTATGATGTGGCAAGTAATAGGTTTTAATAAAAATAAATTTTTTTTTGAAACTGTTCTGAGGAATGGCCAGTTAGGCCATGCTTATTTGTTTACCGGTCAGGAAATGATAGGTAAAAGAACTTTTGCTCTCGAAGTGGCTAGCATGGCTATCCAATCTAACGGCTCAACTGCTAAGTACTTTGCAACCGAGCCGCTTGGCAACCCGGATATTTTATTTATCAATTCGGCCAATTCAGAAAGCGGACAGACCATAGCCATTGAGGAGGTGCGCAAAATTAAGAATTTTGTTTCTCTGAGTCCTTATGCCGCCGGGCCATATAAATTTGTTATTATTGACGATGCTCATTTAATGACAGTGGAAGCGCAAAATGCCTTGCTGAAAGTTTTAGAGGAGCCGAACCCGTCATCTGTTTTGATTTTGATTACCGCTAACCCGGAATCGCTTTTGCCTACTATAATTTCCCGTTGCCAGGAGTTAGGGTTTCGGCCGCATCCGCGGGAATTAGCAGATGGCATTTTGACTAACGCTAAATTATCAAAGGCCAATCGTGATTTTTTAACAGACTTTGCTAACGGCAGGATCGGGCTTATTAAAAAAATTATAGAAGAAAAGTCTTTTGACGAGGTTAAGGATTCGGTTGAGGAAGTGATGCATTTGATTAAATCCGATATCAATGAGAGATTAACTATTGCCCAGAAGCTTACCGATGAAAAAAATAAAGCCGAATTGCCTAAGAAAATTTTGTATTGGACACTTTATTTAAGGACGCGCCTAAATGAACCTAGGGCGCACAAAATACTCAAAAATCTACTGGCGCTTCATGAAATAATAAGCAAGCCGCAGTTTAATCAGCGGCTAGCCCTAGAAAATTTCCTCGTTTCGCTAACCTAATTTTGAAATACTTATAGCTTATTCGGCATACCCTATGGCAAAAATATATGTGGCAGGTAAAAACTTAGCCCGCGCTCGTTTGTTGATGGATATGCTTCGTGGACGTGGTCATGAGATTACTTATGATTGGGCAACTTCATTTAGTGCCGAAAATCCAAACGAAAAAGCAGTTGAAGAGCTTGAGGCTGTGCGCAAAGCTGATATGGTGATATATTTATGGGAGTTTGACCAAGAAAGTGCTCGATATGAAGCTGGAATGGCAATGGGTCTTGGTAAGCCCATTATCGTTTCGGGTGGCCCAAATTCATTTTTCTTTAAACTTCCCGATGTTTACTGTGTTGAACGTGACAATCAAATTATGGAGGTAGTGAGCGATATTATAAAAAATCCCAATAATACTTTGCTGTGCCCTTAAGTTATTGTTATGACTATCAAAGACCTAATCAATCAAAAGCTGCCGGAAGACATTATGATTTCGCTAACCTAATTTTGAAATACTTATAGCTTATTCGGCGGGTCTTTATAAAAAAAGACCGCCATATTTTGGCGGTTTGGACGTTAGCCCTGGGTCTCTGTCCCGGTCCATAAGGAAAAATAATCGCTTCTTAGTTGATCCTTACTGATGTATAACCCGCTTTCGAGAAAAAGTTCAGAAGATAGTTTTGCGTTTCTTGGGGCAACTTTTTCCAGATTGCCCTTGCGGCGGCGTCCGGATTAACGTTGTTGCGCAAGCACAATGCCTGGAAGGTACAGGGGTCTGACTCATCAATTCCTCGACCGTACGAAAAGAAATATTTTGCGGCCGATATGGTAAGTTGACCGCCAAAACGCAAGTCCTTGAGCGCCTTTAAAACCACGGCATGGTCTAGTGTTTCTAAGCTTCTGAGGAACTGTTCTGACATTGCCCGCTCCTTTATTTTGAAAATTCCTTTCCATCATAGCACATCGTTTCGCGTAGGTCAAGATAAACTTAATTGGGTCTCTTGGTATAATTTTTTTAAGGATTTCTTAAGTATGAAGTTCTAATGGCTAATATCAAAGACCTAATCAATCAAAAGAAACCGAGTTTTGACGGGGTTTTGGAGTTTTATAAAACCGACATTGCGAGCATCAGGACGGGGAGGGCGACGCCGGCGCTGGTTGAGGATATTGCCGTTGAGGTATATGGGCAGAGGATGACGATAAAAGAGTTGGCGACGATTACGGCACCGGAGCCGAGGTCGTTATTAATACAACCATGGGATAAGGGTGTGGTGGCGGCCATTGAGGGGGCGATACGCAAAAGCGAACTTGGGCTAAGTCCGGTCGTGGATAGCCAGAGTATCCGGCTTAATATTCCTTCCTTGACCGAGGAGCGGCGCAAGGAGTTTATTAAACTGCTTAAACAAAAAACCGAAGAATCCCGGGTTAAGTTTCGCCGCATCCGCGAAGAAATATGGCATAAGGCGCAGATAATGGAGCAGGCGCATGAGATCAACGAAGATGATAAATTTAAGGCCAAAGACGACCTGCAAAAGCTCATAGACGATTACAACAAAAAAATTGAGGAACTAGAAAAAAAGAAAGAACAAGAACTGTTAACTTGACCGACTATATTAATAGTGAAATGCTGATGGCAGGACTTTTAAAATAATTCGGGAGCGTCTTTGTGGAAGAAAAAGAGATCAAAAAAATATTCGGCAAGTATCTGATGGACGTAGGCGAGGGCGAAGGTGGAATCGGAGCCGGAGTTGAAATGGCTGTGGCGTCAACTTTGTGCGAGACGTTCAAGGCGTCCCTTCATCAGCTGTTAAAAAACGGACCGATCGATAATGGCCACCTAGCTATTGTAGAGTTGGCGATTGAGACCAAAAGTAGTTTATGCGTTCAAACATCTATTGACCTTGGTGAAGTAACCGCGCTGATGCCCGGCGGTTCGCCCGAAGCCTTTTTAGATATTTATCATAAATTTAATTCCATTGTTCAATTTTTAGATAGCAATCTTGAAAATCTTAAATTTGGTACGCGTCTTAGCAAAGAGGCGGTGCAGAAATATTTAAAGCAG
>JACOZZ010000032.1 GCA_016181055.1 Candidatus Yanofskyibacteriota bacterium
CCGGCCTCACGCGTGTGCTTGCGGATAATATCCGCCAAGGCCTGATCATTGAACGCAAGCATCCCCTCTTTGATGCCATGCTCGCTGAATAGCTTGGGCATCAGATATTTTTTAGTTATATGATGTTTTTCTTCTTCGGTATAACCTGGAAATTCTATTATCTCCAAACGGTCGCGCAAAGCCGGAGGAATCGTATCCAACACATTGGCGGTGGTGATAAACAATACATCGGATAGATCAAAAGGCACTTCCAAATAATGATCTGAAAAAGAAAAGTTCTGTTCGGGATCAAGCGCTTCAAGTAGGGCCGCGGACGGATCGCCGCGGAAATCTATACCCACCTTGTCTATTTCGTCCAACATGAAAACCGGATTACGCGTACCGGCAGTATTGATCCCTTGAATAATACGTCCGGGCAAGGCCCCGACGTAAGTTCGCCTGTGACCGCGTATTTCGGCCTCATCCCTTAAACCGCCCAAAGACATGCGCACAAACTTGCGTCCAAGCGCACGAGCAATTGACTTGCCGATGGAGGTCTTGCCCACGCCGGGCGGTCCGACAAAACAAAGTATCGGCCCCTTGATCTTGCCAACCTGTTTCTGCACGGCCAGATATTCAATTATCCTTTCCTTGGCTTTTTTGAGACCATAGTGGTCATCATTGAGTATTTTTTCGGCGTTTTTAAGTTCTAATTTCCCTCCATTGCCAGATGATTTCTTAGACCATGGCAAGTCTACCAGCCAGTCAAGATAAGTGCGAAGGTAAGAAATCTCGGGGCTGAACGAAGGCATCTTCTCCAGTCGGTCAAGTTCTTTAAGCGCCTTGGCTTCAGTTTCCTTGGGCATACCGGCCGCTTTTATCTTGACGCGGAGTATCTCAATCTCGCCTTTTTCGCTATCAATGCCCAACTCCTTTTCAATACTTTTCATCTGCTCGCGCAAAAACACCTCTTTTTGCATTTTACTAAGCTGTTTCTTGGTTTCTTTAAAAACTTTTCTCTCGGCGTCAATGATCTCGATCTCGCGTGAAATGTAAAAATTAATCTTCTTGAGCGCTTCTACGGAATCAGTGGTTTCTAAAATATCCTGCTGGTCCTTGAGCTCCAGATTAAGATTGATAGCGATCAGATCCACTACCTGCTCGGGATCTCTGACCTGGTTGAGCGCTTCTACCAGATCGTGTATGACAGCCGGCATTTGGCGCACTTCCAGAAGTTTTTTGAATTGGTCAACGGTAGCACGCGTCAGAGCCTCAGCTTCTACGTTTCGCGGTACGGTCATCTTAATCGGCTCTATTTTGACTTTGAAAAACGGATCAACCTGGGAAAATTCTTTTATTCTCACCCGGGCAACACCCTCAACGTTTATCTTGGAAGAACCGTCGGGAAGTTTATGCACTTCAAAAACGCGGCCGACAGTACCGATCCTGAATAGATCTTTCTGGTCTACATCGTCATAAATATTTTTTTGCGCCACAAAAACCACCAGCCGGTCTTGGGACATTGCCATATCTAAACTGCCGGCCGATTTTGGACGCTGGACCAAAAGCGGAATCGCCACCCGCGGAAAAAGTACCACGTTCTTTAATGGTATAAGCGGAAGTTCATCTTTGATGGTTATATTGTTGGAAACAAAAGACATGGGGTTGGACCCTGCGAGTAACGCCTCCTATCACCACTTGCAACCCCAGCGAGGTTGCTGCATTCCGTCAAAAGCGTGGATTTTGCTCGCAGTGTTTTACTATTATACTGCTCGTAAACCTTGCAATCCACTCTTTTGACGGTGCTATGAGGCATTACTCATTGGGTCCCAATAATTAGAACGAAACAACAAGAAATAAAGAGAAATCAGGCCTATATTACTCAAAATAACCTAAAAACTAAGCAAAATCAAGGGCTTCTTTATTTTTCCAAAAAATAAGCCCTCAGTGAGCTAATATCAAAAATTACAAACCTGGAACCCCCTCCCCAGTTTTATAAAACTGGGGAGGGGTGATTTTTATCACTTCGATAATTGCTAAGAGGAGGATGTTATTTACCGGCGGAGGCGCGTGCGTTTTGCGCCTGTCCCGAAGGGCCAGCAAAACACGCGCGCGGAGACGGTAGGTAAACTTTTCTGCTAGTTAAGTTTGTAATTTTTGATATCTGCGAGCGCTACTCTCTGCCTAGCGCAAACTCATTTTCTTCTTTTGAAGCCGCATCTTCTAACCCCTTATGTTCCTTGTCTATAAGCACGACCACTTTTTCTATCAGCCTTTTAGGGTCCGAATCGTAAACAATCTTGCCCTTACCGCGATGGCCTATCTCTATAATATGCCTGATCTCGTCTGCCGTTCCCCCGCTGCCCTCCAGCACCCCGATAGGCTTATTGTCTTCAAAGGCAATAGTAAATTCATTGAGCGTCCCGATACGGCCGCAAATCACGATAACGGCATCTGCTGAACGCGTAAGCAAAAGGTTACGGCCAGAATAATCAAATCCGGTGTAAATTATAAAATCATAATGCTCCGTAGGCAGCTTATAACTTTTGACGTGCGCGGCGTAACTGGCCGCCGGTGAAATACCGATTGATATACCGCCGGCTTTTTTAGCACCCTCAGCGGCAAAATTCGGTATACCGCTAGTTGCACCGGTAATCAAAATACCATTGTGCTTAACAATCTCTTGACCGATATCATATGCCTTTTTGTCAATCTCTTGACCGATATCATATGCCTTTTTGTCGGCATCAACCGCGCAATGGCCGGTTTCGGCCGCACCAGAAACAACAAATTTGTATTTCATACAGTAATTATAACAAATATTTTAATTGCAAACAACAATATTTGATTTTACGATTTTTATGTTACACTGCCTAAAAAGAAAGATAATGTGAAAAGACAGCGGGGTGAAGAATGAACTTTAAAAAAACAGGCGTCATGCGACAGTATCCAAAAATGTCATGGCGGCATTTTTTAGACAAACCGTGGACGCATAGAATTTTTTGGATAACCGTTCTCCTGATACTGCCGTCGTTTTATTGGTTTTTGGGCATGTCATTAGTAAGCCGGCCGTCTTTTTTGCTCTACCAGAATTACCAGCTAGACTATCATGTTAAAGATATCATGAAATTTGAAGGTTTGCCCGCAGAACCGCGTCCGCGCGTTTATATTTTGCCACGTATGGTCAGGACCATCTTCTTCTTGCCATATTCATTTACGCATAGACGCATAGGAAGAAACCGCTACACCGACCAGATTTATCAAAGTTATCCGGTTGTTGAAGACGGCGCAATAGTAATGCAGGAGGAGGAAATAGCAAGCATAGAGATCATTGCCCACGAGATCGGACACTTTGTTGATTATTATTCCGATCCCGATAATTTTTTCAAAAAGAACTTTGACGAAGCAGAAAATTTTGCAATCCGTTTTCAATTCGCCGTAGCTAAAAAGATTGACGAAAAATGTAAAAATAATACCAAAGCGCTCAATTGAGCGCTTTTTAATGTTTCTTTGTAATAATTACGCGCAACTTATTGCGCGAAAGTTTATTATAATTCAAATTCCTCACCATCAACCGGCGCTACAGCCTCAGTACCGTATTTTTCACGGATCAGATTGGCAAGGGTGCGGGCCGATTCGTCTTCACCTTGAACGACAAATACCTTTTTAAGATTGCCTATGCCGCCGCCTTCAGCGGTGGAACCTCCGACCCACTTAAGAAGGCCCGGCTGGTCGGCATGGGCAGAATAAGAGCTCAGGTTCTCTATGCGGCATTTGACCGGCACCGTTTGACCCATAATTCTAACTTCTTTTTCCCCCTTTTGTATGCGCCTGCCTAAACTACCATCAACCTGATAGCCGACAAATAAAATTGTGCTGTTGGTGTCGGGCAGATATCTTATCTCGTGGTGTAATATCCTGCCGCCCTGACTCATGCCCGAACCGGCAATTATAATTTTGGGCGGCGGCACGTTATTTATTGCCTTAGACTCTTCAGTGGCGGTTGTAAGTCTTAATCCCGGGAAATTAAATACATCGTCTCCCGAATTTATTAAGTATGTTGTTTCTTTATTAAAATATTCCGGATGTTTTTGATACACGGCAGTCATCTTGTTTGCTAGAGGGCTGTCAACAAAAACCGGCACTCGCGGAATCCTATTGTCATTGAAAAGCCCGTTCAATTCATGCAGAAGCTCCTGCGTGCGTTCAACGGCAAACGAGGGAATCATCAGCACGCCGTTGCGTCCCATCGTATCTTCAATCACCGCAATCAATTTGCTTCTTCTCTCTGCTCTATCCTCGTGCACACGATCTCCGTAAGCCGATTCAATGACGATATAGTCGGCAATGACGATATAGTCGGCATCTTTGACTCCCTCAGTTGGCCTTAAAAGCGGCGTCGGCGGATTGCCTAAATCGCCGGAAAAATAGATTTTTTTTCCCGGCCATTGTATTTCTATAATTGCCGAGCCCAATATATGCCCCGCGTCATGGAAAACGGCAGTTACTCCGCCCAATTCAGTCGGCTCATTATAAAAAACTCCCTCCACTAACGACATCAGCCCATCCAGATCCTTCTGTGTAAATAATGGCTCATGCCCCATTTCTTTAGCTTCATCCAGGATCTTGTTTAAGTTATCGGGAAGTGCGACGGCCATAAGGTCGCGTGTAGCAGTGGTCGTAAAAACTTTCCCGCGAAAACCGTCTTTATAAAGTTTGGGCAGGCGTCCGATGTGGTCAATGTGGCTGTGAGTTATCAAAACATAATTAATCTCTGCCGGGCTATACTTAAACTTCTGGTAATTTAATTCTTCGGCATATTTTGTACCTTGATTTAATCCGCAATCAACCAAAATTTTTGTGTTGTTGTGCTCGAGGAGATAATTAGCTCCGGTAACGGTGCGAGCACCGCCATGAAAGGTAATTTTCAATTTTTAATTTTCAATTTTCAGTGAATGTTAAAATTTTCAATTTTTAAACATTGAGAATTATGTCATTGAAAATTGATTGGAAATTGTAAATTGAGAATTTAAAATTTTATAAAAAGTTAGTCAGCAGATACCCGACTATGCTCATCAATGCTATCGGCGGCAGAGCCGCCATGGGACGGCGGGTCTCTTGATTGCTGAATATCAAATGCATTAAGAATAGGCCAGCCGCAGCAAAGACCGCTACTATCATTGACTGGAAAACTGAAATTCTGACAATGGATGCGGAAAGCAAAAGCGGAAAAATAACATCGCCGGAGCCAAGTATCATAAATCCCTGGCCGAATGTAACACCAGCTATTTTGCGCCTGACAGTATGGCCCGGCTCTGGAATGACAAATCCGAATATCGCCCTCGATTCTATCATGGCCTGGGCAAGTTTGATCATATGGCCCGTTTTATAAACAGAGATAATGTCATAAAAAGAAAATAAAACAAGGATATAAATAACCGTCATCGGTAAAAGAGAAAGTCCGAGAACGGCTCCGATACCCGCCAGAGTAAAAACCATGGCAATATTTTGCATTATGACGTTACGCAAAAACCAGAATAAAATTGTAACGGCCAACGCCAAAATGGTGGAAATTAACGGAACAAACCAAATGCCCCAGATTGCCTGAGTCCCAGAAAATATCAAAAAAGCCAAAAAAACCTTAAATGTTACTGAACCGACCTTCTTGAATCTGATAGCTAAAAAAATAAAAACAATGGCAAAGGCAACCAATATTATCAAGTCCAAAAAAGAAAATTGGCTGAAACCGGCAGGTTGGACCGCTAAAAAATCAGGCAAAAACCGGAAAGCAGCATAAATTCCCAACGCTTGAGTCAACCCAAAAGGCAGCAGCATCCTCAAAAAATTGTTTAAACGTAACTTCATCATTATTTTTCGGTCCAGGGCTTGTCAGGATATTTTTTTATCAGATAGCGATAACCGATTTCCGAAGCTGAAATACCGGGATTGTTTTTGACAATCCAATTATCAATTAAAACTTTTTCCTCAATGGAAATGGCCTTTAGTCTCACTTTGGAATTTGAAGACGCCAGAATATCGGCATCTAAACCAAAATTTCTTACGGCCAAGAAAAAAATGCCGACTAAAAAAGCCGAGAATGCCAAAACAAAGATTGACCCAATCCATGATTCAATACGGAATGTAAGTGGGTTTCGCAAAAGTCATGAGATATGAAGCATGAGACATAGAACAAAATGTTCTGAGTCTGCGTGTTCCATATTGTACGTTATGTAAATTATGGCCTAACTATCACCGTTCCTTCCTCATCCGGATTACGCACGTTATGGTAACCAAAAATTCCGGATTGGCTGAAGGTGTAAGTAAAAACGCTGTCAGGCGGGATTTCGCCCACGCTGTCAAAACCGGCCAAATCAAGGACATCGTTAGTTGAGTCAGAAATTACATGCATTGGGAAATCGCTGTCATTTTGAAATCTCACGCTGTCTCCTACATGAATTCTTATGTTTGTGGGACTATAGACGCCAAGACCATAAAAAACAGTATAAGTTCTGGGCTGTCTGGCGCTCGCCTGACGGCTCGGAACAGCCCGGTCATTATTAGCCAGTGACGGATTGTTGCGGCCAAAGTACAAAACCGCCCAGGCAAAACCGGCTAATACAAAAATAATAAACAGCCAAATGGCACCTTTGGGTTTGAAGTCATGGTCGGTCATTATTATAGAGATGGGTTTAAAACCCATCTCATTCTAGCATAGCTTGTGATGGTTTCCAAAAAAAAGACTCCCGCTAGGAGTCCGATTTCCGACTGGCCCACAACTTATTCAGTTCATCAATCGTGCAAAACAGGTCGTGATCGCCATTGGTGCCATAATTTTTACAATTTATCAGCTTGACTTTGATCGTCCACGAACCACAAGATACAAAATCTCTGCCGAATTCAAGCTTCGGTCTAGTTTTTGGTTTTAGTTTTTTGACCCATACATCTTGGGCATCCCGCAAAAAAGTTCTATCCTTGGTTACTATTACAAACTTACCATTTTCGGCTAAATATTTAAAACGGCTGTTTCCTTTTATTAAATAAAGGCAGTGTAAGATAATTTGAAAATCATAAAAACGCATAAAGCTGATGTATTCGGTGGGATGTATGACTTTGGCATTAAAATTAAAACGGTGCTTGCAAAGTTGTGTTTCTCTGACCTTACAGCCGGCGCTGCATTTGTGCATATTGGGCATATTCGCGTCAAAAAATATCACTGCGTCAACCGGACTGCTTGTTTCGTCGCCCAAATGGTTCTCCTCGGTTGTAAAAAAACAAATAAGGAATTGGTTTTAGAGTAATCCTTAAAAATCAATTAGTCAACTCTGCCTTAAAACCTCCGCCACGACCTCTTTGTCGGACCACGGTATTTTTTTGCCTCCAGCCAAGGCCATTGAAATTTCTGACCCCTTGCCTGTTATGACAACTATATCACCGGATTTAGCCAATGCGAGAGCAGTTTTAATCGCATCTTTTCTATCTAAAACTTTTTGGAATTTGGAATTTGGAATTTGGAATTTGGAGAACCCCGAAGCAATTTGTTCTAAAATTGTTTCGGGGTTCTCGTCGTATGGGTCCTCATCGGTTAAAATTACTTCATCGCAATACTGCGCCGCAATTTTGCCGAATTCCGGCCGCTTCCATTTGTCCCGCCCCCCGCCGGCCGCACCGAGCACACAAATTAATTTTTGGGCACGCGGCTTCAATGTTTTATAAACTAATTCCAAAGAGTCAGGCGTATGGGCGTAGTCAATTACTATATCAAACCCGCCAGGCGCATGTATTATTTCCATCCTTCCAGGCACCGATTCAATTGAGTTAAGAGACATAATGGCTTTATCTATATCAAGATTGTAAGCATGGGCCACGGCCAGTGCTGCCAGGGCATTAAACTCGTTAAAGTCACCGAGTAATTTTAAATCAAGTTTTTCATTTTTAATTTTTAGATTTTCACTTGTTATCATCCCCCATTTTTTTCCGTAAGTTATTTTTTGTTTTGCCGGAAAATTAGCGAACTTTTCAAAATACGGGTCATCAATATTCAGTACATGGATACCCCGCGTCTTCAAAAACAGCTTCTGCTTAGCCGCCATATAATTTTCAAACGAACCATGGCTCTCCAAGTGTTCACGATGCAAGTTGGTATAAACCGCACAATCAACGCTTACCCCCGCCAAACGATTCTGCACAATACCCTCTGATGTCGCTTCAATCACCGCATACCGACAGCCGGCTTTTTTTGCTTGATATAGGAATTTCTGCAGCTTAAGTCGCCCCGGCAGGGTCATTTTTAAGGTATTGGGCTGGGTTTTTTCTTTAATCTTGAATCCAAGCGAACCAACGGCGGCCACCGGCAATCCCTGCTCCTCAAAAATCTTGCTTATCATATAAACCGTAGTTGACTTGCCCTTGGTTCCGGTTACCGCAATGACCGTCATTGCACGCGATGGAAAACCATATATTATCGCTCCCAACATCGCCAGCTTCCAATGATAAATCGGCTGAGCCCACTTAAAAATCCGCCGAGGCAAGATCTTCCGGCCCAAGTTTAAAAATTTGTTTAAAAATTCGTTTTCCACAAGAGCATATTAGCATAAATCTGTAGCGTTGACATTGTTCCTGCGCTTGGTGTAAGTTTTATAAGGATTTGAACCTTAAAAATAAGATTCTAGAAAAAGGAGAAGAGATGACAAGTAATGAAATTGCCGAAAATGAAAAATTGATTTTCCACATGAAAGAAGTTCTGGCTGGCGAGCGAAAATTTGAAAACGCGGCCCAGAGTGTTTTGAGAATGATTCTGGAAAAAAAAGTTGAAAAAAAGACCCACACCGGCAAAACCATATACGATTATATGTTTTTCCGCGAAGGGAACAAGCATATTATCGGCTGGTATGATGAAATGAACGACTTCGTTCACTTTGTTAAAAATGCCGCAGAGGGGGGCTCCGCCAAGGAAATGGCCTTTGTTCTCGTCGGGGAACCGGGCAACGGAAAAACTTTTTTTGTGGAATATGTCTGCGAAAAATACCGTCAGTTCCTGACCATACCGAAAAACCGCAAGTATACTTTTAAATTTGTCGGTTTGGACGAAGCGCTGGGCCATAATCCAAAGGTCGCAGAAATGCATTCTTTGACTTTTGAAGACCCGCTGATTCTGGCTATGAATCTTTTTGAAAATCCGGACGAAAGCAAAAAGTTTATCGCAAAAATCGGTTTTGACGACAAGGCGGTTGAAGCATTGTACAGCCAGCGGCGACCGCTGGGCGCTTCCACGGAATATTTGTGGTATGAATTGATGTCACATTATGGCGGAGACGCGGAAAAAGCGCTTGAACACATTCGCGTCATTCCCGTCCCAATGAGAGAAAGCTTGGGTACAACGACCGGAAAATATTCAGCGAAAGACAAAATTACTTCTTCTGCAACCGACCTTTTAGGTGAGGAATCAGTACAAAATCTTTTGCTTCTAAACATTAACGATCCGAACAAATTTGACTTGCGCCGCGGCGCTTTGGCCAGAGTAGCCGGTGCGGGAATGCATTTCTCTGACGAGATCTTTAAAAATAAAACTGACCTCGTTCAGATCTATTTGCAGGTTATTTAAAACAGAAATATAGAATTGGACGGCTTTATCTGGCCGATTGATGCTCTGATCATCGCCACCAGCAATAATTGGGAATATAACCGGTTTGTTTCGGAAAAAGAACAAGCTCCCATCACAAGTAGATGCCGAATTTGTTATGTTTCCCACAACACAGATTACAAACTTCAGTTGAAATTGACCGCTTATTCACTGGGTAGCCAGCAAAGAACCACTATCTCCGGCGAATCAATGCACGAAGATCCGAATTTGAAATTCGCGGCCTCTGTCGGAGTAGTCTTATCTCGGCTTCCTCACACCGAAAAACTTACGCCCGTTGAAACAATGAAACTGGAAGCCGGAGAAATAGCCGGCGAGAAAGGTGTGAAAACTTTGGCGGAAGTTAAAGAAACCGCCAATGCTAATCCTGATGTTACTAAAAGATGGGGACAGAAGGGTTTGGGCCACAGAGATTTGGGCAGAGCCCTGCAGATACTCGGAGCCATGTCGGAATCCAATGAAGGCAGATGCATGTTCGCCAAAGATATTTTTAAGGCGCTTGAGCGTGTAATCCTTGATTACGTTACTGAAGCTGCCGATCGTGATAAATATATGAAAGACTTGAAAACCGCTAGGCAACTTTATCGCGAACAGGTTAAAACCGCGATTTTCAACGCTTACCGAGATGACCCGCAAGCGATACGCAAAGATGTAATGGCCTACGTTAACATGATCATCGGAATGGACGCGGAAGATCTGGGTCCGGATAAGCTTTGGAGATACAAAGATCCCCAATCAAAAGAGGTAAAGTCCATAAAAATTGATGAGAAATATATTGACAGCGTAGAGGGACGGCTTGGACTAACCAATAACGAGAGAAAGGAATCATTCCGAAACACAATCCGGAAAATCTACGGCCAAAAAGTATCCGCCAACCCGAATTACGACTTCATGGACAATCAAGAACTGGTTAAGGCCGTAACCGACGTCCGTTTGGAATCAGATGTGGCTGGCGCCGGCAGTTTGGTCGGAGCTTTGGCAAACAGAACTAACGAAGAAAATGTAAAAATCTATAACCGGATGCTTGAAACCATGCGGAATCAGCTAGGTTATGACCTGACATGTGCGCAAAAGACCATTGAATACTTTTGCGAAAAGGAAGACGAAAGTTAAGCAAATAGGCCGGGCGCTCACCTGCCAAAAGGCGGGTTTCGGGCTCCGGCTTTTTTACTAGAACTCGGAAAAGGAGGCCCCATGGAATCTTTTGAAGATCTTATGAAAAGGGACGAACAAAGAGAAAAAGACGGATTGAAGAAGAGAAACTTATTCACGGTGAATCTGAACCTGCCGCCGAAAATGAAAGCGGGCTACCAGGGCATGGTGAAGGAGAAGTGGGCGACATAATTGAAAAAATACCCATCGGCGGAAACGGCGAGGGCCAAGGGAAAGATGAAAATCCACAGGCCGGCCAGGGAAAAGGCGAACATGGAATTGAAACTGAAGTTTATAAAATGGGAAAATCTTTATCGGAAAAATTCCAGCTTCCCAATCTGAGAGACAAGGGAAAGAAAATCCCCACCGATGAATACGTTTTTGACTTAACCGACAGACACAGAGGGTCGGGCCAGTTCTTGGACAAAAAAGCAACTCTTAAAAGAATAATCCGAACCAATGCGGCCCTCGGCCGTATTGACAGTGAAAATATTGACACATCACGACTTATCGTGGGACCGCAAGATAAAGTCTACCGGGTTCTCTCCCGGGAAAAAGTCTGGAAATCACAGGCAGTTGTATTTTTCCTTAGGGATTATTCCGGTTCAATGTCCGGTAATCCAACCAAGACAATAGTGGCTCAGCATATGATGATTTACTCTTGGCTTTTGGTTCAGTATGAAAAATTGGTAATTCCGAGATTTATTGTCCACGATACAGAAGCTAGGGAAGTTTCGGCTGATGATTATTTCAAGATTTCTGCCGGCGGCGGCACAGATATTGCTTCCGGTTACAGGGAGATCAACAAGATAGTTGACGGCGAGAACCTTGCCCGAGATTACAATATCTATGTTTTTCAGGGTACTGACGGTGAAGATTCTGACAATAAAGGCAAGGATGCGATTACGGAAATTGAAAAAATTATGGGTTATGTAAACCGCATGGGTGTTTGCGTAATAAGGCATCCGCACCGCGAAGAAAGGGAAAGCGAATTTGAGCAATATGCGAAAAACAGTAATTTCACAGATAAAAAAGATTTGTTCAGAATATATATTATGCCCATCAAAGACGTAACTGATGAGAAAAATATTGAAGCAGTTAAGGCGCTTATTGCCCAGGATTAGGAGGAGAAATGGAACTGATAGACCAAAAAACAAAAAAGATTATGGAAGAATGCCGGGTCAGGGCAACTGCCGCCGGATTACAAATTAGCGGAGAAACGTTGGAATATATTGTCACTAATCGGGATCTATTGGAACTTTCTCCCAAGGTAATGATCCCAACCCTATATGATTTTTGGGTTAACGATGCAGAGGCTATCGGGAACAAATGGATTTATGGGGCTTATCCGCATAACCCCTACGAAACAGTTATCAACACAAGACCGGCAATTTCATTCTATAATGACAACAATCCCGATTGGCTTAATGTGATGATTTTCTACCACGTTCTGGGCCACATAGATTTTTTTCAGAATAATGCCACTTTCAAAAAAACCTGGGACGATGATTTCAGCGGCCAGGCATTGGCGGACAAACGGCTCTTAAACAGGATACGAGAAGAAATGGGAGCCAAAAAAAGATGGGTTGACTATGTCGTTGAATTCGCAAGGTCTCTGGATAATCTGGTCGGCTTTCATGAAGAACTTGAAGAAGCGGATAGAAACACGCTAAGAAGCGTTCTGGGAACTTTCTCTGAAAAGGCGAATTTCTACTTCGGCAAGTTCCTGAAACAGCGTTACGACCAAAAAAACGTGGGATTAAAATTCTACCACGATGAGATGGAGCGTTATAATCTGTGCTTGAAAGAATTCGGACAAAAACTGGGCGAAGCGGCCTTCTTTGACGATTATAAATTTAAAAGCAAGTTCCCTGAATTTAACAGCGTCTTTAAAAAACACCAGGAAAAAAAAGAAAAAGCGAAGAAGCCCAAGGATATACTGCAATTCCTCATGGAAAATTCCGCATTCATAAATAAAGAAGAAAACAAATGGATGAAAGATGTGCTCCAGATAGTAAGGAGAACCTCATTATTTTTCCAGCCCCAAATAAGAACTAAGATCTGCAATGAGGGCTGGGCCAGCTTGTGGCACAACAAGTTGTTTATTGTTGATGAAAAAATGAGCGGCCATGAAGTGGATTTTGCCAGAGTTAATTCAGGAGTTTTACTTGACCCTAAGATCGGATTGAACCCGTATATTACCGGCATGCGCATTTTTGAATTTATTGAGGAGCTGGCCGAAAAGGGAAAATTGTCCTACGAGTACCAATTGCTGAAAGACGCAGAACAAAGAAAACGCTTTGATTTGAAATTAGGAAGTGAAATCGGTAAAAAAGCTCTCTTTGAAGCCCGGGAGAATTTGGATGATTCTTTGCTTATAAATTTTCTTTCAGACGATGATTTCCAGGACTTTGTTGATAAGCATAACCTTTTCATCGCTGGCACAAGATTAAATATGGAAAAAGAGGTTGTTGAAGTCTATATAAAATCCAGGGATGGTAAAAAATACCGTAAGATGCTCAACAAAATCCTCTATCATCCGCCTTATTATACGCTTAGCGACGAAGAAGGCGAATTATACTTTAATCATATCTTTGAAGGCAGGGCATTAGTTACTAAATATGTTCCGGCAGTTTTAAGAGGTCTGGCTTATTTATGGAACGGCAAGATCAAGCTTGAAACAACGGAATTTGAGAAGAAACCTATTATGGATTTGGCACAACTGCTTATGTTTCAAGATGGGGTGGAACAACCGGAATCTAAAAAATCACGCGTACTTTACACCTGCGAAAAGAATAATGTAAGCAGAACCGTTCTTGATGAAGGGGGTAAATAATGGAAGAGATGGGGAAGGCCCTTGAATCCTTAAGAGCGGAACTTGAAAGCAAGGAAAAAAGAACGACTCTAAGTTTTAGAGAGTTCCTGGAAATTACAAGAAAAGAACCCGAAAGGGTTTTGCGAAATATCTTTCAACTGTTCCACGACATGATAAAAAGCTATGTCGGCGAAGGAATAAATGAAAATCCTGACGATCCGGAATCAATCGGTTTTGTGAAGTATAACTGCTCAAAAATTTTCATTGAAGAAGCAGATAATCCGTTTTTTGCAGACAGGCTTTTTGCCAATAGATTCGTAAGGCAGACGGAAGGCTTGAGGCAAAGTTCTCAGCAAAACCGGATATATGTTTACGAGGGTCCGCACGGATGCGGCAAAAGCACGTTTTTGAACAATCTTCTCAAAACATTTGAGAAATATACCAGTACGAGAGAAGGGCAAAGCTTTGAAATCTTTTGGGAAGTAAACGGGGAAAACGGTCAGAAAGTCGGGGTTCCTTGCCCCAGTCATGATCATCCCATTTTACTCATTCCTAAAAATTATCGCGTCAGTTTCATAGACAAGTTGCTTTCAGAAAATATGACGGAATTGAAACATAGGCTTTCCTGTGAAAAGGAGTACGAATGGATATTTAAAGACGAGGTTTGCACGATTTGTAATACCCTTTTCTGGTCTTTGTTTGATAAGTTCGGTTCTCTTGATAAGGTTCTAGGTATGGTTAGGGCGCGGTCTTATAAATTTGACAGGCGCCTAGGTGAAGGCATCAGCGTTTTCAACCCTGGCGACAAGTCAAAAAGAGAGATCAGTTTAAGCGACAAGCAGATACAAGACAAACTGGATCAGATTTTCGGAGCTAATTTAGTGAAATACTTGTTTTCACCGCATGCCAGAACTAATAACGGAATATATGTTCTTATGGACATTAAGTCTCATAACAAAGAAAGGCTCCTGGAGCTTCACAATATTATTAGCGAAGGCGTACATAGGGTAGATGGCATAGAAGAGCATATAAATTCCCTATTTTTCGCCCTGATGAATCCGGAAGATAAGAAGGCTATAGAAAAAGAAAGCCTGGAATCATTTCAGGGAAGGATTCAATACAATAAGATTCCCTATGTGATGGAAGTGCTTACTGAAGTCAAAATTTACCTCAGTATTTTCGGGGAGAAAATTAATGCTCGTTTTCTTCCAAGAATTCTGGAAAATTTTGCAAGGGCTATAATTTCCTCTCGCATGAATACGGATTGTAAGCCGTTAAAAGAATGGATTCCGGATCTTAAAAAATATAAAAAATATTGCGACGAACATGGCCTTTTACTGCGTATGGAAATATATGGCGGAATAATTCCGCCATGGCTATCTGAAGAAGATAAAAAGAAATTCACGGCAAAGGTCAGAAGAAAGCTGATCGCAGAAGCTGAGAATGAGGGAAATAAAGGATTTTCCGGCAGAGAATCCGTCGCATTATTCGGAGATTTTTTCAGCCGTTACGGATCAAAACCCTATTTGATAAACATGGGCAATGTTGCCGATTATTTCAAAAATAGAATAGCTAAAAATCAAGGCAGCGAACAAATACCGCAAAACTTTATTGATTCTCTGGTTGATTGGTATGATTATGTGGTTTTAAATGAGGTAAAGGAGTCTCTTTATTTCTACAATAGAGACCAGCTTTCGGAAGATATCTTGAACTATCTCTGCGCTGTTAACTATGACCCGGGAAATAAAATAAAATGTAAATTTACCGGCAAGGAAATGGAAGTTACCGTTGATTTTCTAAAGCTGATCGGCGGTTGTATCTCCGGAAAGCAGATGGATGAAAAGGGCGCTCTGGATTTAGCTCGTGATATTCAAAAAAGGTATACGGAGATCATTGCGCAGGGCCACCCCGAAATAACAGAAACGGATTTATACCAGGAACTGTTTGATTCCTATGCCAGGAATCTTAAAGAAAATGCATTTCGGCCATTTCTTGAAAATGAAAATTTTCGCGAGGCAATAAAATTTTACGGGACAAAGGAATATGATACCTTTGATACCAGACTAAAGGAGCATGTTTCTTACATGATTAAAAATCTAGCCGACAAATTCGGCTATACCGAACAGGGCGCTAAAGAAATCGGCCTATATGTAATTGAAAGAAAACTGGTTAAGAAGTTTTCTTAACGCGGAAACATTCCGCGTTTTTTATTTCATAATATTTTCCTAGCCAGTTTGTAAACTAAGTGCCAGAATTTTGATAAAGGCAGATCAAATGAGCCCGGGTATTCAACAACATGGCTGCCACCGCCTTCGCCTGTGGGCTTCGGCGAGCCAAGCCAGCCGAGTTTGAAACGGGTAACGCCGGGCCATTTGCGGGCGTCAATTCCCCAAAGGTCGTATTTTTTTAGTCCTTCGGCCTTGAGTTGTTTTATTATGTGCCAGTGCAGGGCGTATGGCGCCATAAGCGAGTGATGCTCATAATCAGACGCGCCATGAAGATAATAACCGGCATCGCCGTAGATCAATACCAGAGCCGCAGCGACGGACTTGCCGTCATGCTTGGCAGAATACAGTTTTGTCTGAAGCCCGTTATAATCAAACATTTTTTTGTAATATTCGGCCGGATGCGGATTAAATCTGTCTCGTTTGGCGGTTTTTTTAAGCAATCGCAGGAAGGAATCGATGCTGCCATCCTCACCGATGACTATGCCATGCTTATCGGCAACGCCTATGTTATATCTGGTTTTGTGATGCATAGCCATCAATAGCTCATCTTCATTTTGTCCCAAATCAATTACCACAGTTTTGCTCGGCTGGATTTCTTTTTTAGACTTGCGAAATTTTGCCTCAACAAGTGCTTGCGCCACGCTATCAACTAACGGTTCAGCTTTTATAAATATAGATTTTTGCGATTTGCCCGATTCGCGGAGCCATTTAACAAAATTGGCAACTGGATTTTTAAGCCCGCCGGTCATCCGGTTAAAATCCATTTCCGGTCCATGCGGGATGTAAAGATAGCTCTTTCCAAACGGCAGGTCATATTTGATGATTCTCGCGCTTATCCCCTCTTTTTCATACTCAAAAACTCCCCGCCCCAGCGATCTTTGAAATTCCATCCATTCTTTTGACTGAAGAAACGAAGTCATTATTTTTTACCGCCAAGAAGTTTCAGCGCCTCCTTTATTTTTTCTTCCGATGTTTTGGCTGTCTTGGCCACTTGTTTCAGTACGTCTCTGGCTTGGTATTGCGAATAACCAAGCGTCATAAGGGCATCAATCGCATCGGAATCCGTGCCGACATCCGAATCTGCTAAGGCGCCGACATCCGCGGTCATAATTTTATTTTTTAGCTCAAGCACTAGCCGGTGGGCGGTTTTTTCTCCGATGCCGGATACTTTATGCAAATAGTCGCCATCACCGCGGATTATGCCGATTTGGAGCATCTGTAAATCCGCCGAAGCCAATATTGCTTGAGCCGATTTGGGCCCAATACCGGAAACCGTGGTAAGCAATTCAAAAAAGTTTAATTCTTCAGGCGTGGTAAAGCCGTATAACTCCACCGAACCGTCTCTGGGGTTGGTTTGATAGTGAGTAAAAAGCTTGACCTGCGCGCCAATTTTTGCTATACTATTCAGATTCTTTGCTGGCATAGTGACGCGGTAACCCACGCCATTTACATCAACAATGGCGTATTTACCGGAAATCGCCTGAATTATGCCATTTATATAACCGATCAAGTATTAGAAGCTAGAATCTAGAAATTAGAATCTAGAATTAGGAGTTAATTTAATCATAAGACGACTAGCATTTTTTTGCAAAAGAAAAATTCGTCTTTCGACGAACTATCAGTTGGTATGCCCATGGGGCCCAATAATTTTAAAACCTAGTTTTTTTTGTCTAAGAATTAAAAGATTTCCAATGGCTTCGGCGGCCGTATAGCCATAGGCCCGCAACTGTTGATTACCTTTTATTTCAGCAGTATAAATGTGTTCATCATGCCCAGCATCTTTAGCTGTGAGAATGATTACAATAGCTTTCCCTTTCATATATACCCCCCTCTGTCTGCAATGTACTAAATTTAGCTTACACATATTTCATAAAAAATCAACAAATGTTTAATTTATCTTCAAAATTTAAACCTACCCTCCTTCGCTCTTTCAGAGCTACGGACGGGCAAGCCGGCGACCAACCATGTTTCAATTAACTTCTAAATTTAAACCAAGGGGAGATCAGCCTCAAGCGATTGAGAAACTAACTCGCGGGCTTGAGCGCGGCGTAAAACACCAGACGCTGGTGGGCGTAACCGGAAGCGGCAAGACATACACAATTGCTAATGTAATTGCCAATACTAAAAAACCGACATTGGTTATCTCCCACAATAAAACCTTAGCCGCCCAGCTTTATCAGGAATTCCGGGAATTTTTCCCGCAAAACTCAGTACATTATTTTGTCAGCTACTATGATTATTACCAGCCTGAGGCCTATATCCCTCACACCGACACTTACATAGAAAAAGACGCGCGCATTAACGAGGAGATTGACCGCCTGCGGCACGCGGCAACACAGGCAGTTATGACCCGCGACGACGTTATAATTGTCGCTTCGGTTTCCTGCATCTACAACCTTGGCTCGCCGGAGGATTACCAGAAATTATCGCTTCGGCTTTTTGAGGGCCAAAAAATCAATCCCCGCGAATTGGTTCTTTCTCTTTTAAAATTACAATACGCGCAAGATGTAGAACTAAAACGCGGGTCATTTCGTAAATCTATTGATGAAATAGAGATAGTTTCAGCTACCGGCGATAAAATAACTAAAATAAAAACCCGCGGAAGCAAGATTGAACGCATTGCCGTCACAGAAGGAATTGATCTGGATTCACTTATCTATAATGACCCGGCTTATGAAAGAGTTGTGGAAACCCAAATATTTCCGGCAAAATACTGGATAGCCGCAGATGATAAAATTGATCTGGCTATCGCCAATATCAAGGCCGAACTGCAACAGCACATAAAAAAGCTTGAACGCGAGGGACTGGGTCTTGAAGCGGCAAGATTAAAGGAACGCACCGAGCGTGACATACAAATGATAAAACAAACCGGCTATTGCCACGGCATTGAAAATTACTCGCGGCATCTGGATTTCCGCACTCCAGGCGAACCGCCCTTTACGTTAATTGATTTCTTCAAAACGAAAGGCGACTTTTTGACTATTATTGATGAGTCTCACCTTACAATCCCGCAATTAAACGGCATGCATTCTGGCGACTGCTCGCGCAAGACGACGCTGGTTGAATACGGTTTCCGTCTGCCCTCGGCTCTGGATAACCGCCCGCTCAGGTTTGATGAATTTAAGAAAAGCATCGGCCGAACCATATACATGTCCGCCACGCCAAAAGAGTATGAACTTAAAAAATCAGGCAAAAGCGGGGTAGCAGAACAATTAGTCAGACCAACCGGACTGCTTGACCCGACAATTGAGATCAGGCCTACCAAAAACCAAATAAAACACCTGCTCGGCGAGATACAAAAACGCATAATCAGCGGCCAGAGGGTCTTGGTGACAACACTTACCAAAAGAATGGCTGAGGACTTATCGGAACACTTGGCTGACAACGGCATCAAAGTAAATTATATACATTCGGAAATAAAAACTCTCCAGCGGCTTGAGATTATACACGACCTGCGACTCGGCAATTACGATGTTATTGTGGGCGTTAATTTACTTCGGGAAGGACTGGACTTGCCGGAGGTTTCGCTTATCGCAATTTTGGACGCCGACAAGGAGGGCTTTTTGCGCAATGCCACAACATTGATTCAGACCATGGGACGCGCGGCACGGCATTTAGATGGCCACGTGATTATGTATGCCGATAAAGTTACGCGTTCAATGGCCAATGCCATCCGCGAGACCGAACGCAGGCGCAAGGTTCAGGAAAAATACAATACTGAACATGGGATTACTCCGGCGACAATTATAAAAGCCATTAAGCGCTCTGATTTGCCATCAGCCAAAAAAGCGCGTATCAGCAAGTGGTACAGTTATGACCCGGCCGACAAAGAAACGGATATTGAACATCTGACGCCAACCGCACAAATGGAGCGTCTCCAAAAAGAAATGGAGCGGGCAGTCAAAGAATTAAAATTTGAAAAGGCAATGTATCTGCGGGAACAAATGCTAAAGCTCCGCAAACAGTTGTAATAAATTTAAAAAATTCGCTACACCATAGTGCCTTTTAGGAACTTCGCCTCGCCCCAGCGAGTCTCGGCTCATCCGTTGCTCTTGTCGCCATTTGTCAAGATTGGTACCCTTGTGCCCAATCATTGACAAAACCATGCTGGCGACAAACGCAGCGGTCCCAAAAGGCACCATGGTTTCAGCTTTTTGAATTTTTCAAATTTTCTTCATCATTGTTTATTGTGCACGTTAGTTTGGCCAATTTAACAATAACTTGACATGTTGTGGGATAGTATGCTAACCTATTCATGATGTTGGCAACATAAAAACCAACAGGATAACTGCTGGAGAGCCACAAAAGCCCCAACAGGTATGATCTTTTTCAACTGAATAGGAGGAGAGCATGCAAGAAATCACACTATTATCGGCATTTGGAGTTTCTCTTGTTGTTTTTGTGGTGATGACTATTGTCCTTTCCATTATGTTCCGACGAGTGGTTAGCACCAACACCGTACACATCGTGCAGAGTAGGCGCAAAACAACTCCATATGGTACGACATTGAGCTTCGGCAACGTCTATTACCGTTGGCCATCGTGGCTTCCTTATTTTGGTGTAACGGTCATTGAGTTGCCAGTAAGTAACTTTGACCTTTCATTGAAAGATTATGAGGCCTATGACAAGGATCGTGTACCTTTCAAGGTCGACGTTACATCGTTTTTCCGGATCAAAGATACGGCTCTTGCCGCACAGCGCGTGGCTAGTATTAGAGAGCTTGAAGAACAACTTTCACTTATTGTACAGGGTGCCGTCCGTAAGGTTCTTGCCTCGGATGTTATTGATTCAATCATGCTTGAGCGTTCTAAATTCGGCGAGCAATTCACTAGTGAGGTGAGCGAGCAATTGAAGGAGTGGGGTGTCGAGTCGGTCAAGTCCATGGAGCTCATGGACATTCGTGATAGTCACGAAAGCAAAGTTATCTCCAACATTATGGCGAAAAAGACCTCGCACATTGAAATGCAAAGTCGAGTGGAAGTTGCAAATAACATGAAAACTGCCAAAGCAGCAGAGATTGAGGCCAAGCAAATAGTTGACGTTCGCCAACAAGAAGCCGATGAAGCAGTTGGCAAGCGTACAGCCGAAAGAGACAAACAGGTCGGCATCGCCCAGCAGCAATCTCGCCAGGAAGTTTTGACACAGGAGAAACAAACACAAGAACGTAGCATGGACGTAAAGCATGTTGAGCAAGTTCGACTGGCAGAAATTACTAAGGAAAAGGAAGTTGTGGGTGCAGAGCAAAGTAAACAGACTACCATCATCACAGCTGATGGTACTCTA
>JACOZZ010000033.1 GCA_016181055.1 Candidatus Yanofskyibacteriota bacterium
ACGGTTTTATTAAACTCATTACCGCCGACGATAACCGGCAGCCAGCCGAGCAGAAATATCATAATCGCGTTGGTAGCCCAGGACCAGAACCGTTCCAGCATCGTGAATGTAAGGTAAATTTTGTTGCCAAAACTGATGGCCTTGTTTTTATAAAACCCGAAAAGGAAATAGGGCACGTTTTCCACGCCATAACCCCAGCGACGCTGTTGCTTATAGACATTTACCATCGTTTGCCAAAATGTAGACGCGACATTGGCATCCATTGAAACTGGATAATAAAGCGGTTCAACCCGATAACGGCCGTCGTAGCGCAAAAAACATTGCCAAAAAATGCGCGAGTCCTCTGAAACCATATTATTCTGCCAAAAATCCACATCAACCAATGCCTGAAATGGCATAGAGTGGCTGGAGAAAGTCGTATCACTTTCCATGCGCTCCTGTTTTATCGTATGCCAAAACGTTGAAGAAAATGCCACCACCCTGGCGAATGACGGCGCCTCCCAAATATTGTTGGTATAAAACGGCACCGGCTGATAAGACGAGTGGAGAGGATCTTGCGAGGTTAGAAAGGTATGGGTTAGACATCCAAAATATTCGGGAAACACGACAGTATCAACATCCAGCGCCGAAACCAAAACATGGTCATATCTGATGCCCAAGTTATCTACGATCTCGCGTTTGGCAAATTTACCCGCCCAGGCGATATTTGAACCCTTACCGGCAAGTTCTCCCGGTACTGACGCCGGATGCTGGACAACTATCAGCTTCAAAAAGTCGCTTTGATATTTTGAAATTATTTCTTTCGCGACAGAGGAATTAAAATCTTTGCCTGCCTGCGCAGACAGGCCTGCCTGCGCAGGCAGGCCAGCTCGCTCCTCCTGCGATACGACCACGATAATCTTATTTTTGGGGTAATTCGCGTTCAACAGTCCGTCTAATGCCGCGCTTATTACTTCGCTCTCCTCTTTATAAGTTGGCAGAATAATCAGGTGGTAAATATCCTCCCAGTTTTTAATTGACTGCAAACTGTAATCTGCAAACCGTAAGCTTCTAAGTTTTTCTAGCCAGTTTTCTTTCATATTCAAACGCATTCGTTTAAATGCGGCCCTAAGATGAAGCGACAAATAAACCGTTTTAACCAACCAATAAACGTCAAAAATTATTATAAAAATTGCTATGGCAACGGGCTGAATGAATGATAATATAATGATGGCCGTTAAAGTGGCCCAAGCAAGAAACCCCGGTAAAATCTCAAAAAACCGGTATACGAACCGGTCTTTTTTATCAGCCAAATCAGTGGCTTTGCCTAATTTTAAGTAATTATGATTCACACGGGTAGATTAACAGAGGAAAGTACTATATCGCAAGCGACGCTGCTGGTAGAAGAATAAAAAAGGGGCAATTGCCCCGGCTATTTACCGCTCCCCATTTTCTAATTCAATAGGGACGTCGGCATTGACATCGGAAAACGATTCAGAATACGTAAAAATAGAAATTTCCTGCTGTAGTTTTTCAGCCACCGACAACAGCCGATCAATAACTTTATTGGTTTTCAGCATTTTTTCTTTGAAGCTTAAACTAAAAAAATAGGGAAAATTGACCAATATATGCCAGGGTAATGAATAAGCGATTCTAATTTCCCTTCGTCCGGCCTCAATTTTAACTATTTGCTCGGTAATATTTTTATAAAGCTCACTTTCATTTTTAGGAATTTTTTCTTGCCATTTCTTTAAAAAACGTCGGATTGACTCAATACAACCGAACATCATCGGCATCTCGGCTTCGGTCAATCCTCCCGCAGAAGGAACATCTTCTAGCTCGTTTATCTTGGCTAACAAGACGTTTTTTTCGTCACGCCAAATTTCTATAACCTCTGCCCTTGATTCGCCCGTTAAAAAGTAGCCGTCGCTGTTCCTTTCTAACGAACATACCACTCCCGTTTTCCGAAGAAGACCCGGCCCGATCTCGGGTTCGGCATCATTCATCAAGGCAAAATATTTTGTCTTGTCTGATACATTTTTTGGCATGCTGAATTTTCCAGCGGACTTGTTGATTTTTATACTAGTTGCAGGAAAAAATATTGATTTAATCGTAATTACCGGCAATATTTTGTCATTCTTAGAATCTGCAGCCCTGCCCTCATTGCCGGCCATAAGCCCCCCCCTATCTTTTACTTTTTTAAAGTTCCAGTTCTATGCTAGCAGATTCATATGTTATTACAAACCATCTCTATAAAGAAAATACGAAACCATAGAGGCCGCTTTCCATGTCCATTAAGCCGGATTTTGCTTCTATGTCTATTTGAGCCAGTGAAGTAAAAAGATGTCGAAGCTCATCAATGTCATATCCCCGGCATTGATCAAATGTTTTTTTAACGACAAAAGGATTAAGACCGGTTTTTTTCACGATGCCAGCGTATGGCACTGCGTTTTTTATCAAACTCTTCACCCGTAATAAATTGCGAAATTGGTAAGCGATCATGGAAAAAATATAATATGGGTCCTCGCCCGCCATAAGGCCGTCATGGATCAGGGCGGCGGCTCTTGATTTGTTTTTACCGGCCACGGCGTCAACTATCTGGAAAATATTAAAATCTTCTTTTGGACGAACCAGCAAATCAACATCTTCAGACATTATTGGGCGGGAGTTACCGCTATAATTAGCCAGTTTAATTATTTCTTGACTCAAACGCCAGCTATCCTGGCCGACGTAAGACACCAGTTTTTTTATTGCCGCCGGGTCAACCTCAACGCCAGCTGACTTAAATTCTCTCGCAACCCAATTTTCCAGATGTTTTCCCTCCAGCGGTTCCAGATATTTGATTACATTCGGCTGGGCCGTAAGTATGGCGAGGAGTTCTTTGTTCTGCTTTGCCAGGCTCATATCATCGGCATTTTCATCAAAAACTAGGATTCTTTGTTTATCATTTACCAAATCCCACGCTTTTATGAGACCGGCAACTTTCTCAGCTTGATGGAAAGTATTTTTTAGCACTATCAGGCGTTTTTCATCAAAAAAAGAAACGGTTTTGATGGCATCCTCTAATTGGGCAAGCCCGCCGGACTCATTCAGGTCCAATATTGATAAAGCTAAACCCGAGTACTTTTTTTTATACTCTTCAACGATATTCTCCAGATTTTGTTTCAGCCGATAGCTATCCCGGCCAAAAAGAAAAATTATCATTCTAAATAAGTTTAAGCGAGTTGACCCTCCTTTGAGCGACCTCGCAGCCAAGCGAATCAGCGAACAGAGAAATAGTGATTTGTCTAAAATTTGGGGTCGAGGAGGGGTCAACGAGCGTCAATTTCTACCCAAATTGACCCCGGCACAAATGGTATTTCTTTGTGATTTTGGTCATAGAAAAACAGCTTTGCGTGGTCATTGCTTTTTTCCCAAGTCCCCGTAACCACCTTACCGTTTTTATAAACCAACAACCCGCCGCTACCTACCGTTTTTACTCTTATGTAGTCCTTGTTTATCGGCGACCAGGTGGTTTTCATTATGACAATATTCTTGGCTTCAACCTGCTTACCAGTATTTTTGTCTATTTCCAGCTTGCCGGCGCGCGAGCGTAAATAGGAATCGGTTTCTTTATTATACTTCCAGTTTACCTGAAACTCTTTGCTAAAAACCAGCTCCGGCTCAACTTCCCCTTTATTGCTGCTGCTCTCATGCGGGTAGATAACTTTGGAACCGCTTAATTTATAATCTAATTTTGAAGAAATTTCCCCAAGCAGATTAAAATTTGTAAAAGCATTATGCGGCATCGGAATTGAGCTCTTGCGGTAATAAATAGTGCCGTCGTATTTTAATCCATCTATATTATCAATTATGCCGGCGTTGAGTTCCTCTAAAACCTCTTTCTCGCCGCCAAAATGGGCATAAATTGCGTTAAGACCGAGCGCCAAGGGAACAAAATCAAGCCGCGACGAACGAACAGAACCTAGTTCATTCGGCCGGTTGCATTGATAAACTGCCATCATCCGCGTGAAACCGTTATCAACCACAGGCATTTCAAAAACCATATCCGCCTCCCCTATTCCTGAAAGCGGTCTCGCCTCCTTGTCCGAGGATAGCATTACCGCGAATGGCCTGGCATCATAATTTTCACATTCAATCCCAGCCAGCATACTTTTTTCTTTCTTCGTATTCCCGCCGTTTTTATTTGAAATTTCAATATTGTTACCCATTTTAGACAACAAAATCCCGCCTATAATTAAGACGATTATCGTACCCGTCCAGATATATAATTTAGTTTTGGAAATCTGCATATTCATAACAATTCTACCTCAACAATTCTACTTCTGATGGACAGGGCAGAAATGGGCGGAACGGCCGCCGATGACAAGGCGCTTGATAATGCCTCCGTCGCGTTTCTGACATTTTTCACCGGTTAATTGGTAGGCCTTTTGCATGTTTTGGTAATTGCCGAATTTGCCTTCAAGCGTACGGTAATCCTGCAGGCTGTCACCCTTGGCGCCAATCGCTTTTTTCAAAACAAATTTTATGTATTTATAAATAGCGGCTAGCTCTTTGTCTGTCAGCTTCTCAACTCGACGCGTAGGCGCAACCTCGGCATACCACAGTATCTCATCGGAATAAATATTGCCAATGCCCGCAATTACGAATGGGTCCATAAGGACTTTTTTTGTCACTCCCCTCTTGCGTCGCATTAACTCCTTAAATTTTGCCAATGTAAATTTGGGGCTAAGCGGCTCCGGCCCAAGTCGGCCGATTTCGTTTATATTTTCAATCTTGTCGGTATCGCCCAAAAAAACTTTGCCGAAACGCCGAACATCAGAGAGCCCCAGCATATAGCCATTGTTCAGATACAAGATAAACCTGATAAAACGATTATAGGGGTCGGATTTGATGGGACCTCCCATTGCCGGCTCTACTTTTTTACCGGACACCATCCATTTTCCATACAAAAGGTGCCCGGAAATTTTCTGATGGATTATCAGGGTCTTACCTCCAGAAAGGTCCATCATGATATATTTGGCGCGCCTATGAGCCCGCAAAATTTTGCGCCCCCTTATTTCGCGCCTAAACTTTGCAGGCATATGAGTTTTGATGGTTTTTGACCAATCAGTCCAAGCATCAGCAATCTTAAGACCGACCACTTTTTGATTCAAGCCGCGAACTATAGTTTCTACTTCTGGTAATTCTGGCATATGAAGTTGATTTTATGTCAAAAATGTCAGTTTGTCCAAAAATAAATCCCGCTCTTTTTGCAAAAAGTGCGGGATGAGCCGGCTTATTCTGCTGTGATTTTATTCGCTGAGCACTGTGATTCTCGCCGAGTCAAGCGTTCCTCCTGCCTTTATCAGACAATCTCTTACTAATTTTTTATTTCCTTGCCCCAGAATGTTTACAGTAAATTCATCTACTGCTAATTCATTCGTTGTTTTTAAGTTAATATGCCCCAATTCATGGGCTACCGCCACCTCCAGACATCCTGATTTTATAACTGCAGGAGGAAAAATAATAATGTGTTCGTATTCGGGTTCGCCATTTACCAAAACTGCGATAAAACTTACGGCGTTTATTTCATTAAATTTTTTGGGAAATAGGTCATTACCGAAATAAACAAAAAACCTCACATCCTTGCTCTTAACAAGGGGATGGTCTAATAATTTTTTACAAGTTGCGTAGGCGGCCCCGTCTAAACGATATAAATCAACAATGCGCGGACCGAATCGTGACGAAAGAAAAATAGAACCTACTCCCAATAACATAAAAATCAATAGGCAAATAGCCCCGTAAATAAAATAATTTTTATTCATATCCCTCCTGTTTGTTAATGAACTCGCCTAATTTGCAAGAAGGGACATATCCTGCCAATTCTGGCCGAATTTTACATCTACTATCAATGGAACGTCAAGCCGATAGACTGACTCCATTATTTGCTTAAATGTCTTGGCAAGTTTTTGGACTAGATCAGTTTTAATTTCAAATACGAGCTCATCGTGAACTTGGAGCAAAAGGCGCGCCTGTTTATCATCTAAATTTTTATGTATGAATTCCGAAACGCCTATCATGGACAGCTTCATCAGATCAGCCGCGGTTCCCTGAACGGGATGATTGATAGCCGCTCGCTCGGCTTGCGCCTGAAGCTGGGGCATGGTTGACTGAATATCCAAAAGCCGGCGGCGACGGCCAAAAATCGTTTCTACGTAGCCAATTTCGTGCGCTTTCGCCTTCATTTCTTCCATATATTTGGCCACGCCGGAAAAATCAGCGAAATATTTAGTTATAAATTCACGGGCGCGCAAAGTGCTTACTCCGGCGGACCGCGCAAAGCCCAACGGTCCCATTCCGTAAATAATACCGAAATTTAATGTTTTCGCCTGCCGGCGCATTTCTTTGGTAACTTGTTCCAGAGTTACTTCAAAAATTTCCGCGGCAGTCGCAGTGTGTATATCTTCCCCGCGACGAAAAACCTCTATCATCTTTTCATCTTTGGCAATGTGGGCAACCACGCGAAGCTCAAGCTGGGAGTAGTCAAATGAAACAAGCTGGCATCCGTCTTCAGCTATGAACGCCCTGCGGAATTCCCGGCCCAGTTCAGTCTTGATGGGAATGTTCTGTAAATTTGGATTCTCCGAAGACAAACGCCCGGTACCGGTGCCGGTTTGATTATAAGTCGTATGCAGCCGCCCATCGCTTCTGTCAACAAGCTGGGGAAAGGGCTCAATGTAGGTAGTTTTAAGTTTTTGAAGCTCCCGATATTGCAATATAAAGTCTATGATGGGATGCTCTTCTCTTATTTTTTCCAGTTCCGGCGCGGCGGTAGAAAGCGCTCCCCCGCCGGTTTTACGCACCCGGCCCTTGATGCCTAGTTTTGCATAAAGTATCTCGCCAAGCTGCTGAGGCGAATTGATATTAAATTCTCCGCCGGCAAGCTCATAGATTTTGGTTTCAAGCTTGGCAAGTTCTTTATTGGTTGATTTAAGCAGTTCGGCAAGAGCTTTAGTATTTATCTTGATGCCGTAAAGCTCCATTTCCGCTAAAACCGGCACTAGCGGCATTTCAATATCTTCAAAAACTTTTATCAAATCGGCTGATTTGATATTTTCCCAAAGCCGCTCTCTCAGCTTCCAAAGATACGCCGGCCTTCGGGACGCTTCCATGCCGGGTATTTCGTTATATTCCGCGTAATAAACTTTTGAAAAATCATAATCTTTTTGGTCTGGGTTCAATAAATAGGCCGCAATTTTAGTGTCAAAAATACGGTTCTTGATGTGCCTGCCCTGAGTTTTATCGAAGGGCCTCCCCTGAGCTTTATTAAAGGGCTTGCCCTGTTTAATGGCTGATCTGAATAGCTCTTTGAGATCGTGGCCGATTATCACAGCTTGCGGATTCGCTAATATTTTTTTAATAATTTGCTGTTCGGCCGGTTCGTTCACATAAATATTATTTTCGTCCGGGTCAAGCTGCAGCTCTTCCGCGCCTGAAGTTTTCGGCAAATCCGGCGTTTCTGCAACTGCCTTATTTAACCCGATCTCCGGCAATCTTTTTAGTAAGCTTGAAAATCCTAAATCGCGGAAATTTGTTTCAATTCTAGAAATATCAGCGTTTTTCCTCCAAGCTGATTTTTCCATAGTAAAATCTATATCCAAATCGGTAACAATAGTTGAAAGTTCTCTTGAAGAGAATGCTTTGTCTTTATTTTCAAGAAGCCTTTCGGCCAATTTTTCACTGATTCCAGCAGTTTTTAGTTTAGGAATTTGCCCCTTATTTGCTTCTAAAAATTTAAAAAGTTCTTCTAAGTCGCTGAATTTTTTTATTAATTCCGCAGCTGTTTTCTCTCCCACTCCGGGCACGCCGGATATGTTATCAGATGGGTCGCCCTTGAGTCCGCGGTAATCATTCAACTGCTCGGGTTTTAAGCCATATCGGGCAAATACCGCATCCTCGTCGTATACCACGGTATCGCTAACGCCCTTGCGTAAAGTAAATACGGCCACTCTCTTGCCGTCTACCAATTGCAGAGCATCCATATCGCCTGTCGCTATAATTGTTTGGAGGTCTTTCTGCCCCTTGGCTTTAGCGGCTAGCGTTCCAATCAAATCATCGGCCTCATAACCTTCTTTTTCGTATATGGGTACGCCAAAAGCAGCCAGCACCTCTTTAACTAACGGGATTTGCCTATATAATTCGTCCGGCGCTTTTTCTCGGTGGATCTTATACTCGGCAAATTTTTCATGGCGGAACGTAGGACCCTTCAAATCAAAAGTGGCCGCGATAAAATCCGGCTTCAGCTCCTTTATCATTTTGATAAAAATGGAAGAAAAACCAAAAACGGCATTGGTAACAGCGCCGCTGGGTGAAGTCAGGGGCGGCAAGGCGTGGAATGCCCTGTGCACTAACGCATTGCCGTCAATTAAAATTATTTTTTTCATTTTATTTCTATCTTTCTCGTATTCCCATTTATGTGGTCAATATGCACTTTAACATATTTCCCGGGCAGTATCTTTTTTACGCGGTCTGACCATTCAATTAAAATAATATTTCTCGGATCAGCCATAATCTCTTTTATGCCGAGCGGCATTAAATCGCGGTGGTTACGAAGGCGATAGGCATCAATGTGGTAAAGATAGGTTTTAGACATGGATACGGCGTATCTTTTCATTAACACAAAAGTGGGGCTGGTTATGTGCGCTTTAATGCCCAGGGCGCTCGCAAAACCTTTGACAAAAGTAGTCTTGCCGGCGCCCAACTCACCCTCAAGAGCAAAAATTTGAGCATGTCGCTGTGAGCCTATTTTTATAATCTTTTTTGCCAAGCTACTGGCTATTTTTTGGGTTTGTTCTACACTATTAGATCTGAATTTCATTTATATAAGGTTAGCCCCTTTTTAGAGATTTTTCAAATTAAAATCGCCCCCGCCGCATTGCTTGTGACAATGCGGCCGGGAGCGACAGAAAATGCGAGGGCGTGATCATGGAACTCGACCATGGCGCACTTCCTCCTTGAATCTTTCAGCAAGCTCCTCGTTAGTTAAAAACTCTTTCTCTTCCGATTCCGAACAGTTACAGACGCTTTCAGACCTTTCCTCTAGCTTTTGTGCCTGCGACTGCCTTTCGCTTTCGGCAAGACGAATTGTGATGCCTTGGCTTAGAAGCTGCTCAAGAAGTTCGTTCATTCCCGATTGGTTTGCTGGCGGTACCCCGCTTTGAGAACCATGCGGTTCACCAAAGGGTGACGGTTTATTGACCGTAGCGCTGCCCGTTCGAACCTTCACTCGAGGCCTCGCCTTCGCTTTTATCGCAACTCGGGTCGATGATTTGGCTGACGATGCCGACTTGGTACTTTCGGCCGCGATTTTTGATGCTGGCGGCAACGAGATTGCTTTCTTCTTCGGGCTTGAGCAACCGTGACTAAATCCGAGAAAAACTGTGGCCACTATAAGCAGTAAGCTGGCCATTTTAACTAAAACCTTCCAGCGCTTTCTGACAAATCCAGCGACATTCATTTCGATCCTCCATTCATTTCCTCATCTCAATAGCACAATTATAGCAAATATCTAAGCAGGTGTCAACTACGAATTTTTTTGAGTTCCACAATGTCCACTTCTCTTTTGGAATCTTCGGTTTCCAGAAGCCAATCAATGTTGCGAAATTCTGTAGTACTCAGAATGTTCGCCATGCCCTCTCTGCCGATAAACCCGTCGCCTATGTGCTCATGACGGTCACGCTTACCACCCAAATCAACTTTAGAATCATTAATATGGGCCAACCTTAGGTATTCTAGCCCTATTTTCTTTCCAAATTCTTCCAATACGCTCCCAGCTCCCTCTGCAGTTCTAAAATCATAACCGGAAGCAAAGGCGTGACAGGTATCAAAACATATACCAGCAAACCCGCCTAAGTTTTTAGACATGCCTTCGGCTTTTGCGCCCTTGGCGCCAGTCTGAAAATTTAGGCGGGCAAACCCGTCTAACGGCAACCCCAGGCGTCCTAAGATATCGCCAATCTCATCAAATGTGTCCCCGATTATATTTCCGGTACCGGCGGCAATTTCAAGCAAGAGCTGAGTTGTGCCTTGATAGCCATCAAGCGCTTGAATTACGGCATCGGCAACCTTGGCTATCCCGTCCTCTAATGTCTGGCCCGTGTGCGAGCCGAGATGCGTCATGATATAACGAGCTCCGAGCACGCTCCCCCGCTCCAATTCCTCTCTAATGACCTTGATAGAACCGTGCCTGATACGTTGGTCCAGAGAGGCGAGGCGATTATTGATTGCGTGAGCATCGGCGCCGGTCCGCCCTGCGGCGAACGCGTGAAACATTGGAATGTTTCACAACCCAAATCTTTGGCGCGCCTAGGCGCCATTTGTATTCCGCCGGATATTGAGACATGGGCTCCAATTCTGGGCATGAATTTATAATAGTAGTTTATCTATCTAATGAAAAGAAAAATCCCGATAATATCGGGATTGATTTAAATGGGCGCATAAAGGCAGGTCAGTCATCTTTGATAACTTTGTAACCTTCGCGATGCAAAAGCTTGGCTGGCATTTGACGCCATTTGCCATTCTTATCTTCACTCCCCACTTGAATTCTAATTTGAATCTCGTCGCTATCTTTATAATCCGGACTTAGTTTATAACTTAAGCGGTATTGGTTTCTAAGGTCTGTCAATATTTGAGCGGCAATCTCCGGAAATTTTTCATGTTTTGGCAGATCAAAGAACCTGCCGCCGGTTAATTGCGAGATATTTTTTAGGTTTTCTTCAAAATAGTCACGAAGTTCCGGATCAACCACATTGGAATCATGGCTAGCCGTGCCAATCGTATAAATAGGCAAGTTAGCAGCTTGAGCAGTAAATGTGGAACCTTTTAAACTGGAAAATGGCATATTATTCTGGCCATCTGAAACAACAATCAGAAAGTTGGCAAAATTTCCGTCTAGTTCTTCCTTAAACTTCCGAGTCGCTAATTCTACGCTGCCGAAAAGCGGGCTGACGCCAGCGGCTTTTTTGGTTTTTCTGATTATAGCGCCTATCAAAGCATTTATGTCGCCAGTCCAATCTTGTTTCAGCGTAAACACGCCTTTGACTGGATCTTGGTCTAGCGGTTCGTAATAAAATTCAGACACAAAAAATCGGTCGCCGCGCTTTTTATCGTTTATTTCCCTGATTATCCATTTTACCAATTCGGATGCTACGTCAAGCTGATAAAGGAACTGCTCTGACGTTGACCCGCTGGTGTCTATGATCATGCCTCCACGCAGAGGCAGCTGCTCAGGCAAATCAAGGTTTATTTCCACCTCGCTAAAGTTTTTTTCGCCGACCCTCCTTTCTTCAACTTTAAAATTCTGTTTTCCTAGACGAGGCAGGGGCTCGCTGTTTTTTCCCAGCACCACCACCGTTATATTAACAACGCCTACTTCGGCGCTAAAAAGCGGAATATCGCGGTAAACGGGTACCGCCTGGGCCCTAGCCCATTGAGATAGAATAAGCCCGAAAACCAAAATTCCAATCAGATTTTTCATTTTCTTCGGCCTCGCTTTTTGTGAAAGTGCTTTTGATTCTAGTTTTAGCACATATTCGTAAAATACAAAACCCTGCTCTTGAAAAATAAAAAACCCGACACTGTCGGGATAAATTTTAAATATTTTTTGAGAAACTGGATTACTGCGGACCGTTAATATGATTTTTTTGTGTTATTCTTATCCGTGTTCCTACGGGTAGTCGGCTGATAACATCAATATTATTCAGGTTTTTGTTTTCAATATCATAGACCAGCATCGGCGTCCTATGGGTCCAAAAATTATAAACGGCCATGGCCGTAGCGCTAAAACCGGCGGCGACAAGCCCAACCAAACCGACGTCTCTCCACTTGGAACGCCGCAAACTCTCCGGCGGATTAACCACCCCTACGCTAGCACCGACGCCGCCGCCCAAACCCCCCATAACCGCCGCCGTTCCGACATTATCTGTCAATTCTTTTGGATCTAAAACTGCCAAGGTTTTGATATCGGTTAAACCGAACTCAATACCTTTGGATTTTTTTATTTCAACAGTAATGCTCTTAGACGGCTCAACTGCAAGAATCCGACCATCAACGGCAACAGGAATATCTGTGGCTCGAACATTATTAACCAGCAAAATGCTAATTAAAATGGCGGCTGATAATATGAGTGCTTTCTTCATCCGACACCTCCTTTGGATTTTAACTCTTATCTCAAATTAGCCGGCAATACGGTAAAATTTGCCTCCTGAATTACAGCTTTTTCTCTAATCTCGTCGGTTATTGTTAATTTCAGCTGGTAGCGTCCCATCGGCAAGTTTTCGCGTAATGGCCACCCGAGCATAAAACTGGTTAGGCGCTGATAATCCTTGCCTACATCTATGTATTTATTGGCTCCGGTTATCTTTATTTGGTTTTCACCAACCGATAATGGTTCCTCGTCATTTTTACTCTTGAAATAAAGAACCTTAAATTCCACCAGCAGCTGGGGAACGTCTTTTTTGAAAAGAGTTCCAGCACTCGATTCTTCAACTTTGAAACCCACGCCGCGAAGAAGAAAAACCATTACCGGATTTTCATCATCGTAAAATACTAATTCGCTGCCAAAGTCTTTTTTAAATCGTAGCAATTCTTTTTGCACCCGATCAAATTCCGCGGCTAATTGGTTAAGTTTATCTTCAAATTCATCTATTAAAGCCCCGACTTCTTCTCTCTCCGGACCCGCCTTGAGAAGTTTCAAAAAATCTTTTTTGTCGTTTTTCTTTGGAGAAAAGCTGTTTTGCCAAGATTCTATCTTGGTAAACGCTTTTTGAAGCTTTTCCGCCCCGGGAGAAGCTAGGTCATTTTTTAATATGTCATAGATCTTAACCCACACTTCATTTTGCGCGCGACTTAGAAGATTAATTTTGGTGCTAAAAACCAAACTTACCAGCTCCAAATCCGCAAGCCCGGCACCGCCCTTGGCGTTTTCAGCAATAGCGCCGAGTCCAAACTGGTCAGCGAACCTGAACCGACCGGAAATCAGTTGCTCCAAGTACATTTCCGGCGAACCGGCCATTTTACCCTTATAGGCCGCAAGAAACTTGTAATTCTCGTAACCGCTCCCCTGGCTTTCGCATAACACAGAAAGCGCCAAGTCTCTTTGCTCCGGGGAAAGAGTCGCGTCTTTAGTGAACATATCAATATTCGGGTCGTTTTCAATCAGAACGAACTGATATGTCCCTTCCTGGCCCTTATTGTATTCCATTATCATGATCTTGGGTGGATATTGAAGAATAAAGTCTCTCCCGTTAAAACAACTGCGGTTAAGATTTTCGGTTGGATTCGCAATCATAAAGCTAAAGCGGAACATCGGTCCGACTTGAATATGGGTCGGATCAATGTGGCCTATTTTTTCAATAATAATGTCCCTGTCATCCATATATTCTTTTGGCCGCGGCTTGGTTTCTTCTCTGAATCTAGGGGCTTTTTTAATTTCTTCTTTTATTCTCTCAAGGGAATTCTCAATGGCCTGCAAAAGACCAAGCACCGGTTCGTAATTCTCGGTGAGATTGGCTTCAAGGTAAAGCCGTTCCGCTTCTTTCAACAGATTTTCGGAGTTTTCCCAAATTTCTTCTGCCTTACTAGTATCTTTACCCTCAGCTCTTTTGTTAGCAAACAAGACCTCGGCTTTTTTTAGTTCGTTTCTTAATGAGTCAATTACTTTCATTATTTGTGTTTTGGTTTTTATTCTTTCTTTATTTTCTTTGGGTATTTCTTTCTCTGTTTTTTCTTGCGACGACCCCTCAATTACCGACGGCATGCCGGATGGAACAGACACAGGGAGTCGCGACCTAAAAACATTGCAGCCGGTTCCGAAAAATACAAAAACGCAAAACAACAAAGCAGTAGCCGTTTTGGCCATTTATCACCTCCGCCGCTTTCTTACATTGTTAATGTTCTTTATTGGTAAAATATTACTTTTCTTAACGATGGTCAACCTTAATACAAATAGCCAGCTAAAGCCAACGCAATTTATATGTTCTTAAAATGTTTGATTTTTGCTTTTTTATTGGCACTATCAAGGGTCACGGAGATAACGTCTATTTGCCATTCGCAATCCATGTCGCACAATTCGTGTTCAAGATAGAGCGCGGCAGTGCGTTTTATTTTTGCCATCTTCTTCCAATCAACTCTGATCTCCGGATTAAAGTTCCCGCCAAATTCTTGGCTATTGGCCTTAACCTCAACAAAAACCACCGCTTCATTCTTGCGGGCAATAATATCAATCTCGCCCCACGGCTTGCGGTAATTCTTATCAATTACCTCATATCCCCCGCCCTCCAGATATCTCGCCGCAATATTTTCCGCCAAAAAACCTAACTCCTGCGTATCCATTGAATTAAAGTAACTTACGTCTACGGATTTTACAACCAACTTGTTATCCCCCGTAACGTACATACGTATGCGTTACGGGGTTATCCACCCGAGCCCTTGACTTCCCCATCCCCCACCGCTATTCTTATCTTTAGATTCTCGTTCGCGAGGATTTGTTTATTTCTGAAGCAGAATCGTCAATTTTACTGTTTTTTAAGCTGGTAGCTAAGGTTTAGCTACCAGAAGCTAGTCCATTAGGACCCACCTCCACAATCTATTTTCCAGGCTATTTTTAAAAAGCGACCGAGTCGGCTTTTTTGGAATTATGGCTTTGGCGTTTATTTTGATAATTTTTAAAGGTTCGTCTGACAGCCAAAGGAGTGTCCTCGGCAATTTTTTAACAAGATATATTGATGAAACTGCGGCCGCTGTAGTAACCGCGCCATCACAAAACCAACTTGCCGATATTAATAGTCTGGTTGCTTATGCTGCCAGCGAAAAAGCGCCCCTACCATCAATGCTTAGTACTATTCAGGATAACTCAATTGTTTCACGTGGAACGATCCTAACCGATATTTTTGATGAATTAACAGACAGGGGCACCCAGATATCAACTTATACCGTACAAGAGGGCGATACCCTCTCTTTTATTGCTTCCGACTATGGCGTAAGTATCAGCACAATAATCTGGGCTAATAATCTTCGAGAATTAGGCCGGGTATGGACTTGAAAATACCGCCGGTTACTGGCGTACTGCATAAAATTAAAAAAGGTGATACAGTCGCTTCAATAGCCAAGAAATATGGCGTTAAAGAAGAAGAAATTGTTAGTTTTAATGGCTTACCTTTGAATGGAAATCTACAAATAGATGATGAGTTAATTGTGCCTGGCGGCAAGATAAATACGCCAAGCGCTCCGCTCCAGCAAAATACAGCTCCAAGGTTTGCCTATCTGCCCACCTTAAGTGGTTACTTCATGCAACCGGCAACCGGTTATAACTGGGGCAGGATACATGGAAGAAACGGGGTAGATGTGGCAAATTCCTGCGGCACGCCAATTTATGCTTCAGCTGACGGCACGGTGGCGATATCAGACGCAGTCGGTTATAACGGCGGATTCGGCAAATACATAAAACTCATACATCCAAACGGTACTGAAACCCTTTACGCTCATGCTAGCAGTCTTTTGGCATTTGTCGGGCAAAGTGTAGGTCGCGGCCAAAAAATAGCAATAATGGGTTCAACTGGACGCTCTACCGGCTGCCACGTACACTTTGAAGTCCATGGAGCCAAAAATCCATTGGCAAAGTATTAAGAGATGGAGGTCTTTGACAATGATTGAACAAAAAAGCGGCTATCAGGAAGAATACCTGGGAAAACCGGCTATATTTTCAATACCCTCGTCAAAACTTGAAGACGTGGAATATGAGATACACAACTTTTTAATAGAAAACTACGGTCACGCTTGGAGCCAGACCTCAAACATCAAAGGTGTTTGGATGGGAAGGCCAGACGGCGAATATACAAAAATTGAAATTTCTTTTGTCGGCAAAGAAAAAATACCCACGCTTAAGAAGTTCCTAGCTCAAATTGCAGAAAAAATAGGGGAGAAATGCATTTATCTCCTCACTGGCGCTGATTCATGGTACATATACCCCGGAAGTCCAATCTTATAAAAAATAACCAGCTTTGCTGGTTTTTTGTTTGTTTCCCATGAAACATCTCTCGCCCCATCAAAAATTACAAACCCAAGCTCACCCCCTGATTTTTCTTCCTGTATCATGCCTTCATTACAAATTGCGGTCACTGGCTAAATTGTCGGACACAGACCAGTTCTCCGTTTGCCGCTTGAAAACTTCGCTAGGTCGCTCGTTTTCTACGCGTTTTCCGACTAGTCTTAGTATTACCCGACAATTTTTAACGCCAGTTCCCTTATTTGTATAATCGGCAGATAATGTCAGAAAAATCAGGGGGTTGCGCTTGGTGTGGTTTGTAATTTTTGATGGGGTTCGCTTT
>JACOZZ010000034.1 GCA_016181055.1 Candidatus Yanofskyibacteriota bacterium
AAAGTTACCGGCGTAACCGCTCCGTCTTCATTGAAAATCTGGGTCATTCCAATTTTTTTGCCTAATAAGAATGCCATTGTAACAAAAAACCGGACTTAGCCGGCACACTTAAAATACCAACTAAATCAAAAAGGTAACTTAGGTTTTATTAAAAATTAAAACCATTTATTATATTATTCTGTTGCTCTCACAGAGATAAGAGTAACAAAGATGGCTATACAAAATTTGTATAGTCATCTTTGTTATCCTTACATTTTCAATTCAATGTCCGCTCCGTTGCGGGTCCCTCCCCCGCTCGCTTTGCTCGCTAGGGCACCGCTCCCACTCCTGGAAACCAAGCGGTTTCCAACTTCCTCATCGGGGAACCGTCATCGTTCCCCGACCCCTTCGTTGCGGTGTAGATATTGAATTGAAAACTACATTTTCAATTCAATATCTACACCGGCCGGTAGATTCAAGTTCATGAGTGAATCTATAATTTTGGAATTGGGGCTGGAGATATCAATCAGGCGTTTATGGACGCGCATTTCAAATTGCTCCCGGGAATTTTTGTCTATGAATGAAGAACGATTGACGGTATATTTGTGAATCTCTGTCGGCAATGGCACCGGGCCGGTGACCGCTCCGCCGTTTCGCTCAATAGTCTCAACGATCTGTTTGGCAGATTTATCTATAATCTTATTATCATAAGCCCTCAGTTTTATCCTGATGCGCTGGGCTGGTTCTGGTGGTTTTTCTTTCTTGGTTGCCATATTACAAGGTGCTAGGTTTTATGGACTAAACGAGCCCCTCCCCAGTTTTACCAAACTGGGGAGGGGCTCGTCGTCCTATGTAATAATCTTAGTTACAACGCCTGCCCCTACAGTTTTACCACCCTCTCTAATAGCAAAGCGCTGCTTTTCTTCCATGGCAATCGGAGCAATAAGCTTAATCTTCAAATTGACCGTGTCTCCCGGCATAACCATCTCTGTTCCCTCGGGCAATGTTACATCTCCGGTTACATCGGTTGTCCTAAAGTAAAATTGCGGTTTATAGCCCTTGAAGAACGGGGTATGTCTGCCGCCCTCTTCCTTGGATAAAACATATACCTCCACATCAAATTCAGTATGGGGCGTGATTGAACCCGGTTTGGCAAGCACTTGTCCGCGCGACACATCCTCTTTCTTAAGACCGCGTAAAAGTATCCCGGCATTGTCTCCGGCCATACCTTCGTCCAATTGCTTATTAAACATTTCAATGCCGGTTATAACCGACTTCTGAGTCGGCGTCAGTCCGACTACCTCAATTTCGTCATTGAGTTTTATTTTGCCCCTCTCTATACGGCCCGTAACCACGGTACCGCGGCCTTCAATAGAAAAGATATCCTCAACCGGCATCAAAAACGGCTTATCTGTCTCTCGAACCGGTTCCGGAATGAAAGAATCCAAAGTATCAATGAGCTCTCTGATCGGCTTTGCCGCTTCATCGTCTTTGCTTTTGGCTTCAAGCGCCTTCAAAGCCGAACCTCTGATTATCGGTGTTTTATCTCCGGGGAATTGGTATTTGTTCAAAAGCTCCCTGATTTCCGCCTCTACCAAATCCAGCATTTCCGGGTCATCCACCTGGTCAACTTTGTTGAGAAAAACCAAAACGTACGGTACGCCAACTTGGCGGGCAAGCAAGATATGCTCGCGCGTCTGGGGCATCGGACCGTCAGTCGCGGCAACAACCAAAACCGCGCCGTCCATTTGAGCGGCACCGGTAATCATGTTTTTGATGTAGTCCTGGTGACCCGGCGCGTCAACATGAGCATAGTGACGCTTGGGCGTTTCATATTCCGAATGATGCAAAGCGATAGTAATACCGCGCGCCTTTTCTTCGGGGGCATTGTCAATCTGGTCAACTCCTTCAACGCGAGCCGAATAACCATCATCCTTGAACAGATTCAACGTATGCAAAATAGCCGCCGTTAAGGTGGTTTTGCCGTGGTCAACGTGACCGATAGTGCCGACATTCAAGTGCGGCTTTGTTCTCTCAAATTTTCCTGCCATATCTTGGATAGGTTATAGGTGTTAGGTTTTAGGTTATAGGTTAGAACTAGCACGCAAAACCCAACGCCTATTCTATTTTAAACAAGTAAAGCCATTATAGAACAAGGACTAATCGAAGTCAACAGTTTCAGCTATCGGCTCAGTGGATTGCCCGTTAGCTACCAACTCTGCCTCTTCTCTTTGCCTTATCTCTTCTTTTAATGCAAAGATTTCCTGATTTAATTTTTCAACTGTTAATTCATCAGTAATACCAATGCCGTTTGCAATCGTTTCATCCAGGCCGTTATGACTATTGCGGCTTGAAACCGGTATCTCTTCGCCAAGATCAATTTTTTGGTATTTGTCATATGATAGCACGACAAAAGCCGGCTCATCTCCATCCAGCACCAAAAGTCCGCCGAGTTTATTAACCAATTCTTTAAGCTTGCGGAAATTCATAATAACTATTTATATCAAAACCTTAAAATAGTTTCAATAGCCGGCTAGAATTTGACTCTGATTCTAAATTTTGATACCCTATTGCCTAATGGCTGAGGCAGGTGAAGATTCAAAAATTTATGAACTCGCTTATCATTTGAGCCCTGAACTTGAAGAGGCCGATGTTAAAGCGCGCGCGCAGGAACTTTCTGATTTGGTAGCACAGGCGGGGGGTTCGGTCATAACCTCCTTGGCACCACGCCAAACCCACTTGTCATATCAAATAAAAAACAAACAGTATGCCCACTTTGGAATACTTGATTTTGCCGCCCCGTCAGAAACGCTTGAAAAAATAAACGCCCGGATGAAACTTCAAGGCAACGTGTTAAGATACTTGCTCCTCAAGAAACCGGAAAATAAAGAATTGAGAATCTTAGGCCAGCATAGAGCCAGACCAAGAATTAAAACTCATGAAACGGCAATGCCGGAAGCTCTCAAGAAACAGCCAAAAGAAAAAACTGAAGCAGAAAAACAACAGTTGGAACAGGAAGTTGAGAAAGTCATTGAGGGTCTGTAAATGCTCCGCCATAGTACCTTCTGAGGACGTTCCGTCTGCTCCAGCGGCAGACTAAACTATTTCAAAATTGTGGATTCTGATTTTGTTGAAGAATATTATAACAAAATCAGGCCAAGCAATCCTACAATTTTGGAATCCCCAGAAGGCACTATGACTGCGCCTAATTTCAACCCACAATAAAAATGAACTTAAATAAGGTATTACTAATAGGCCGGATGGCCGCCGACCCAGAATCACGCACTACACCGTCAGGACAAACGGTAACTACTATCAGATTGGCTACCAACCGGGTTTGGAATAATCGCGCGACCGGCGAAAAACAAGAGCAGGTTGAATTCCACACGATAATTGCTTGGGGTAATCTCGCTGAAATCGTTTCCAAATATCTGCGCAAGGGACAACTGGCGATGTTTGAGGGACGATTGCAGACAAGGTCGTGGCAGGGACAGGATGGCGTCAAAAGATATCGCACGGAAATTGTTGCTGAAAATATGCAACTGGGACCCAAGGCGATGGGAAGCGGCAATTATCAACCGAATAATCCGACACCTGCAGCCAGACCAACTAACATAAATAACAAAACTGCATCACCCATCAAAGAAGAAGACATACCCGTTATCAATGAAGACGCTCCCGTAACCAGCGACCCAATAATTACGGATAGCGATATTGAGGAAAAAGAAATTGACCTTAAGGATATTCCGTTTTAATTAAGACAATATGGTTTGTTTAGCTTGTCAGGAAAAAATTAATTACGTTGATTATAAAAATACGGACATACTCCGCAAGTTTGTGTCTGGACAATTTAAGATTTCGTCTTCCGCCCGCACCGGCTTGTGCCAGAAACACCAGCGCATGGTCGCCAATGCAGTCAAAAAGGCAAGGTTCATGGCGCTGATGCCGTATACAAAATTACAGACTCTCAAGAAATAAAAATCCCGCCTGATAGCGGGATTTTTATTTCTAAACTTCTTTTACAACCGCTGCTTTTTTAACAGCGGATAATATTTCTTTTTCTACTTTTGGATTATCTTTCAGGAACAATCGGGCGCCGTCAATGCCTTGGCCGAGGCGCTGTTCGCCGAAATTGTACCAGGCACCGGCCTTGGCCACCACACCGAGCACAACTCCGGTATTTATCAGGTCAGCATGGCGCGAGATGCCTTCATTGTATAATATATCAAACTCGGCAACACGAAACGGCGCGGCCACTTTGTTTTTGACAATTTTAACCTTAACGCGGTTACCGATAATCTTTTCAGCTGATTGTATCTGCGCCGCACGGCGTATTTCAATTCTGACCGAAGAATAAAACTTCAACGCCAATCCGCCGGTTGTCGTTTCCGGATTGCCGAACATAATTCCGATTTTTTGTCTGATTTGATTTATGAATAAAACGGTCGTATTTGTTTTCGCCACTACCGCGGTCAGCTTGCGCAAGGCATGGGACATCAACCGCGCCTGCAGGCCCATATGCTGCTGGTCCATCTCGCCCTCAATCTCGGCACGAGGAGTCAGCGCCGCAACCGAATCCACCACGACAAGATGCACGCCACCGGAACGGACAAGCGTTTCCACAATCTCAAGCGCCTGCTCGCCGGTATCCGGCTGGGAAATCAAAAGGTCGTTAATTCGCACGCCGATTTTTTTGGCATAATCCGGGTCAAGCGCGTGCTCGGCGTCAACATAAGCCGCAACCCCGCCCATCTTTTGGACTTCTGAGACGAGGTGCAATGCTAACGTGGTTTTTCCGGAACTTTCCGGCCCATAGACCTCAACAACGCGCCCGCGCGGAATACCACCAACGCCAAGCGCCAGGTCCAACGAAATTGAACCGGTCGGTATAACATCAACATCAACCCTGCGCGCATCCCCCAGCTTCATAATTGACCCGTCCCCGTATTTTTCCTGTATTTCTTTAATTGCTAAATCAACGCTTCTGTTGCTTAGGTCTGTTTTACTCTGTCTCTCCTCCTTTTTGTTTTTTTCTTTTACCATAAAAATTGCTGTCGTCCTCCCGATCGACAGCTTAATAATAATTATTTATTTTTTGAGTATAGCAACCTCCAAATTCAAATCAAGTCCTATCATTCTTCCGTTGCAATCTTATCATCTAACTTTGAATCCGCCGATGCCACTTCAGCTACCGACCCGTCATCCACATAATTATCTTGCACTGGCGGTACGCCCCCGCCCTTTCCTATATATACCTCTCTTGGCTTGGCGCCTTCACCCGGACCGATGATGCCAGATTCTTCAAGAAGGTCTAACAGCCGAGCCGCCCGCGCATATCCTACGCGAAGCCGGCGCTGAAGCAAAGATGCCGAGGCCTTACCGGCTTGCGCCACCACTTCTTTGGCATCATTAAATAACGCATCGCCCATATCACTATCCTCGCCGACTAGAGTCGCGCCTGACACCGCTTCATCTATATCCATCTCCAGTCCGCCTTTTTCTTCCTCACCCTCCGCTTCCTCCAGCTGTTCTGCTTGTTGTTTAACGAATTTAACTACATCTTTTACCTCTTTTTCGCTGACAAATGAACCCTGAATACGTCGGGGCTTGGACACGTCGCCCGCAAGATAAAGCATGTCGCCGTTACCAAGCAATTTTTCCGCCCCCGACATATCAAGTATCGTGCGCGAGTCAACCTGCGATACCACCTGCAAAGCCACGCGGGAAGTGATATTTGCCTTGATCAAACCCGTAATGACTTCAACTGATGGGCGCTGGGTTGAAGCGACTAAATGAATGCCGACAGCACGGGCCATTTGGGCAAGACGCACGATAGCCGCTTCAACATCACGGCCGTGCGCTGCCATAAGATCGGCTAATTCATCAATGACAATCACAATAAACGGCATTAGGTCATCTTTGGCGGCCGCCTGTCTTATATTAAACGAATTGATATCTCGTGAACCGCAAGACGACAGCCGCTCATAACGCTTTTCCATTTCCCTCACCGCCCAACGCAAAGCGTTAACCACTTTTTTGCCATCGGTAATCACGGGAGTTACAAGGTGAGGAATACCGTTATAAAGGGAAAGCTCCACGCGCTTAGGGTCAACCATTATGAACTTCAAAATATCAGGCGAGTGTTTGTATAAAAGCGAGAGTAAGAGCGTATTTATGGCAACGGACTTGCCGGTGCCCGTAGCTCCTGCAATCAATATGTGGGGCATCTTCTCAAGCCCGGCAAAAATCGGAAATCCGGCCACATCGCGGCCAACCGCAACAGGCAGTAGGTAGCGGCTTTTTTTAAACTCGTCCGACTCAAACATATCGCGCAAACCGACGATCGCCGATTTTTTATTCGGCACTTCAATACCGACAAGCGCCTTGCCCGGGATCGGCGCTTCAATACGTATCGGATGCGCCGCCAAAGCCAGCTCTAAGTCGTTACGCAAAGTGGTGATCTTTGCAAGTTTAACGCCAACCGCCGGACGCAAGGTGAATTGTGTAACCGCCGGTCCGATGGATACCTCGCCCATTTCCACATCAATGCCGAAGTTGGACAGTGTGCGTTTTATTATCGTGACATTTGCGTTGATGTCTCCGCTCCTCGGCTGGTCTTTGTCAGAGTTCAAAATCTCAATGGGCGGCAGAACCCATTTACCGGATTTTGAAGCTCTAATGACGAATTCTTTATCCTCGTCGCCCTTAGCAGTTTCTGGTTTCTGGTTTCTGGTTTCTGGCTTCTGGTTTACTCTTTGCAGTTCCTCGGCTTTTTGCATTGCGGGGGTTATAACCTGAGTGCCGCGTTTGATTACGACATTGTCTTTCAGGGTCGGCGTTTCTTCGTCGCCATCGGCGTTTTCCTCCTTCTTGCGTAATATTAATTTATGAACAGGAATGTTAAGGGCGACTAGAACTGATACGAAAAGCAGAACCACCAAAACTACAAATGAAGACGTGAAGCCAACTGCTTTTAATATAGGAAGGCCGATGATCAAACCGAGGTAACCGCCTTGGTGCAAACGTATAGACAAATCGCCATTACCCAAAATATGGAAAACTGCCAAAAACCCTAAAACAAAAAGTGCCGTCCCGATAATCGCGCTTATATAGATCTTGCGTGAAATTGATTTGAGAAATGCCACGCCGAGCAACGTCAAACCTAGCGGCACCAGAAAAATACCCCAACCGAAAAGAGACTTGGCGGCGGAAGAAAATAGTTCACCGACTTGCCCCGCTTTGCCGAAAAATGCCAGCGTGCTCACTATCGCCAACCCAAGAGAGGCCACGCCCCAGATGCCTCGTCTCCTGCGATAATCCCAAAACCTCTTGGGCTTCTACCGACTTTTTTACCGCCTTCTTCGGCTTTTTGAGCTTCTTTCTCACTAGTTTAATTTTAGAAAAACCATGACTAAAAAGCAAGTAGGGTTCACCACGGGCAAAGATTAAAAACTTAAGTTATTTTCACGGTCTTATTTTAAATTTTGCAAACTTAAGGTTATTTTGTTAATTTATGATGGCAAAATCATGATTCTACAAATCGAACTGGGCCAATCGGATGTTACGTTAAAACTCGTGAAAAACGGGACGACTATTGACGTCGTAACAATTAAGTACTATTATGATTTAAGTGATGTGTTGATAACTGGTCTTGACAAGCTTTTGGAAAGGAATAAACTTGACCTCAAGTCATTAAAAAGCTATAAAATACATAATGATTTGGGCCAAGACAGCACTTCTTATAAAATAGCTTCCGCCTTTGTTAGGGGTCTACAAATCTAGTCGCAAGCGGTTATTCGCTAGTTGCTAGGTTTGTATATCTAAGGGTGGAAACTGATAACTCGCAAAATTAAGGAGGATATTTTTTTGTTTGCCCCCGCAAAGCGGGGTTAAGGTGTTTTTGTGTTCGCATGCGCAAAATACTATCTAAATACGCCCCGGATACTTTTGAGCCGCCGAATCTGGTTCAGGTCCAGCTTGATTCTTATCAATGGTTTTTGGATGTTGGCTTAAAAGAGCTGCTCAACGATATCTCTCCAATAGAAGACTGGACAAATAAAGAACTGGAGTTGAGATTTTTGGATTTTAAATTAGAGGAACCTAAATTCAGCGAACGCGTTGCCAGAGAAAAAAACATCACTTACGAAGCGCCGCTCCGCGTAAAAATTTCGCTTAAAAACAAAAAAACCGGCAAGACCGATGAGCAGGAAATTTATCTCGCTGATTTCCCGGTAATCACTCCCCGCGGCACATTTGTTATCAATGGCGTAGAGCGAGTTGTTATCTCACAGCTTATTAGAAGCCCGGGCGCATTCTTTTCATTATCTCGTTCAAGCCGTTTTAAACGGCTTTTTGGCGCCAAAATAATCCCCTCGCGCGGCGCCTGGCTTGAATTTGAAACAGAATCAAGCGGCGTCATATCCGTCAGAATTGACCGAAAAAGAAAAATTCCCGCAACTTCAATTTTACGGGCTTTTGGCATAAGCAAGGATGAGGAAATTAAAAAATTATTTGAAGATATAGATACTGACCCTGAAATGAAATATATCATCTCCACCATAGTCGCAGATGCCGCAAGCAATCAGGACGAGGGATTGATAGAGATGTATAAACGCATCCGCCCGGGCGACCCGGCTACCGTTGATAACGCGCGACAAATGATAAATAATATGTTCTTTAATTTTTCCCGATATGATCTTTCACGCGTGGGACGTTATCGCATGAATCAACGTTTCCAAAAGAATTATCCCCTAGACGAAAAAAGCAGAGTTCTGAAAGTAGAAGACGCCATAGATGTCATGCGTGAAATAATCCGCCTTAATAACGACCCGTCTGCCCAACAGGACAACATTGACCACCTTGGTAATCGCCGCGTCAAAACCCTTGGAGAGCTGCTGCAGGATAAATTAAGATTGTCTTTTGCCAGAATGGAAAGAATAATCAAAGACCGCATGAGTACATTGGATGTAGAAGCCATTGTTCCAGCCCAGCTTATCAATTCCCGCCCATTTGTCGCCGCAGTCAAAGAATTTTTCTCTTCCGGCCAGCTCTCGCAATTTATGGACCAGGTTAATCCGCTTGCCGAACTTGAACATAAGCGACGACTGTCGGCTCTTGGACCAGGCGGACTTACAAGAGAAAGAGCAAGTTTTGAAGTACGCGATGTGCACCCCTCTCATTATGGAAGAATTTGTCCCATCCAAACTCCGGAAGGCCCGAACATCGGGCTTGTTGGACATTTATCTTTGCATGCTAAGGTTTCACCGTTGGGATTCATCCTCTCCCCTTACAGAAAAGTTGTAAAAGGGAAAGTAACCGAACAAATAGATTATTTGGATGCCACCGAAGAAGAGCGGTTTATTATCGCTCATGCCGGCGCTCGATTGGACGGTAATGGCAGATTTACAGAAGCCAAAATCCTCGCCAGGGTCAAAAGCGAGCCTGATTTAGTCACGCCGGAAAAAATTGATTACGTGGACGTCTCTCCCAAACAGCCGTTTTCCGTTGCGACCTCTTTGATCCCGTTTCTTGAAAACGATGATGCTAACCGAGCCCTGATGGGTTCAAACATGCAGCGCCAAGCCGTGCCGATCATCTCTCCAGAGGAACCGATTGTCGGTACCGGATTGGAAGGTAAGGTTGCCAGGGATTCCGGCATGATGGTAATCGCTAACGAAGCAGGCACTGTTGAGGAAATAGACGGCTCCAGTATTACGGTAAAAACCGGCAAGGGAGAAAAAAATAAATACGAACTTCTGAAATTCAACAAATCCAACAGTTTTACGGCTATTAACCAGCGGCCTATCGTATCGCTCGGACAAAAAATAAAAAAAGGAGATGTTCTGGCTGACGGGCCGGCAACCAAAAACGGCGAACTGGCTTTAGGCCGTAATTTGGTCGTCGCGTTTATGTCGTTTGAGGGAGCTAATTTTGAAGACGCGGTGGTGCTTTCCGAAAAATTAGTCAGGGAAGACCTGTTCACGTCAATCCACATTGAAGATTATTCCATAGACGTACGAGAAACCAAGCTCGGACCAGAACTCACAACTTATGATATTCCTAACCGTTCTGAAGAAAAACTAAAAAACCTTGACCCGGACGGCATTGTACGTATCGGCGCCGAGGTAAGATCGCAGGACATCCTGGTCGGTAAGATCTCGCCTAAGGGTGAAAGCGACCTGACCGCTGAAGAAAGATTATTGCGGGCGATATTCGGTGAAAAATCGCAAGACGTAAAAGATACCTCCCTAACGTTGGATTACGGCAAGATCGGACGCGTTGTCGGCGTACGCATATTTTCCAGAGACCAGGGCGATAAATTACAGGCTGGCGTCATTAAAACTATCCAAGTATCAGTCGCCCAGATGAGAAAGGTTCAAGTGGGAGACAAATTAGCGGGAAGACACGGCAACAAAGGAGTTATTTCTATGATATTGCCGGAAGAAGATATGCCATTCCTGCCTGACGGCCGGCGTGTTGATATGATATTATCGCCTCTCGGCATAATCTCGCGTATGAACATAGGCCAAATTTTGGAAACACATCTTGGCTGGGCGGTGTCTAAGCTTGGCTATAAGGCCGCAGTACCGGCAATGGGCGGAGCAACCGAAGAAATTATAAAAGAAGAATTAAAACGTGCCGGATTGCCCGAAGACGGAAAAATCTATGTTTACGACGGGCGCACCGGCGAAAAGTTCCACCAAAAAACCACAGTCGGGGTAATTTATTTTATGAAACTTATGCATATGGTTGAAGACAAAATGCACATGCGTTCAATCGGCCCGTACTCGCTCATCACCCAGCAGCCGCTCGGCGGTAAAGCGCAGTTCGGCGGCCAAAGATTCGGGGAAATGGAAGTCTGGGCCTTAGAGGGTTACGGGGCAGCGCATACTCTGCAAGAAATGCTGACCATCAAATCGGACGACGTTCAGGGGCGCGCCAAAACATACGAAGCAATTGTTGAGGGTGAAGAGATAAGAGCGCCACATTTGCCAGAATCATTCAAAGTATTGTTATCGGAAATTAAAGGATTGGGACTTAATATAGAATTAAAAGAAATATAAAAATATGGATTTCAGCGCGCTAAAATTAAGGGTCGCTTCTCCTGAAGAAATTCTTCAGTGGTCTTATGGCGAAGTTACCAAACCGGAAACTATCAATTATCGGACCCAGAAACCGGAAAAAGAGGGGCTTTTTTCAGAGTCTATTTTCGGGCCGACCCAGGATTGGAAATGCCATTGCGGCAAATACAGCCGCATAAGATACAAGGGCATTATATGCGACCGTTGCGGCGTTGAAGTTACGCGCTCAATAGTCAGGCGCGAGCGTATGGGTCATATTAAACTGGCCAGCCCGGTAGCGCATATCTGGTTTTTGCGCGGTATGCCTTCGCGCATCGCCACAATATTGGATGTCTCGCTGCCCGACCTTGAGAGAGTAGTCTATTTCGCGGCTTATATCGTCACAAAAGTAAACGAAGAGTTTAAGGCCGAGGCCATGAAAAAAATGGAATCCGGATTCAGGTCTCTTATAAAAGGGGCGGCGCAGGAAAGCGAGAAAGACAGAATACAAGAAAGACGCGAAGAAGAAAAAGTCAATTTGAAAAGTTTAAAAAAATATCAAGTGCTCTCGGAACTTGAGTTCAGGGACCTGTCGCTTAAATACGGCGAGGTTTTTGAAGCCGGCATCGGCGCAGAAGCGATCAGAAAACTTATGGAAGAGATGGATTTGGGTGAAGAAATTAAAAGGGGAGAAAATTATCTCAAGGAAACAGATAATCCGACTGTGCAGAAGAAAATGATGCGTCGGCTAAAAATACTCAAACGAATGCTCAAAAACGATATCCGTCCGGAATGGATGATCCTTGAAGTATTGCCGATAATCCCCCCGCTTCTCCGCCCCATGGTCCAGCTGGATGGCGGACGATATGCCACTTCCGATCTCAACGACTTGTATCGCCGCGTAATCAACAGAAACAACCGCTTAAAACACTTAAATGAGCTTAAGGCGCCGGAAGTTATTACCAAAAACGAAAAAAGAATGCTGCAGGAAGCCGTTGACGCCCTGATAGACAATACTATGCGCCGCGGCCAGACGCTGGTTTCGGCTTCCACCGGCCAGAAACGCGCCCTCAAATCGCTTGCCGATATGTTAAAGGGCAAGCAGGGCCGATTCAGGCAAAACTTGCTCGGCAAACGAGTGGATTACTCGGGCAGAAGCGTAATCGTCATCGGTCCGAATTTGAAAATGAGCGAGTGCGGCTTGCCTAAATATATGGCGCTTGAGCTGTTCAAGCCCTTCATAATTCATTATCTAAAAGAAAAGGGGTTAGCGCATAATATACGTTCGGCCAACCATCTAATAGAACAGGAAATTCCGGAGGTTTGGGAAGCGCTGGAATCTGCCATTAAAGACAGGGTGGTACTATTAAACCGCGCTCCAACCCTGCATAGATTATCGGTACAAGCATTTAAACCGGTACTAATAGAAGGCAAGGCAATTAAAATTCCGGCTTTGCCGACCCGCGCATTTAATGCCGACTTTGACGGCGACCAAATGGCCGTCCATTTGCCATTGACCGCGGAAGCGCAAAAAGAAGCCCGCGATCTGATGCTTTCAACACACGGAATTTTAAAACCCGCGACCGGCGAACCAGTTGCTATTGCCACCCGCGATATTACTTTCGGCTGCTATTATCTGACTAGTATCAGCTCGGGCTTGCCGGGCGAAGGTAAAATATTTTCTTCGGAATCGGAAGCAATTATGGCCTACGAGCATAAGGTAATAGATTTGAGAACCAAAGTAAAAGTTCAATTATCAAAAAATACTGGGAATGCCAATGAATTGGTAGAAACTTCTGTCGGCAGAATGATATTCAATCACGCATTGCCCAAAGACCATTTATTCGTAAATAAAACATTGAACCAAACAGACCTGCGCAATATTGAAGCTGAGATTTTACATAACTACGGCGAAGAAAGGACAGTTGAATTTATGGATACGATACGAGAGTACGGTTTTCATTATGCGACGGCTTCGGGCGTTTCCTGGGGCATGGATGACCTGAGAATTCCCAAAGAAAAAACGGAAATTATGGCTGAAGCCGAACGTACCATAGAAGAAAACGGCTCGCTTTACGCGCAAGGACTGCTGACCGAATATGAGCGTAAATCTAAGGCCATTGAGATTTGGACAATTACCAAGTCCAAGCTTGAAAAAATAGTAAGCAAACAGTTTGTGGAAAATGACGCCGTTTTCATGATGGTTGACTCTAAGGCCAGAGGTAATTGGGGTACAGTAAATCAATTAGCCGGCATGCGCGGTTTGATGGTTAAGCCGGATGGCGAACTGATAGAATTGCCCGTTAAAAGCTCATTTAAGCAGGGGCTAAACGTTCTTGAATATTTTATTTCTACCCACGGCGCCAGAAAAGGGTTGGTAGATACGGCCTTGCGTACAGCCACGGCAGGATACCTAACCAGACGTTTAGTTGATGTGGCACAAGATGTTGTTGTACACCAGGAAGATTGCAAAGACAAAGAAGGATACACTCTTTATGCATCTGACGGCAAATCAATAGGTGGCGACAGCATCGGCAAACGTTTGCTGGGACGCGCCATACTGGAAGATATAAAAGATGCCGAGGGCAATGTTATTGCAAAGAAAAATCAATTAATAAACAGGGAAGTTTCAATAAAAATTGATCAAATTCAGCCGGAAGCAGTAAAAATCAGGTCGCTGGTAACCTGCAAAGCTAAAGATGGAATATGTCGCATTTGCTATGGCTACGACCTGTCAAAAAACAAACTTGTTGAAATAGGTCAGGCGGTAGGTATCGTAACTGCCCAAGCCATCGGCGAACCCGGTACCCAGCTTACGATGAGAACCTTTCACACTGGAGGCGTGGCCAGCGTAGGCGACATCACCATGGGTCTGCCGAGGGTTCAGGAAATTTTTGAGGTCAGGCCGCCGGCCGGCAAAGCTTTAATTTCCGAAATAGACGGCAAGGTAATCAGCGTAGAAGAAAAAGGCAATCAGACATTTATAAAAATAATGTCGGACAAGGGTGAGGAGCGGGAATATTTGACCATGCCCGGCGTAGCGCCAGCTGTCAGTGCCGGCGATCTGGTTACGGCCGGACAACAGCTTTCAGACGGCCATATTGATTTGCGAGAATTATTCCATACCACCGGAAATGTTCAGAATGTCGCCCGCTATATAATACGCGAGGTACAAGGCATTTACTCACCAACAGGCGACAGTATTAATGATAAGCATGTGGAATTGATTGCCAGGCAAATGTTTTCACGCGTTAAAATTCTTGACCAGGGTGATACCGAGCTTCTGCCCGGCGATGTCGTGGAAAAACGCACGCTATTGGAAGCAAATGAAGAAGTTAAGAATCGCGGCGGCAAACCGGCCACGTTTGAACAGCTGCTGCTCGGCATAACCAAGGTTTCGCTTTCAACTGAGAGCTTTTTATCGGCGGCCTCATTCCAAGAAACTGCACGAGTACTGATTGACGCGGCGGTGGCCGGCAAGGAGGATACGCTCCGCGGGCTTAAAGAAAATGTCATCATCGGCCGCCTCATCCCCGCCGGCACAGGATATTATCATGTGGCACAGCCGGATTCTACGGAAGAATAGTCGCTCACTCCCTAATTTTCTTACAACATATCCCTCATACAAATTAGCCTCGCTAAGCTAAATTGTCGGACACAGACCAGTTCTCCGTTTACCGCTTGAAAACTGCAACCCCGCTTAACGGCGGGGTTTTGTTTTCTGCGCGTTTTCCGACTAGTCTTAGTGTTGCCCGACAATTCTTAACGCTTAGCTCGTTAATTTGTTAATCGGGATATGAATGACGAAAATCAGGAGGATTCGCTTCTAGTCTTTTACATACACTCGATACAAATTGGGTAAAATTTTATATGCATAATACAACGAGGCCGACGGTTAAGTCGGCCTATTCTTAGAAACTGGAAATAACTGAAAATAAAAAAACCCATCCTGCTTGCGATGGGCTGCCAGATTAAAGGGTACTGGACTTGGAGGGAGGTTGGGTAGGAGCGTGGGCAGAATTCTTAGCGAGGTAAATAAAGGCTAAGGGTTTCCAAGATTTCGTTGTGGTGCCGGTACATTTCCGGCATGTTTCCTTTTCCGGCCGCCATCCTGGATTGATGCAGTTCCCGCACAATTTTGGTTGCGGCATGGAATAAGCTAAGCGTCAGGAAAAACCTCTTCAAGTTCTCCTCGCCCAGTTGCCGGCCGCAGAAAACCCGAATCTCCAAAGCTTTCTCGCCTATGTTGGTACGAACTTCGTACCAAAAGCCGGGAAACATATCGCTTTCCAAATGCACCCACTTGCTGGAGGTATTGAGGAACCAGGCGTCACTAAGATGCATCGGGAAAAGCGAGTTTTGGAAAACCACGCTAATCTCCGTTGGCTCAAAACCGAGAAAATGCTGATTCCAGTGGACCTCAACGAGATAGAGCTGCTGGATTTCGCGCTCAATGGTTTGTTCCACTCTTCCATCGTTTAAACGGGTTGAGTGATGCACGATAGTCCACCCGGCCTTTCCCAATCTCTCGCATTCTTCAAAAATATCACGCAAGGAAAAATTGGAAACATCCGGAAATTTGATTTTCAAGGTAAACATTTCTACCTCCTATAAGTCCCGCCAGTTGACGGAACCGTGAAGTGTTTTGGGCACACCTCAAAGCCCTGATTTGAATACTCCATAATTATACCATACTTTTAATAATAATGCAAGAGTGCGGGAAAATGCCTCTTTTTGTTATGCTATCTTAATCATGGGGTTTATTTCTCATCTAAAAAAACTGGACTGGTGGCTAGTTGTAATCGTGGCTATAATTGTCGGCTTGGGCATTGCCAGTTTTTACAATATCGGGTCGCGTTCGCCTGATTTTATGCAAAGGCAGGCCATGTTTCTGGTATTCGGCATCGCTGTCATGCTGGCAGTTTCGTTTTTTGATTATCGCATTCTTAAAAATTTCTCCTCGGCGTCAATCGCGTTTTATCTGCTCGCAATCGTTCTTCTGCTGTTTGCTCTGGCTTCCCAAGAAATACGAGGCGTCAGCTCCTGGATTATTTTTAAAAATTTTACTTTTGAACCTGTAGAGCTTGCCAAGTTTTCCCTTATAATACTTCTGGCAAAATATTTCTCCCAAAAACATGTAGAAATTTATCACACGCGCCATATTTTAGCTTCAGCCGTGTATGCCCTAATTCCAGCCGCGCTTACATTCACTCAGCCAGACTTGGGCTCGGTTATCGTATTGATTTCCATATGGCTGGCTATGCTGCTTTTCTCCGGGATAAAAAGAAATCACCTTTTGGTGATTTTGATGGTCGGCATAGTGATTTCCACCATCGGCTGGTTTGCCGTCCTTAAACCGTACCAGAAGGACCGGCTCACCTCTTTCATCAACCCCTACCTTGACCCGCGTGGAAGCGGATATAACATACTGCAGGCAAAAACCTCTATTGGGTCGGGGCAATGGTTTGGCATAGCATTCAATAAAAAAGCGTCCCAAAGAGCGCTTGTTCCCGAACCTTATAATGATTTCACTTTTGCAAATTTTGCCAGGAAATTCGGTTTCGCGGGAATAACCGTCCTGATTATTATGTTCTTGCTTTTGATGTTCCGCATCGGTTCAATTGCAACCAGAACCGATAATAATTTTGCCAAACTTTTTTCCTTGGGTTTTTTAACTTTAATTTTTGCCCATGTTTCCATAAATGCCGGCGTTAATTTGGGTCTGCTCCCGATTACCGGCATTCCCTTCTCATTCCTAAGCTATGGCGGTAGTCATTTGGTTACTCTGATGATGGGGCTGGGGATAATTCAAAACATTAGAGTAAGCAGTCGAAATTAAAAGCATACGGCCCGCTCAAATTTTTGGACTCTTGATTTAAATTAATAGACGAGGTAACGTTGCCAAGTAGCCTTAACAACTTTGGAGGAAAATATGGCTCGAATTCTAGCACGGATTGAATATAGTAACGGAGTTACTGATACATTTGGCAGCGAGTCAAAAGAAACAGCTATGAAAAAATTTGCAGAAGATGTAAATAGACTCTTTCCATATAGAGTGTCTAA
>JACOZZ010000058.1 GCA_016181055.1 Candidatus Yanofskyibacteriota bacterium
CTGCTAAGCGAAATTCAAGACCGGACAAATATCTTTTTGGGCGCTCGCGCGCTTTTGAAAGTTTTAATGAATTCCGGTTTACTTTTAACTGCGAATCGCGAAAGAAGAGGCATGACCAGACCGATATAGATAGCCGGTAAGAATATTACCGCTTCTAGTACTTTGTAAGCCACTGAGTAAATGCCGACATCGTGGGCCGGTTTCATTATTGAAAGCATAACCGTATCTAATTTAAAGTAAATAAGGACTAAAACGAGAGAAATCGCGATAGGAAGCGCTGTTTTAAGGGCGTGGCGAAAATATGCCAAATCAATTATCGGTTTTACTTTTATCATGCGACGGGAAAATACGTAGATAAGACTCAAATGAACTGCCTCTGAGAAAACTACAACAGCCACAAACCATAAAAGACCGGTTTCAAATCTAATTAATACCGCCAACGAGCCCAACTGAACCAGCCGCGCTAAAATATCCGAGAATGAAACCAGATAAAGACGCAGGTATTTCTGGAATATACCGACTAGAACTTGCACCAAAGAAGAGCCTACCGAGAAAAGAGAGGCGATCAAAACGCCCATTTTGATCTTAAGCGGATAAGGAAAAGCAAAAACGAGCAGGTCAGCTAAAATAATTATTGAGACAACTGCCAGAAAACGCAGAGTAAAAATTTTACTGGCAATCTTTCTTTCTTCGGCCGGTTCACTGGTACGCGAAATTTCGCGCACCATAAAAGTATAGAGGCCTAGGTCGGCAATCGCCGTAAATATATAAAGATAGGCAAAAATCGCGCTATACTGGCCGAATCCTTCAGGCCCCAAAAAGCGCGTAAGAATCCCTACGATAACCAAACTCAAGCCGCCAATTACCCCGCGCGATAACGTCGCTATTCCCAGATTGTATGAAATTTTTTGCAACATAATTTTACCCTCCAACAAAAATCTTATCAGATTTTAACATTAGGCGATATACTCAAAACAAAAACTCCTTTTGGGAGTTATAGAAAATAGGGCTTAAGACGGGTAACAGTTTCCGCGCAGAACATAAAAGTTTTATGATTCATCAAGGATAATTCTACCGCTGAATTTTCCTCTTTCTTCGGCTTTCTTTGCTTTTATTTTTTCAATCTCATTTTTGTCAAAACTTTTGTAATCGGCGATTGCGTCAAGAACTTCTAATATATCGGCAAATTCTTCGGGACTTTCATCTTTTTTAAATTCCTCAATTTCTTCAATCAATTTTTCTTTTAATTTTTGCCAATATTCTGCTTTACTTGCGATATGCGTAACTGGCACTCCACCTTTTCCACGGATATACTCCGGAATTTTATCTCTAACTAATTTGTTATATTTCACAGTTGTTCTACTTGGGGCTTAATAACAACGCGCCGTCTGGGCTCTTGGCCGATGCTTTCGGTTTGGATTTCTTTGAATGACGCCAATTCCGTATGCACCAGCCGCCGCTCATAAGAACTCATGGGCGGCAAGGCCTCGGCTTTTTGAGTTTGAGTTACGCGTTTGGCGGTATTACGAGCCACGTCAATCAGATAATTAGTTTTTGATTTGCGGTAATCGTTGATATCAACCATAAAATTAATCGGGAACTTACCGTCATAACCGTTTAACTTCTTATTAACGAGCAAGCGGGCAATATGATCAAAGGCGCTGAGGTTTTGTCCGTTTTTACCGATTAGCATGCTCAAATCATTGGCAGATTCAATAGAAACAGTGAGAAAGCTTTTTTTATCATCATTGCCCGGTTCATTAATCACTGCTGCCGGCGCATTCTCGCTTAATTTAACTTCGCCCTCAAAACCAACCCTATTTAATAGGTCTTCAACCGTTTCTTTGATTTTATTTTTTATATCCTCTGACATCACTAAAGATTAACATAGGCCTATCGGTATTTCCGATTTATATATATCTGCTCTACTATGGAAAAAGCTGTGGCAGCTACCCAATAAAGAGTTAAGCCGGCAGGCAAATTCCAAGCGATAATTATAACCATAATCGGGAAAAAATACAACATTTGTTTATTCATTTGGAAAGCGGCGGAAGGGGCCTCATTTTTGGAAACCGGGGCTTGGAACGATGCGGCTTTTTTTGACTGAAACCATTGCAAAACTCCGGCTGAAACGGCTAAAATCGCATTCTTTTGGGTAAGGTCAACAAATCCGAACGCTATTTCTTTTATAGCTAACGGATGACTTATAAATGAATACAGCGCGGTAAGACTCTCGGGTTTTAGTCCAGAATTAAGGGCGCTATAAAGCGCTATAAGTACCGGGAGCTGAATAAGGAGAGGCAAGCAGCCGCCGAATGGGTTTACGTTATGCTCTTTGTACAAAGCCATCGTCGCTTGGCCCAGCGCTTGTTTGTCGTTTTTATGTTTATCCTGGAGTTCCTTAATCTTTGGCTGAAGCCGGCTTAATTCTTTTTGAGACACCAGCGCCTTGATAGACAGGGGAGTAAAAATTATGCGGATTACGATCGTCAGCAGGATTATTGCCGCACCAAAATCACCTCCGGGAACAATGTTGTAAATAAAAACTAGGAGATTGAATAGGGGACGGAAAAGAAATTCGTGATAGAGAAATGACAAGGTTATAGGTTATAGGTTATAGGTTATAGGTTATAGAAATTTACTATCACCTATTGCCTATTAGCTATTATCTGACTTCGTTTATTCCGCCCTTTGATAATGGATTGCATCTCAAAATCCTCGCCAATCCTTTTAACACACCCTTTGCTATCCCATATCTCTCAATCGCTTCATATGTATATTGCGAACAGCTCGGATAGAACCGGCAGCGCAGCATACTGCCAGCAAAAATTGTACCGTGGTCCGGCGATATCGTTTCCTGGTAAATTTTTATAAATTTAAGAAATACCTGCTTCATTGACTAATGATTTTATTTATTGCTTGCTCCAATTCTCTATTGATTTCTTTCGGATGCTTCCCTACGATGTCTAAAGTAGCAACGATTGCAAGGTCATACGATTTTTCCAAAAAATGTCCAGAGCGAACCGCCTCTACAAGAACTCTTCTGATGCGATTTCTTGCGGTTGCCTTTTTTGAAATCTTAGCTGGAACAACTACTGCTACTCGCAGATAGCCTGCATCATTTTTTAAAAACCGGATAAAGAAAAAACTGTTTTTTACAGTTTTCCCTCGCTTGAACAGACGGTTAACGTCTTTCTTGGATAAACGGCGTTTCTTGGCTAGAGCCAATGAACTAGGTTGTAGGGATAGGTCATAGGCTATAGGTTTACAATTCCAACTAAAACCTAAAATCTATCACCTCGCGCCTACACGGTAAGCTGGTGTCTTCCTTTCTTGCGACGGCGAGCTAAAACTTTCCTGCCATTCTTAGATCTGGCCCGCTTTAAAAATCCGTGAGTCTTTTTCCTTTTTTTCTTTTTGGGATGATATAGTGTGCTTTTCATATTAATTAATCCTAGCAAAAAATTATTTCTTTTGCAATTACGAGGAGATGCCTTCAAAGTTGTTCACTTTTCATCAACAAATTGTCAACGAAATTAGATTTCTAATATTTTTCTCTTAATTTATACTTATTTAATGACTAACGAAGAACTCTGGAAAGCAGTATTAACGGAAATGGAATTGTCCCTTTCAAGGGCTAATTTTACCACTTGGTTTAAAGGTACCTCCTTACTTACAAACAATAATGGCTCTGTTTTGGTGAGCGTACCAAATGGTTTTGTTAAGGAGTGGCTGGAAAATAAATTCGGCAAACAAATTCTTCAGACCGTAAGGAATCTTCAGCCGGAAATAAGGGAAGTTAAGTACGCAATTGGCGGTATTCATATCGGATTGGCAATGCAAAAAAAAGATTTTGCCCAGTTTATGCCGGATAAAACCAATGAAGACAGGTCTGATGCTGACATAGATAAGCTAACTAATTTAAATAAACGCTATACATTCGGCTCTTTTGTCGTGGGAAGCAATAACGAACTGGCTCATGCCGCGAGCTTGGCAATCAGTAAGAACTTGGGCAGGGTTTATAACCCGCTTTTTATTTATGGCGGGGTAGGCTTGGGTAAAACACATCTGCTTCAAGCCGTTGGCAATCAGGTAGCTTCTATTAGCCAAGATAAAAAAGTCTGCTATATCTCTTCTGAAAGATTAACTGCCGATATAGTGGAATCCTTGAAAAATAAAACTATAGAAGAGATGAAGCAACGCTATGCCAAGCTGGATCTTCTTATCATTGATGACATTCAATTCATTGCCGGAAAGGAAAGGACGCAAGATATATTTTTTGCTACTTTTAATGAACTATACGGCAAAAATAAACAGATAGTTTTATCGTCTGACCGTCCGCCAAGCGCCATACCGGCTCTAGAAGAAAGGCTCCGCTCTAGATTTGAAGGCGGGATGATCGCTGACATTGGAATCCCCGATTATGAAACCCGTTTGGCAATACTTAATATCAAATGCAAGGAAAAAAGTTTTGAGGTTGATCAAAATTCACTTGCCTATATTGCCTCAAATATCCAGAAAAATATACGCGAGCTTGAGGGCGCCCTGAATCGTATAATAGCTTTCAGCCAAATATACAATAAAATTCCGGATTTTAAAGAAGTCAAAAAGCTTTTAGCGGCTTATCTAAACACCCCGTACCGTAAAACCACTCACCAATCAATTATGAAGTCTGTGGCTGATTTCTATAGCGTCCCTATCAATGATCTTATCAAAAGAAGCCGTAAAAAAGAGATAGTCAGGCCTAGACAAATCGCGATGTTCCTATTAAGAGAAGAAACAAAGTTCTCTTTTCCGGAAATTGGCTCTAAATTGGGCGGCAGAGACCACTCGACGGTTATACACGCTTATGAGAAAATAAAAAAAGAGGAAGAAAGCGATGAAACGACAAAGCAAGAATTAACTTTGATCAAAGAGAGGATTTACCAAACATTTGAAAGTTAGGCTAGCTATATTTATTGGAAAGCGTGCATGAGTCTATGTTGAAAATAAGAGAATAACTTTGTTAATATCTATGTTTATTATTTCTGACTAATTGCTTGATAAAATTAAATAAGATAGATACAAATTTTTACTGAACATATTACGCAGTAATTATAAGATGAGTTATTATTAGTTTATTAACAGGGAATAATATAAAATTATCCTTACAAATTAAGCTAAATTAAATTAATTGGGACTTATACACAATACTTATAATTAGTAATTATTAATTAATTTAAATAAATTAATTAATAATAAGTATACATGGATATTATTGTGAATCAGAAAAAACTAACGTCGGCCGTAAGAACAGTAGAAAAAGCTGTTTCTAAAAACATTTCATTGCCGATACTGAATACTATTCTTCTTAAAACCGATAACGGCCGTTTAAAATTGTCGGCAACTAATCTTGAGGTCGGAATAAATTACTGGCTAGGCGCAAAAATAAATGAAAGCGGAGAAGTCGCGGTACCGGCAAGAATTTTTTCTGATTTTATTAATAATATAACAGATGAGAAACTGTCATTAACTGTTAAGAAAAATATAGTGGCGATCAATTCAGAACATTACAAAACTCAAATACTAGGCATGGATACCAAAGATTTTCCTATAATTCCTCAAATTAAAAAAGAAATATCTTTTAAGATAAACAGCCAAACGTTAAAAACTGCGCTTATCAGCGTATTAGATTCGGCTTCATTATCGGAAACTAGGCCGGAGCTTAGCGGGGTATATGTCAGTATTTCCGATAAACGAGCTGAATTTGCTGCAACAGATAGTTTCCGTCTTTCTGAAAAAATAATCGGTTTAAGCGATGGTAAAAATAAAGCATTTATCTTGCCCCGCAACACAGCTACTGAGATAATAAGGATTGCTGAAAATATTGAAGGAGATTTATCACTTGCAGTTTCAGATAACCAAATTATTGTTTTTGGAGAAGATTTTGAAATTATTTCCCGCCTTATTGATGGTCACTATCCGGAATATAAACGGGTGATACCCGAAAAATTTATAGCGCTTGCTAAGGTAAATAAAAATGAATTTGAGAGGTCAATCCGTATGGCAAGTATTTTTTCGTCTTCCATTTCTGATATTAAACTTAAAGCCGGTAAAGACTCAATGGAAGTTTCAGCTAAAAATAGCGATCGCGGTGAAATAACCGCCGACCTTGCCTGTGAGATTAAAAACAAACCATTTGAGATTTCGGTTAATTACCATTATTTACTGGATGGTTTGAAAGTTTTGCCGACCGAGCATATTATCCTGGAGTTTACCGGCGATGGCAGTCCGCTGGTGCTTCGCGGAGATAATCTAAAAGACCAAACCTATGTGATCATGCCTTTGAGAAGTTAGCCCCGTAACGCATACTTATGTACGTTACGGGGCTAGTCTAAGGAGTTGGCAATGGTGAGGGCGAGGGAGAGGGCTGGGGGGCAAAAGAAGAGAGCCAGCGTTGGATGGAGGCCTCCCAGTTGGAGAATTGAGTGTCATTAGAAGGATTTGATGGATATGACCCAGTGGGGTCATTTTTGTTTATATAGTAAAGAATTGTATGGATCCCGTCCGGACCGCGATAGTCTCCATTAAGAACAATTTTATTGGTGGTAATCGGGTCTGGTTTAATAAATTGTTCAATCGGAGTATCGGCCAGCGCGCGAGCCATAAATTCATGCCACATCGGGGCGGCGGCCGATAAACCGGCGCCTTCTTTTGTCATTGAGGTATTGTCATTATTTCCGGTCCAGATGCCGGTTACAAGGGATGGCGTGTAGCCGAGCAGCCAGCCATCGCGATTCTCCTGCGTAGTGCCGGTTTTGGCCGCTACCGGACGTTCTGGGAAGTAAAGCGGGCTATTGTAGCCGAATATCGGACCGCGGGCATTATTATCAGACAAAACATCAGTAATGAGCCTTGCGGTTTGTGGTTCAAGTGCGCGCGCTTCTTCTTTTTTGTATTCCTCAAGAATTGTACCGTCAGCGGCTGTGACCTTAAGTAAAAAGGCCGATAGAACTCCTATCCCATCATTTGCAAAAGTCCCGTAAGCGTTAACCATATCAATTAATTTAACTTCACCTCCGCCAAGCACCAGTGAAAGGCCGTATCTTGTGCGGTCATTCAAAGTGGTAATGCCCATTTGATGAGCAAGATCAATCGTGTCGTCAACGCCGGCAAGATAAAGTGTTTTGACGGAGGGCAGGTTAAGTGATTGGCCCAAGGATTGGCGCATAGTTACCGGGCCGCGAAAACGGCCGTCATAGTTTTGAGGATTATAACAATCCTGTCCATTTTTATCTTTTTCCTGCAAAGCGGATGATTCGCAGTCGGGATTAAATTCTGTCGGTAGGTCAAAGAGTATAGTTGAATCGGTAAAGCCTTTGCTGAAAGCCACAGAATAAGCAAATGGTTTGAACGAAGAACCCGGCTGTCTGAAAGCCAAAGCTGTATTAAAGTTGCCTTCAAACTTGCAATCCTTGCCGGGAGTGCAACCTTCCGGCTCCGACTTGCCGAAATAATCCTTGGAGCCGACCATGGCAAAAATTTGTCCGGTTTTAGGATCGGCACTGACAAGAGCGGCGTTGTTTGCTTTATATTTTTCAGTATTTATTTTTGCATATTTTTCCACGGTCTCTTCGGCAATCGTCTGCAGTTTTGTATCTAAAGTAGTGACTACGCGCAAACCGCCGTTTTGAACCATATCTTCCCCGTATTTTTTAACCAGGTACTCACGGACCATTATCACAAAATGGGGCGCAGTAATAGAAGAAGTAGTGACTCTAGAGCAGTCTATTTTGGGAACCTCTTTAGCCGCTGTTTTAAATTCGTTTTCGGTGATTACACTAAGTTCAAGCATCCGTTTGAGCAAGCTATCACGGCGGGTGATAAGTTCAGATAGATGATTGCCGCATGGAAAGTAATAACTGGGCGCCTTGGGTATAGATGCCAAAAGAGCCGCTTCAGACCAATTGAGGTCCTTTGCCGGCTTGTCAAAAAACGTCTGGCTGGCTGCTTCAATGCCGTAAGCATTAGAGCCATAGGGGATTTGGTTTAAATACATCCAGAATATTTCGTCTTTGCTATATTTGCGTTCAACCTGAATTGACAGCACTGCTTCTTTAATCTTGCGCGGTAAGGTTTTTTCTTTGCCAAGCAGAGAAAGTTTTATGAGTTGTTGGGTAATAGTGGAACCGCCCTGTGAGGCGCTAAAGCTAGTTAGGTCTTTGTAAAACGCACGCAAAATGCCCCGGAAATCCACGCCCTTATGATTGTAGAAATCGGCGTCTTCAGAAATGAGAGTAGCTTTTTTAATAGTTTCAGGCATTTGGTCCCAGGGTATTATGGTGCGTCTTTCTTCGCCGTGGATGTCATAAAGAAGCGTATCGCCGGTGCGATCATATATTTTGGTTGATTCGCTGACTCGGCGGGCGGAGATGGCGGAAGGGTCGGGGACTTGGCCGGCGTAATAAAGGAATACGACCACAGAAAAAACCAAGCCGAGTACGGCCAGGGTCAGGAAAACCAAAAAAAAGCTTTTGATTGCGCTTGATTTACGCTTATTTTTGTAGGGCATTAAAAACAATTCTGCCACAAATTTGCTATTTTTTCAAATCTTATGATTTATCAAAAATTACAAATCAAGCCCACCCCCTGGTTTGTAATTTTTGATTGGGATAAAATAAAACCGCTAGTAGTAGCGGTATACCCGAATGCTTATTGACATTCTTTTCTGGTTTCCACGAGATTGTGGTACAGTACGCGAAAAGTTATAACATATGTTGCGATTATTAATGCCTCATTATACGGGTTTGTATTTAAGAAGTAGAAAATCGGTAAACATATTAAGACTCCACTGAGGATCGTAACCCACCACATTCTTGTAAAGAGTTTTTGCTCCATGTGGCTAATTTTTGCCGTTTTTTTATCAAGGCCGCCAAACCAAATAGATGAGATTATTGCCATTACTAGCACTAATGCTACAAAAATAATAAGAATCCACCAGCTCAATTTCTGCAGATAGAATGCTGCAAGTACAGTTACGTATGCACAAATAGTTGCCATATTAGTCGAATCTTCAAAAATCCGCCTTACTAGTTTTGCAAGCATTTTCTCCCTCCTTGTTAAAAAGCGTTATCCTCATTCTAGCAATAGTTAATATCTATGTCAAGACCTGACGGGTAGGGGTTTTTTAGGTATGATTTTGAGTAGAATGGCTAAAATCGTGACTGATAAAAACCAAATAAACGATTTTTTGAATTCCAGATACATTGAAGCGATTTTTCCGTCTAAGGAGAAAGCAGCGGAAATGATGGGGGCTGGAGAGCAGTTAGTTTTTTATCTTGGGATTGATCCGACAGGACCAAGTATTCATTTAGGG
>JACOZZ010000059.1 GCA_016181055.1 Candidatus Yanofskyibacteriota bacterium
CGCTGATAAAGAAAATTGGGACGGAGCGGAGCCCCGAGCGTAGCGAGGGGCGTAGCGTAAGGGGTACGATTTTTTTATCTAGAAAAACGAGAAAATCAATATATTATTTGTACTGCGAGGACACCTGATAAAAATTGGTAATGGTTAGCGAAATTTGTATTTTTTGTAAATTTAGGGTAAAATTAAGCCATAAGAATGAGCATTCTCTCCAAAATATTCGGCGATGCTAACCAGCGGACAATCCAGAGCTATCAGCCGATTGTCCAGAAGATCAATGAGCTCGAACCGGTGTTCGAGCGTTTTTCATTTGAGGAGCTGAGAGCTAAAACTGGCGAGTTTCGTCAACGGCTCAACGGCGGCGAGCCGCTGGATTCGCTTCTGCCCGAGGCATTTGCCGCGGTTCGTGAAGCGTCCAAGCGCACTTTGAGCCAGCGCCACTTTGATGTCCAGTTGATTGGCGGTATTGCTTTACATCAAGGCAAAATAGCCGAAATGCGCACCGGAGAGGGCAAGACGCTTGTGGCGACTTTGCCGGCGTATCTTAATGCGCTAACTGGTCATGGCGTGCATATCGTTACCGTCAATGATTATTTATCACGACGCGATACTGTTTGGATGGGACAGATTTATCATGCATTGGGGCTAGCTGTCGGCTGTATAAATCATGAATCTTCTTATGTCTATGACCCTTTGCATAAAAACGACCTGCCTGCGCCTGACCGCGCAGGCGGGCAGGCGGGACAAAAAGAAGGGGAGTTACAAAGCGAACGAGAGGAAAAATTAGACAAAGAGCGCGATACTACCGGTTCATTCAGGGTTGTCCATGAATTTCTGCGTCCGGTTGCCAGGAGAGAAGCATATGAAGCCGATATTACCTATGGCACCAATAATGAATTTGGTTTTGATTATTTACGTGACAACATGGCCTATGAATTGGGACAAGTTGCGCAGGCCCGGGGGCATAATTATGCCATTGTTGACGAAATTGACTCTATTTTAATAGATGAAGCCAGAACTCCGCTAATTATTTCTGCGCCGGATTCTGATTCAACTAAGCTTTATGAAACTTTTTCTAAAATTGTTCCGCGCCTGCACGAAAATGAAGATTACAATGTTGATGAAAAATTAAAGGCCGTATCAATTACCGAAAAAGGCATTGAAAAGGTAGAAAGCATGCTTAATTTAAAAAATATCTACGAAGAAGGTGGTACTCGCTACGTCCATCATCTTGAGCAGGCGCTAAAAGCGCATATACTTTTCCATCGCGACAAAGATTACGTCGTTAAAAATAATGAGGTTATAATAGTTGACGAATTTACCGGCCGCTTGATGCCCGGACGCCGCTGGTCAGAGGGTATCCATCAAGCCGTTGAAGCCAAGGAAGGAGTCTATGTTCAGAAAGAATCTCGAACCTATGCCACTATCACATTCCAAAATTATTTCCGTTTATATAAAAAACTGGCCGGCATGACCGGTACAGCTCAGACGTCAGCCGAAGAGTTCCATAAGGTTTATAATATTGATGTAGTTACGGTTTCTACCAATAAACAGATGGTGCGTGCTGATTTGCCTGACCGCATCTACAAAACAGAAACTGGCAAATTCAGGGCGATAGTTGCCGATATAAAGGAGCGGCATCTAAGGGGTCAGCCGGTTCTGGTCGGCACCGTATCCATAACTAAAAACGAATTAATATCCGCCCTTCTCAACCGCGATGGTGTTCCGCACAAGGTTTTAAATGCCAAAAATCATGAGCAGGAAGGAGAAATTACCGCCCAGGCTGGCAGAGCGGGAGCTGTAACCGTGGCAACAAATATGGCCGGCAGAGTGGTTGATATCATATTAGGCGGTAATCCGCCTTCAGTCGCAGAGGCAGATAAGGTTCGTGAGGGTGGCGGTTTGCATGTAATCGGCACTGAACGGCATGAAGCGAGAAGGATAGATGATCAGTTGCGCGGACGCTCTGGCCGACAGGGCGACCCGGGCTCTTCGCAGTTTTTTGTATCCACCGAAGACGAATTGGTGCGCATATTCGGCGGCGATCGCCTTAAAAACCTTATGGACCGTCTTGGCGTAAGCGAAGACGATGTCATTGAAAACCGCTTTGTTTCCCGCGCCATAGAGCAAGCCCAGTCCAAGATAGAGGGCAACAACTTTGATATTAGAAAATACGTCCTAGAATATGATGACGTGATGAATCGCCACAGAACCGCAATTTACACTTTACGTAAGGAAATATTGGAGGAAGAGGGCATTAAAGACAAAGTAAACGATTATATTCACGAGCAAATTGATAAAATTGTGCAATTCCACGCTTTAAGCGAGACCGGAGAGTATAATACCGAAGAGATATCCGAAAGCATTAAAGCTATTGTGCCGATGGGTGGCGATTTGCACGTAAAATTAAACGAAATCGCAAAATCACAAGAGCCAGACAGCCCGTCGAAGGGGCCAAATTTATCAGATTTTTTACACGGTTTGGTTAGCGAAGCTTATATTCAGCGTGAACAGCAAATTGGTCCCGAAGCAATGAGGCATCTTGAAAAAATGGTCTTACTGCGCGTGATAGACGAACTGTGGGTGGATCACTTGGAGCAGATGGAATATCTGCGAGATTCTGTTCGTCTGCGCGCTTACGGCCAGCGTGACCCGCTTGTTGAATACAAGATCGAAGGCCAAAAAATGTTTAATCAACTGCAGGAGACCATCGGAGCGCAAGTGGCGGGTTTAATTTTCAAGGTTGGATTTATCCAACAGCCGAGGGCTGCGGCAATTGAAGAAAAACGTGAGGATTCGGCAGTTAGTCGGTCGGCCGTCTCAAAACAAATGGAGCAAGAATCAAGTCGGCCATCAAACATTCCCGACCATGCGAGAATAGGAAGGAATGACCCATGTTTTTGCGGGTCAGGTAAAAAATATAAGAAATGTCACGGGGCGTGAGAATAAGAAAAGGCCACCTATTTGGTGGCTGGTACAGAAATTTCCTTGATGCGGAAGATATGTTGGAGGGGAAATTTATAGACAGTCTTGCCGTCATTAAGCATAACGCAGTAAAGATCGCCTTTCTGATAAGCATTACGGACATCAGTCATGACAACGGGCTCGGATTGCGTGTAAAGATGAACTCGAACTTCCATAGCATTCTCCTTGTATAAGTAAAGGTTCTGGGTTCAGTATAACAATCCGTGAGTGTTAGTCAATAAAGTGCAAGAGTGTCATGGAAAATAAAAATCAAAAAATTGTTGTCGTAAGCGGCGGATTTGACCCCGTTCATTCGGGGCATATCCGGCTTTTTCAGGAAGCCAGAAAGCTAGGCGATAAGCTGGTTGTTATTTTGAATAACGACAACTGGCTCAGAAAGAAAAAGGGCTACGTTTTTATGTCAGAAAAAGAGCGCAAGGAAATACTGGAAGCGATAAAAGGAGTTGATAGGGTGGTTTTGACCGGTCATCCGGCAAAACTGGTAGATATGAGCGTTCGCGCCGAACTTAAAAAAATTCGTCCCCACATTTTTGCCAATGGCGGAGATAGAACTCTAAATAATATCCCGGAAGTTACCGTCTGCAAAAAACTTGGCTGTAAAATAATTTTCAATATCGGCCGCGGCGGCAAGATACAATCAAGCTCTTGGCTGGTTTCTGACCGTTCTAAAAAGTGAGGCCATCTCTATGGAAAAAAAGATTTTTGAACTAATCGAGATTTTCAAAAAATCGCAGATTGTTTTGCCGATTTCCTTGAAAATAAAAACAGCTGAGCTAGTTTTGAATTTAATGGTCCATCAGAAAAATTTTGGCCTTTTTATAATACTTGGCTGGCAGGATAAGTGGCTGGATTTTACCGATATATCCGACAGTACCCAGGATATTTTTTTTACACGCCGTATAAATATCAACGATATTGAAAACCATTCCGAGTGGTATCGTGAAGTTGAGTCCACCGTTGGTTTTGACGGTGCGATTCTGGTAGATACTGCCGGCGAGATAGTGCATTCTGGAATAATTTTAGAGGGTCTCAGGCCGCGAGCTATCGCGGACAAAGTAAACCCGGGACGTTTTACTGACCTATCGGAGCAATTCGGTTTTTTGCAGAAAGTTCACTCGCGTCATCTTTTTGCGATTGCCTCCTCTTTCGTTTTTAAAAATACAGTCGTTTATACGGTTTCTGAAGAAACCAGTATTTTTCATATTTTTGAAGCCGGAAAGATTATTTATTCTACTGATTAAAATCCAATCATCTTAGCAATGCAATTTAAACTGCCAAAAGATAGCGATAAATATAGGTGGACCAATCATGTTAAAGACAAGATGCTTTATTATGGGATATCAGAGGGTCTGATAAAAAGGATTGTCAGGTTTCCGAAAAGAAAAGAAGATGGAGTTGCGCCCAAAACGATTGCCGTTATGCAGCCGACATCCAGCAAAAAACAGGAGATATGGGTGATGTATCAGCTCCGACGCCAGCAAGGGCCGGAGTCCTATACCTATGGCAAAGCCGTATCGTCCGAGGAAAAGAAAACTATAATCTCTGCTTGGCGGTATCCTGGCGTAAGCCCGGTTGGCAAAAAGATTCCTATACCCGAGGAAATTTTACAGGAATTAAATGATTTGATAGAGTAAGAGTCATGAAAATACTAATTATAATTTTTGTCGCAGTCATTGTAGCTGCGGGCGGTTATTTTGTTTTTAAAAAGGGAGGCGAGGTTAATCCGAGCGCAAGCCCGGAACCATCGCCGACGCCGACAGTTCAAGCGAGCCCGACCGATAAGCCGTTACCGGAAGCAGTTAAGGCTACAATGGTAACTACTCGCGGCAATATTGAGCTTGAGCTTTATCCTGAAGCGGCCCCCAAGACAGTGGCTAATTTTGTAAAATTAGCCGAATCAGGTTTTTATGATGGTACCAAGTTTCATCGTGTTATAGCGGATTTTATGATACAGGGCGGGGATCCGTTATCTAAAACTGATGATCCGCGAGTTGGCACCGGCGGGCCAGGCTATAAATTTGAAGACGAAATTAATTTAAAATCTCTCGGCGCGCCCGATGAACTTATCGCTCAATACGAAGCGCTGGGATACAAATATAGTGATACACTCCAATCCTTGCCGGTTGACCCGGGCTATATCGCCATGGCCAATGCCGGGCCCAATACCAATGGCAGCCAATTTTTCATTGTTACCACAAAACCCCAGCAACACCTCTATGGCAAACACACAGTTTTCGGCAGGGTAGTAAAGGGTATGGATGCAGTGTTAAAAATTAAACAGGGGGATATTATTGTAAAAGTTAATGTCAAATGACAAATTTCAAATGTCAAATCAAATCCAAAGCCCAAATGACTAAAAAATAATTTGGATTTTGGATTTAGTCATTGATTTGTCATTGGGATTTTGACATTTGGGTTTATGGCCTTTATTAGAACCTCAAAACCACTCAAAATATCCCGCGCTAATCTTCAGCTGATGAAAGAGTGTCCGCGTTGTTTTTGGTTGTATAAACATAAGGACATCAGACGGCCGCAGGGTTATCCTTATACGCTCTCAATAGCCGTAGACCAATTGCTTAAGCATGAGTTTGACGAATATCGAGAAAAAGGGGAGATGCATCCGGTTTTACTGAAGCACGATGGTTTGGCGGAGGCGCATCTTTATCCGGACCAGGAGCAATTACAAAAATGGCGCAATAATTTTGAAGGGCTGAAATATCACGATGAGGGTCTTGACGCCACGCTTTTCGGCGCCGTTGACGACATGCTTGAATTTCCAGACGGCTCACTCGCTGTCATAGACTATAAATCTTCCGGTGCCAAAGAAATCTCTGTCTACGATGATTACCAGATGCAGATGGATACCTATACCTATATACTTGAACAGCTGGGGCTCAAAACAGCACGCAAGGCATATTTCGTATTTTTCCAAGTGGATAAAACAGATGGTTTCCGGGGGCGTTTGCCTTTCCGCGGCGAAATTCGTGAAGTAACCGCAGACCCGAGCTATATTTATGATATTTTTGCCAATGCCGTTAAACTTGCGCGTTCCGATACCCCGCCGCCCTCACACACCGAGTGCCAATACTGCGCCTGGGCGGAAAATCATAAACATATAAGTGAATAAAATGACTGATAAAAAGCCAAAACTGACCGGTGAGCATTTTTATAAATTCTTCCAGTGTCCGCATTGGATTTGGTATGACATTTACGGCGAGCAGACCAAGAAGGGCGAGATACCGCCGCTAATTGAGATGATCCATCGCGGCGGACTCAAGCACGAACAGGAGATGATAAAAGGACGTAAGTTTGAAGAGATCAAACCGGAGCTTTTTCATGATTTGGACGAAGCGTTTCTGGCGACGGTTGAACTTATGAAACAGGGCAAAAATATCTATCATGGCGTGCTAATGGACGAAAACTGGGTAGGCATTCCTGATTTGCTTGAAGCTCGGCCGGTTGAGAGGGGGATGAAGTCCAACTTCGGCGGACATTATTATGTTGTCTATGACATTAAGACGGGCAAAGAGATACGTGATGAGTACAAGTTTCAGCTTGTTTTTTACAGTTTAATTTTAGAAAGATTACAAGGTGTTTTGCCCCGCGATGCCCATATCATCAATTCTGACGGTGAGGAGCGGTCGTTTATGGTGGATGATTTTTTAGATTATTTTCATCTGACGCGCGAGAGGATAGAGCGTGTGCTTGCCGGAGAAAAACCGCCCCCATTTCTTAAAAGCGGTTGTAAACAATCTCCGTGGTATTCTCTTTGTGTTGAAGAAACAAAGGGCTGTGATGACATCTCGTTAGTGTACAAATTGAGTCAAAATGACCAGAGGCGCCTTTATGAGCTGGGCATCCATACTGTGAATGATATGGCTTCGGCAGATTTGGATTTTTTACGCTCTCGTCTTGAAGATTGGCCGTTTGATAAAATCCTGCGTTTTTATAATCAGGCGCAGGTTTTGATGTCCAACGAACCGAGAATTCTTAAAAAAAGCGAATTTCCACAAGTGGAAAATGAGATTTACTTTGATATAGAATCAGACCCTACCGAGGGTATTGATTATCTTTTGGGAATGCTTATAAAAAACGGGAAAAAAGAGCCGGTATATAAATGTTTTCTGGCACAGGATAAAAAAGATGAAGAAAGGGCTTGGCGCGAATTTCTTGATTTTTTGGAATCACTGGAGGATTTTGTGATTTACCATTATTCATACTATGAACGCGAGGTTTTCAAGCGCTTGGGCAATAAATACGGTATTTCTTTGGCGCTTGAAGACAAGTTTAAAAATAATACCATTGATCTGCACTGGTCATTTATTGAAGCGGCCGTTTTGCCGATATATTTTTACAGCTTGAAGGATGTTGCAAAATATCTTGGTTTCAAATGGCAGGCCGAAGATGCCGGCGGCGCCGAGTCGGTGGTTTGGTACAACGACTGGCTCAAAACCAAAGACCAAAAAATCATGGACAAGATCATCAAATACAATGAAGACGACGTAAGAGCGACGCTATTTCTCAAAGAATGGTTGGAAAAACAAAAACCCCGCGTGAGCCGGGAAAAATTACCTGAAGAGTAGCGCTCGTCCCATCAAAAATTACAAATTGAGTAGAAGTATGCTCGGCTGTCCGGCTACGCGTGCGTGTTTTGCTGGCCCTTTGGGACAGGCGCAAAACGCGCGCGCCTCCGCCGGAAAACCCGCCGGGCTAGCGCTCTTCATATTAATTTGCGAACGATAAAAACTGCCGATTGGTATCGGCTTAGGGTTTGTAATTTTTGACTTAGCCACATTTTGCTTATTCGCGCATGAATTAGAGAATGAATTTTTTAATAAAATAAATACACCATGGAAGGAAAAACTCATTACGAAAGAATAATAGGCGGGACCCAAGAAGAAAAAGAAATAGCTTCTAGGGAACTTCAAGCTGCGTTTGAAGAACGAAGTAAGAAACTTACTGAATATGAAGTTGAAAAGACTCCCGAAGATTTAGAAATTATTAAAAAAACAGAATCAATAGTTGATAAAATGGTGTTGCAATATGGTGGTGTAACAAAAGCGCTCCCACCCGAACATATATATGTTCTTAAGCCCGGTGGCGTTTTGGCAATGACAGAGGGTCGTCTTGCTGGTGGTATTTATAAACCACTTGGACTCGAAATTGGAGTTGAAAAAGGAAAATCAAAATTATTGTTTGCAAGCACCATAGCTCATGAATTATTTCATTTGAAATCTTATAAATCTGCTCGTGTTGGTAAGTCGGGTGAGGATATTCGTCTCTATCGAAGCGGGGTATCTATGATTGATAGGAAAGACCAAAACGAGGAAAGTGGCGAAGAAAAAGAATATTTTGCGATGTTAGAAGAAGCTATCGTAGCCGAATGTACAAAAAAGTTTCTGGATGAGATTGGCGAAGATCGTGAATTTAGCGAAGAGGTCCAGGCAGTTAAAAAATTTAGAAATTGGGTTGTGGCATATTATCATCGCAGGGGAATTCCCGAAGAAAAAACTAAAGAATTTGAAAGAGAATTAAAATACATTGCCGACCCGCAAGACAAAGTAGAACAAGTGTTTGCCTTTTCCGATGACGAAGAAAAAAGACAAGCATATGCGGCAGGAATGTTCGGCGTTTTGTACGAAAGGGGAGGAGTAGAAACAGTAGAAAGATATGGGGAGCGAAAAAAACTATATCAACTTCTTGATAAATTAGTTATAAACTCCGATGGTAAATTTAAGAGTCGTGATGAAGTTTTTGATGAATTCGCAAGAGCTAATTTCTCTGGAAATTATTTACCCCTTGCCCGAACCATTGAAGGTATTTTGGGGAAAGGAGCGTTTAGAAAATTAGCAGAGGAATTCAGCAAAGAACCAAAAAAAGAGAAGCACAAAACTTCCGAAACAGCTAATCCATAATTATCGCCAAAAAAACTTGAATAACAATCTATGGTCTTGCGAAGACCAAAAATACGAAGACCATAGATACTAAATATAAGAGCCACTCTCAAAAATTACAAACCAAATCCCCTCCCCAGTTTAGTAAAACTGGAGAGGGGCGTGCGTTTAGCATCCGCTTCGGGCGGATGGCGATTCTTTAGGAATCGACACTAAGATAATCAGTACCGAGAGGATGTTATTCCAGCGGAGGCGAGGCTTTTTGTGAAAAATCCCGTAATCGGGTGGATTGAACAAAAAGAGCTCGCGCAGCTGGTTATCGAACTCTTTGGTATGGGTTGGTTTGTAATTTTTGATGGAGGTGTGCTTGATTTTAATATGTAAATATTTTACTATCAAACAATGTTGCGAAAATTCACACCGCTGATAATTTTAGCTGCCGCGCTGTTTATGGCGGTTTTTGTTTA
>JACOZZ010000060.1 GCA_016181055.1 Candidatus Yanofskyibacteriota bacterium
TTCTGGTTCAGACGAAATGATGCTCGTAACTTCAGATGGCGCGGCAGTCAGATTCAAAGAAAAGGATGTCCGTCCGATGGGGCGCGGTGCCGGCGGTGTTATAGGCATGCGTTTGGATACTGGAGCAAAAATCGTCGGAGCAGAGGTAATTCCGTCTAAATCCGTAAAAGGATTGCAGCTGCTTGTGGTCATGGCCAACGGTTACGGTAAGAGAACCGACATTCCCGCTTATAAAATTCAGCGGCGTGGCGGCAAGGGCATATTTACCGCCAAGATCACGTCCAAGACGGGCGACATAGTTTCTGCCCATGTTACAAGCGAAGAAGATAAGGAAATTATCGCGGTTTCACGCAAAGGCGTAGTGATACGTACGGAATTAGCCAGTATATCCGTTCTTGGCCGCGCAACCCAGGGAGTACGCATTATGAAATTAGAGCCGGGCGATGCTGTCGCATCGGTGGCGGTGGTTTAGCAGTCGGGTAGTACGTATTAAGTAGTAAGTATTAAGGGTTAAGTCTTAATCAAAAACCCGATTGTGCACAATCGGGTTTTTGATTGGGTTGATATGGTGGTAAAATGAAAGAGATGCAGTTGAATACAATCGGCATGACGTCTCGGTCACACGGAACCGGTGGATTTATGGATCCCAACAGTATTGTCGGTTATTTCGGTTTGACCGAAGGCATGAGAGTAGCTGATTTCGGTTCCGGCGCCGGCTATTTTACGATACTGATGGCGAAAAGAGTCGGAGACGGCGGCGTCGTAACTGCTGTAGATATTCTTGATTCCTCGCTTGAAACGCTAAGAGCCAAGGCAAAGATGGATGGATTGGGCAACATCCGGACTGTTAGAGCGGACATTGGAATGCTCGGCGGTTCCGGTTTAGTTGAGAATTCCCAAGACATCATCTTATTAGCGAATATTCTTTTTCAAAATGCTGACAAGCGTCCAATTATTGCCGAAGCGCGAAGAACCTTGAAGCCGGGCGGTTCCATCATCGTAATAGACTGGCGCAAGGGTACCGATGGATTTGGTCCGCCGGACGATTTGAGGACGGATGAAGAAGAAATGAAACAATTGGTCATAGCCAATGATGGCATCCAATATACCGGCGAGATAGATGCCGGAATTTTTCATTATGGAATGATATTTCGCAAAATCTGAGAGTAATCACTAATATACGAATTAGAGAAGGAAATATACAAATTGGATTAATTCGTATATTGAAATAAATTTGTATATTCGCGACTACTTATGTCCCAGACAAAATTACTCATAATTGGCGGGGCTGCGGGTTTGGCAGTAATTATCCTGCTCATGTTTTTGGTTCTTGGAAGTTTTGGAGGCGGGGTGCAGGAAAAGATAACATTGCAGTTTTGGGGCACTTTTGATGAAAGCTCGTTTTATCATGACGCGATTGCCGATTTTGAAAAAAGCAATCCTAATATAAATGTAATGTATCGCCAGTTCAACTTTGAGGATTATGAAAAACAATTAATTGATTCATTCGCCGCCGGTACCGGTCCTGATGTTTGGCTGATGCACAACACTTGGCTGCCCAAGCATTATGATAAAATTCAGCCCCTGCCCCAGCAATTGCTTGCCGAAGATAAAAAACCGCTTCTTACTTTTAAAGAATTTCAGGAACAGTTTGTTGATGTGGCTGTAGAGGATCTTGCCGCCGGTGCCCAGATCTACGCGTTGCCTCTTTATGTTGATACGCTGGCTCTCTACTATAATAAAGATCTTCTAAATAGCGCCGGCATTGTTTCACCGCCAAGCAATTGGGATGAATTTAACGACGCCGTCAAGAAACTTACTGTTTTTGATGGACGGGGCAATATCTTAAGGAGCGGCGCGGCAATCGGTACGGCTAAGAATATAAATAGGTCAACGGATATTCTTGCGCTTTTAATGCTCCAAAGCGGGGTAAAAATGACCAACACTGGCAATACTGCCGTTGCTTTCTCTGATCCGGTCGGTGGCGTAAAAGTCGGCGAAACGGCGTTGCAGTACTATACTGATTTTGCCAGGCAATCCAACGGACAAACTTATACCTGGAATGACAGCCAGCATTATTCAGTTGATGCCTTTATTGAGGGCAATGTCGCGATGATGTTTAACTATTCCCATCACGTTAAAACAATTCGTGATAAATCTGCCCGTTTTAATTTTGCTATTGCTTCAATACCGCAAATTTCCGATACGCCTATTGCCGTTAATTATGCCAATTATTGGGCGCCAACGGTTTCCAAACAATCCAAATATTCGGATGCGGCATGGAAATTCTTGGTTTATTTAAGTTCTGCCAAGGGAGCTACGTTCTATCTGAATGCTTCCGGCCGTCCCTCGGCTCGGCGTGATTTAATTGAACAGCAAAAAACTGATCCTGACTTGGGCGCATTTGCGGTGCAGGCGCTATCTGCCAAGTCTTGGTATCAGATTGATAATTCCGCCATTGAAACGATTTTTGCCGATATGATAAGTGATGTTAATTTTGGCCGTGCTTCCGCGGGGAGCGCCCTCCAGGCGGCGGAGAACAAAGTAAATGTTTTGATGAGCCGCTCCCGGGGAAGTTTCTAGGCGCTAATGAAAATTTTTTACAAAACTCTTTTAATATCCGCCTCAATATTATTTGTGGTTTTTTTGATTTTTCAGCCGATTTATAGCACAAATGCCGCCGGTTTAGTGCCATGCGGTCAATCGGAAGATGACCCGGCTACAACGGATGTAATTGAAAGTAATTCTTGTACGACTTGTGATGTATTAGTTTTGGGCAGTCGTGTTATAAATTTCATACTTTTTACCGTTACACCGGCGATTGCGGTGCTTCTTTTTTTGATTGCCGGTTTTATGATTTTGCTTGGTGGCGCCAATCCCGGGCTAGTTACTACCGGTAAAAATATTTTCAAGACGACAGTCTATGGGTTGCTGTTAATTTTCGGCGCTTGGATGATAACTAATACTGTACTTAAATCTATTGCCGGCGAAGGTCCGTTTACTGGTAAGTGGAATGAAGTTACCTGCGCTGGCGGAGGCGTCGGTGGCGTCGGTGGTGTCGGTGGGGGTGGTGGAGGTAGCGGTGGAGGTGGTGTTGGCGGTGGTGGTGGTGAGACTTTGGCCTGTATATTCAATGGGGTTGATTATGCGTCATTTAATCTTTGTACCGGTCAAAATCGGCCTGGCGGTTGCGGTACTTCCTTGTGCAGTCAATATTCATCGTCAATAGATAATTATGCGGGGGGAGCCGCTACCGCAGCTCTACTTAAAACCATGATGGTTATTGAGTCTGATTGTAATATCCGAGCCGCAACCGGCTCTTCCTATGGTTTAATGCAGATACGGCCCAGCACTGCCAATCTGTTCAGGAATCGCTGTGGCATCCCGGAGATTGTCACACCCGGTTGGCTTATAAATCCGGCAAATGCCGATAAAAGCATTTGTCTTGCCGCGGCTTTTATTAATTCAATAGCCGCCGGTAGCTGCGGTGCCGAACCCAGGAATATCTATGCCGGTTACAATGCAGGACCGGGCAATTGTGTGCAAAGTGATGATTGTTCAGGCGATCAAAGCTGTGATGGCGGAGCCGTAAAAAGATGGGAATGTCCTTACGACAATAGCCAGCACACCGTTTGCAATACCGGTTTTTATCAAACCAAGCAAGGCGCCGCCTATGTTAATTATTGTTTAGATAATTTAGGATTTTAGATATGGTTATCAAAAATAAAATTTTCATGGTCGTCTGCATCGCAGTTTTATTTGTTTTTGTTCAACCTCTTGTTACTAACGCTGATGTTATAAGCACTCGCGAAAATTTTGTTTATCTATTCCACTTCTACTATGATAACGGGCAACTTTTTACAGACCGAGATGCTAAGTTTAAATACGATATTGTCGCGGAGCCATATGCGGCATCCGCACTTAAGACGGCGGATCCATATTCCGGGGAGATTTTGAACTTCAATAACAAAATTCTTGCCACTTTTAAATTTGATCAGAGCATTGTGAAAGGAAGGATGTCCATAAAGGGACCGTATTTCGCCGACGCATCCGAGGTAAATTTCTATGACGGCAGCAATCAGTTGCTGCTGACCATAGATGTGTCCGGCAGTTCATTTTGCAATGATGATGAAATTTGTAATAGTGATGCCGGGGAAAATAGCGATAATTGTTCCAATGATTGCAAATTAAAACCGCCGCAAGTGAGTGCGGCGCCCATTCCGACTATTGGCGGCCTTGATATTAAACTGATATTAATAATTGTCGGCGGGATCGCAGTGATTGCCGTTTTGGCAGTTTGGTTTATAATTAAAAGAAAAAGGGCGGCAGCACAGATGCCGCCATCTTTGCCGCCAACTTCAGTTATACAATGAAAAATTTATATAAAATTTTTATAGTCGTGATTTTTATCGGTTTTTGGTTCGTTGCAATTCCGGCAAAAGATGCTCAAGCCGTTGATTGTGTCGGTAGGGGAATTATAACTTATTCTACTGATTCCACCTCGCTAGATCCCGGCAGTAGAGTTGTCTTAAGCGCGTCTTTCAAGTGGGGGGTGCTTTCCGCGGCTGACATTGCGTGTCTTGATGAAAATATTTCAATAAATTTTTTGGTTTATGCAGGCGGGAATTACTATTCATTATCCAAGGTATCCATAGGCAAGGTGAGTATCAGCGGGACTAGATTTGCATCTTATGACCTTACCCATGCAAGCGTTTTAGCAAACCCAAAGTGGTTATCAGCCAACGGCACTAAGCTGGATACTTTTGCCAGGGCGGAAAATCAGCAAATTCTTCCTGAACGTAACGACTTGGCCGTTGTTGTAAGCAGCCATATTAATATAGATTTTCTTAGAACCCTCGCTCAAACCTTTGCTTGTATCGCCGGTGATGGTAAATATGCTTGTAGTAATTTATCAAACTGCAGTGATGTGCCTAACGGTGCTTGTGCTGGATTACCGGGGAGCTGCTTGAGATTAAGTGATGCCAGACAATGCGGCCAATTAGCGCCAGTAACCCATAAGGCCTGCCAAAACAACGCCTGCGTTAACGTACCCGGAGCCGGCGCCGATACTTGTCAAACTAACACTGATTGCGGCGGCGGAGGCGGTGGAGGTGGCGGAGGTGGGGGTGGTGGCGGCGGCAGTTTAGAACTGCCTAACCCTATTGGAATTAATACTTTTGGAGAATTGGTCAATGTTATCGGTCTCTGGATTTTTAATTTGGCGATACCTATCGCGGTAATTGTAATAATATACGCCGGAATATTGATGCTAACTGCAGGCGGCAACCCGGGGAAATTCCAAAAAGGCGCCAAGGCATTGTGGTATGCCGTGCTCGGGCTGGCTATTATATTTATCGGCAAGGGATTTGTGACTTTGATAGAGAGTATTTTAAGCTTGAGAAACCCATGAACCTAGGTTTTTATTTTTTGCAAAATTTAGTTCTTGCTGTTGGCGAAGAGAGTTTAACCGGGATAGATCTGACAGTTGAGGGTGTTTTCAATATAATCGCCGGTCTTGCTTGCTGGCTGACCAGAATTGTCGTGCCCATCATGGTAGTGTTTGTTATTTTGGCCGGCCTTAGGTTTATGCACTCCCGCGGCAATCCGAAGTTATTCCAGTCCGCTAAAAATAATTTTGTTCAGATGTTCATAGGACTGTTGGTGATTATGGGCGTATATTATATAATAGCTACAGTTGCAAACGCGGTTGGTGTAACTGATTTTTCATTTATTCCGCTTTTGTGTAACTAGCTGATATTAATAGATTAAAAAATAATAACAGCGAAGAAATGGTACAAGGACAGGAAGAAACGGTTTAAACTGTTTCGAAAGCTTAAGCGCTGTCCTGGTTTCGTTCTTTGTTGAAAAGAAATGGAGGTGTTTTATGGAATATTTTAAAAAAATTGGTAAGGTTGCTATTCCGGCGGCAGCATTGTTATTGCCGTTTATGTCTTTGGCGCTCGATCCGCTTCCAGCTCCGATAGGTCCTGGTTCCGCTTGGACCGTAGATAGAATTGAGAGCTTAATAGAGAGAATCGGCAATTTCATGATATTTATCGGTATAATAATCGCGGTGATTTACATTATCTGGGGTGGCATTAAATACATGACTGCCGGCGGCGATGCTAAAAAAGCAGAAGAAGCCAGAGGTGCCATACTTAACGGTATAATAGGTGCGGCAGTAGTGCTCGGTGTAGGTGTTATCTTAAGGACGGCTGCAGCTTTGATTACCGGAACCTTCTTCGGCGTCTAGCTGTCGTTCTTGAATTTTGATTAAAGACTCAAGCCTCCCGTAAGGGAGGTTTGTGGTTTTTTTGGGTGTTCTATGGCAAAAATTCAGTTGTCAAAATCATAAAAAATTGTTAAAATAATTGTTACATTGATATTACATATTTAGGCTCGAGTGGCGGAACTTGGCATACGCGCAGCGCTTAGGACGCTGTTCCCGTAAGGGATTGTGGGTTCAAATCCCACCTCGAGCACACGCCAAATCTTTCCTTCCGGCGCAACCCTAAAATCCCCAAAAAACTCAAGTTTTTAAGGAATTTTTTAAGTATTGACTTCTGTGTCGTTATTTGCTATAATTAATGTATCAAGATGAGGTTAGTTCTTTGACACTTCGACTCGCTCCGCTCGCTCAGTGCAGGCAATTGTACTGGCGTAGATGAGCGTTTTTAAGTTTCTAGAGCTACTCTCATCCAGTTTCGAAACTGAAAAATCTAGCCCGCAACGCGGGCCAAAAGGAGATCTCAGATGAACTTCAAGAGAGTTTTGTTTCTTGGTTTTTTGGGGGGCCTATTGCTGGTGGCGCTAGTGATTTCCGCGCAATCGGCAAATGCCCAGTTCTGCGACGAAATCTGCCAGGGCCAGGAAGATGCCTACTCAATCATCAGAAGCGCTCGGCATCGTGCGACGCGCGAGAGAACAATTTCCAGCATTGAACGTGGTGTTGAGCAGGCCATTTTTCGTAATGGCAATTACGGATATTATGGCAATAGCGGGGTTTTTGTACCTACCCATGACCGTAATGGCCGTCCAATCGGCAGGCGTGAAGGTGCAATCACTGGTGCCGCCATCGGTACTCCTATCGGAGCCGGGGTTGGCGCGATATTCAACCGTCCCGGAACTGGTGCCTTACTTGGTGCCGGTGGAGGAGCCCTACTTGGTTTCGTACTTAGCGGACGTGGTCAAGATAGCAATCGCCCCGTGGACTGTTCCAAACGGAAGCTAAACCGCAAGGAGCAGGAAACTTGTTTTGCCATTGCGTCTGAACAGCGCGCCGCCCTTGCTCAAGAGCAGGTTCAAGCTGAACTGGCAGAACGTCAGCGGACTGGCAGGCGGCTGTATAACCGCACGGGATTTCCCGTAGAGGTATACGACTGTGACCAACTCGCGGCGACCGTTCGGCAGGGCCAGAGTGTCTTGGTGTCGGAAGCCGAGTGCGGCTATGCAGCACTGATGTTAGTGCCAGACCCTAACATGCCAGGCGTAACTGTCAGGCGCGATGCAGAATTCTGCGTCGCTGAAGATATGTCGGGTTGGATTTTCACTGCCCCACGACGGGGGCAGGCCTGTTACCAGTGACTTTCACCCGGTTCTTTCTTCTCCCCCCCGTTCCGTTGTATCGAGTTCAGCTCGATTTTCAACGGAACGGTTTTTTTATTCCAGCGGATTACGGACAACTTGGAAAGATCCTGGCGCTTTGTATGATGATTGGAAAACATCTTTTTTCTCGGCGCCATCGGGATAAATAACTATTCTTTTAAGTTCAGCTTTCAAGGCGCCGTTTGACTTAATATCATATTGGCGGGGGCCCTCAAGTGTCGTTTTTCTGCCGTCATCGGTGCCGTAAATTTCAAAATATATTTTTGAATTGGCGATCTTTGATTGAATTAAAACATAGGCCGGCGTATCGTTTTTAAATCTTAAATCGGAAACGCCCGGATAAATGGTGGCATCAAACCCCTGCGGGTTATAATAGCGAACCGGTATGGAGTGGGGATGGCGTTCAAGTATCGGCAGACCCGCCAACGCTGCCGCCCTGAAAAGAGTCGTTGAAACCTGGCATAACCCGCCGCCGTATTCGGGAATCAAAGTCCCGTTTTTTATTACCAATTCGGGCAGGTAACCGCTGGAAGCATCAACGCTACCAAGAAATTTATTAAAAGAAAATTCCTCGCCCGGTTTTAAAAGTATGCCGGTAAATTTTTCTGAACCCGTTGCTATATTATGAACTCTGAATTTGGGTGAGCCGGAGAAATCCGATTCTCCTCGCGCAAGCAAAGTGCTAATGCCTAGTTCGTTTATTTTATCCAAGGTAACTTCAGGCCATTTTTCATCAACTGCCAATTCAATGCCCAGTGTTTTATCGGAGTTGCCACTATCATTGCTGCCGCTAGCCAGAGCAACCGAAATTTTAACGATGGAAGCCGGAGCATTCAGTGTTCTGCCTTGTTTGGGGGGTCTAAATTCATTAACCTTCCCATTGTCTATGACCAATTTTGCGTTTACTGGAGGAATATCTATCTCTTTTGAAATTTTTTCTAAATATGCCGAAACTCTCTTTGTATTTATTCTCAATTCCTCTTTGCCGGTATAATTGCGGTTGTAACTCTCGAACCATCCTTTAAATTCTCCAGAACCTACCGGTATATCTTTTTCTTGAGATTTTAGAATGATTTTTTTCTGCTGCAAAGCAGCACTCAAATTGGCGGAAAGCTTGCCGCTGGTAAGAACGGGTGCGCCGCCGGTTGTGCTGCGGATGCTTTTACTATAATAAAAAATTTGGCCCAGCATAAAAACCGAAGCTAAAACTACTGCTGCCAGCAAAGAAATCATTATTTTTCTCCAATATGGACCCATAGTTTAATTATAGCATAGAGTTTATATTTTATTTGGCTCAAATAAAACAGATATTCAACGGCCAGTATGCCCCATAAATAAAAAACCGGCTGATACCCGGCTTTTTATAAATGTTTCGCAAAAGTTATGATGCAATTTTTACCTTCTTGCTTCTGCTTTTTGAGAGTTTAGGTAGCCTCAATGTCAATACGCCGTTTTTCATCGTAGCCTTGGCACTATCGGCATCTATCTCCTCTGGCAAAATTATGGAACGTGAGAACGAGCCCCAGTATAATTCCTGATAATAATAGTCCGAGGTTTTAACTTTCTCATCCGACTTGCGATTGCCTTTGACGGTAACCATGTCATTGGTAATTGAAATATCCAAATCATCCGCGGTTACGCCGGCAATGGTGG
>JACOZZ010000061.1 GCA_016181055.1 Candidatus Yanofskyibacteriota bacterium
GAAAATTGGCTAAAAAATTCGGATTGCTGAATCATGATAAAAAAGACAGCCAGGGCGTCTGTTTTGTCGGCCAGCTGAATATGAAAGAATTTTTAAAAAATTATATTAAGTCCAAACCGGGAAAGATAATACTAACTGAGACGGCCCAAACCATCGGACGCCACGACGGCGCTTATTACTACACCATAGGCCAGCGGCACGGGCTGGATATCAAAGACGGCGGCGGGCCGTATTATGTTATGTACAAGGATATTAAGAAAAATATTTTGTACGTAGCCGCCGCGAAACAAATCTCCCGCTTACGCCTAGACTTAAGCAGGCAAGCAAAAATAGAAAAAACAAACTGGATCGCAGAAAAACCAAAATTTCCGATAAGTTGCCAGGTCAAAATACGCTATCGCAGTAAATCAACGCCAGCCGTAATAACTCAAAACACAAAAAATAAAACCTTGCTTATTAAATTTAAAAAGCCCGTCAGGGCTCTCACTCCCGGCCAATCAGCCGTCTTTTATCGCGGTGATATCGTCCTCGGCGGCGGAATACTTATATAGAAATTAGTAATTTAGGAATTTTGACCAGTCAGGATTCCTAGCAAACTTTTCCCGGACATTTCTTCTGGCTGGGGAATACCTAAAAGTTCAAGTACCGTTGGCGCGATATCGCTTAGCATACCTGAAATTTCGCTTGTTTCCTGAGCAATTTTTTCCGGGGTTTTATCAATTTGAAACTGCCGCCCCACCAAATAAAACGGCACCGGATTGTCATCGTGGCGGGTTTCGGCTTCACCGCTACTGCGATAAACAAGGGACTCGGCATTGCCGTGGTCGGCCGTAACTAGCATGATCCCATCTTTTTGAATAATAGCCGAGTTATATATCGCTCCCAAAGCGCTATCAATCGCTTCTACGCCCTTAACCACAGCGTCATAATTGCCGGTATGCGCCAGTATATCAGCGTTGGCAAAGTTAAGTACAATAATATCATAGATACCGCCGTCAATCTCATCAATAACTTTTTGGGCTATTTCCTGACTTTTCATTTCCGGATTATGTACGTGGTCTTTATTTGATTCAATGGCGATATCTATTTCGCCGGCATATTTATCCGACCTCAAGCCATTAAAAAAATATGTGGTATGGGCATATTTCTCCGTTTCAGCAACGTGTAATTGCTTCTTACCATTAATTTCCAAAACTTCAGCTAAACCGTTTACAATTGTCGGCGGAGCAAATCCTATGTGTACTTTCAGACTGCCGACCGGCAGCTCCAGGTAATTGGTCATAGTACAAACATATATATTTTTAAAAACTTTAACGGGAAGCAGCGAAAAGTTAAGCTCCACAAATGGCCTGACAATTTGTCTCATGCTGTCCTCGCGAAAATTGAAAAAAATTAAAGAATCATTGTCTGATATACCGGTAAAACCCGAATTATTCACAACTATCGCCGACATATTTGAATCGTTTCTGCCGGAGCTGTGATGTTTTCGTACAGTCGCTATAAGGTCGTCGCTTCTTTCACCGGCAGCAGAAACCAGAAGTTCATAGGCGCCCTTGGTCAATTTCCAGTTATTGTCACGGTCCATAGCAAAATTACGGCCAATAAGAGTCGCGATTTTGACAATTCCGCTGGTTCTAATTTCTGCGTTCAGTTTTTCCAATAATTCAGGTGATTCTTGCAAACCGGAATCCTTTCCATCCGAAAAAATGTGTAAATAAACCTCGGGGTAACCCTTCTGCTTCGCCAGCTCAAGCAGTGCAATAATATGCGAAAAGTCTGAGTGAGCAGTTCCGGAAGTCAAAAGTCCGATAAGGTGGATTCGCGAGTTGTTTTTTTGTGCACTATCAAAAGCGCCAGCCAACGCCTCATTTGTAAAAAACGTTCCGTCTTTAATCGCGCGGTTAATGCGCGAAAGATATTGCTCCACAATTCGGCCAGCCCCTATGTTAAGATGTCCAACCTCGCTATTGCCGGATTCGCCCCAGGTCATGCCTACCGCTAAACCGGAGGCCTGCAAAAGTGTCATTGGATAAAGGCGTGCCAGCATATCAATGGTTGGCTTGTTGGCGGTCGCGATGGGATTGCCGATTTTTTTATTACTAAAACCCCAGCCGTCTAAAATAGCAAGAATGAAGGGAGTTTTTTTGTCGTTAGGCATATTAAGAGATGGTTTTGAACCATCTCTTAATATAGCAAATAATGTAAATGCTCGGGTGTTGACAGATTAGTTATTATTTGCTATCATGTTATTGTGTTACTTAATAAGGAGGATCTATGAAATGGCCAAGAGAGTTTTTATTGGAACAGTCGGTTTCGTTAGTTGAGCAGTTGGGAAAACACGAAAAATGGAATAACGAGTCACTAAAAAGACTGAGATGCGCGGAACCTATTATTGCCGTAGGAGGCAACGAAGCTGACTGCGCTCAGATATCTGCCGATACAGAAATTGACCGTATTTCTACTGAATGTTCCACGCGAATTATTTTAAAAATTCGCGCCGCTCTTTCACTTATTTCAGCAGACTTGAAGAGCAATGGCGAACATCGCTACGGCTTATGCGGGGAATGCGGATTGGTTATCTACACCAATCGTTTGGAAGCCATCCCTTGGGCTGACCTGTGTCTTGTATGCAAAGATAAGGACGAAATGGCTGACAAGGAAAATAAAGGATTTAACTCCAGGAAGCAGACAATAGTCAGGAGTCGGAGCGTCGCTCCCGGGGCTAGTACCCTAAGATAAACCGTGTGATTCCGAAATCATTGAATATAAACCGCCAAATGGCGGTTTTCTTTTTTTGTTAGCTCCGTTAGAAGTTGACAATCAGCAAGTTTGGGACTATTCTTAAAACAGGTCTTAATTATTTTTAATTTTCTAAGCGACACTAACGTAGCAAGTATTACAAGCGGTATTACTTCTTTTACGTAATGTTTATGCTTTTACAACAAAATGAACATCGGCATATACTCCATAATTGGAGGAATTTTAGCGTTACTTTCCGGTCTCGCCGTAGGTTATCTTCTTAACCTTCTTCTCACAAATAAAAAGATAAGTTCGGCCAGCACTCGCGCCGAAAATCTCCTCACCGAAGCCAAAAACAAGGCCCAGGACTTGCTTTTAGAAGCCAAGAATAATTCTTTAAAAATACTTGAGGATTCCAAAAGAGTAGAGGAAGAGCGCCATCAGCAATTGGTAAGAATTGAGAATATACTGGCTAAAAGGGAATCAGAACTTGATACCAGAGCCAAGGGTATGGATAAGGAGATGCAGAACATTGCAGCCAAGGTTACAGAGATCGGCGAGTTAAGATCGGAATTGGAAACCAAACTGCAAGCCCAGAATCAAGAGTTGCAAAAAATAGCCGGTCTTAATAAAGAGGAGGCCAAAGAAATACTATTCAAAAACCTTGAATCAGAATACAAAAACGAGCTTGTTGAAAAAATACGCAAATTTGAACAATCAGGCAAGGAGGAAATGGATAAAAAGGCGCGGGAAATTCTGGCTTCAGCCATACAGCGTTATGCCGGTTCCCATATTGCCGACGCCATGACTACGGTTGTCGCCCTGCCTTCTGATGAAGTGAAGGGAAAGATCATCGGCAAAGAGGGCAGGAATATCAAAACCATTGAACGATTAACCGGAGTTGATATAATTATTGACGATACGCCGGAAGTGCTGGTGGTATCTGGATTTGATCCGGTGCGGCGCCAAATCGCCAAGCTGGCAATTGATAAACTTATTGCCGACGGCCGTATTCATCCGGCCAGAATTGAGGAAATGGTTGAAAAAGCCAAACTGGAAATAAACGAAAAAATAAAGCAGGCGGGGGAAGCGGCGTTATTTGAAGTCGGGGCCGGCGCCGTTGATCCAAAACTTACTTATCTACTCGGCCGTCTTGCATTTAGAACCAGTTTCGGCCAAAATGTATTATTGCATTCTATAGAAATGGCTCACATCTCCGGCATGCTTGCCGCCGAGATCGGCGCCGATGTTGCGGTTGCAAAAAAGGGAGCTTTGTTCCATGATATAGGCAAAGCCGTGGACCACGAGGTTCAGGGAACGCATGTAGAAATAGGCCGTAAGATTTTGCAAAAATTCGGCGTTGATGAAAAAGTAATTGCGGCCATGGAGGCGCACCACGAAGAATACCCGTACTCCACGCTTGAATCACGCATAGTACAGGCCGCGGACGCGATATCAGGAGCCAGGCCCGGAGCCAGGCGAGATACGGTTGAGATCTATCTGAAGCGGCTGGAAGATTTGGAACGCATAGCCGCTACTTTTGACGGCGTTGAGAAATCATATGCAATACAGGCGGGACGCGAATTAAGGATCTTTGTTACCCCAACCAAGATTGATGATTTATCCGCAATGAAACTTGCCAGAGATATAGCAAAAAAGATAGAATCAGAAATGAAATATCCCGGAGAAATTAAGGTTAATGTGATCAGAGAAACACGCGCGATAGAGTACGCCAGATAAAAACAGAAAGTAGAATCTAGAAAATAGAAAATAGAATCTAATCAAATCTCAAGATTTATTCTATTTTCTAATTACTATTTTCTAATTTCTAATAAGAAAGGAGGTGTATCATGCCAGTTAAGAAAAATCAATTTGTGCAAAGTTTAGCCGAGAGATGGAACGTTTCCAAGAAGCAGGCGGGGGAGACACTTGATTCCACATTGGAAGAAGTGGTCAAGGTCTTAAAAACCGGCCAAGACAGGAAACTGAACCTAAGCGGTTTTGGTGTTTTCAAGGTTGTTGATCGTCCGGCAAGGATGGCTCGCAACCCCAGAACAGGCGAACAAGTCCAAGTTAAAGCTTCCAAAAAAGTAAGGTTCCTTCCGGCCAAAGCGTTAAAAGAAGCAGTCTTATAAAATAATATTTTGGATCCAGAATATTATTTCTTTTAATCAAAACCCCGCTACAAGCGGGGTTTTGATTTGGGGAGCGGGTAGGGGGAATCGGTCTCGACTAAAATTTTGCCGTCGCAAAATTTTGTCTAACCACCAACTCACCATTTCGTTTGCTAACGAAATATGGCTCCGTTGTTCGATTCCCCCTACCCCAACAAACAAGTAATTAAAAACAGCGTACCTCAAGGCACGCCGTTTTTAATTATCATCAGAGCGGGTAGGGGGAATCGAACCCCCGCCGACAGTTTGGAAAACTGCCGTACTGCCACTATACGATACCCGCCTTCGCTCGCCATAGCGAGCTTCGGCGGGCAGGCCCGCTAGACTCGCGAAGGCGAAAAGATAACCTGTCGGGCCGCCGAGAGTCGAACTCGGTCTAACTGCTCCCAAAGCAGTCGTACCACCGTCATACGCCGGCCCGTTTTAATCTAGGGTCTATTGTGCCGCATGTTATCCAACGCCCAAGTGTATTCTATAACAAGAACGGGTATCCACTGCGGCTCACCATAAACAATCAGCATAATAGTACCAAAAATTACCGCAGCAGTATTGATAATAAAAAAGGCAACATCAAAAAGCTCCTCGTGGCGGGACCTTTCCTCGTTATTTGTAATATATAAAAGCCATCTCCAAATTTTCATCCCGTTAGAAGTCGCTGCTGCGCAGCTTTACACATAAGTTATAACCGCACAGTAAGACTTTAAATTATTTACTAACTATGACCTCGAACCCGTCAGGGCGACTTCTAACGGGATTCATATGTCCCCTCGGAGGGAATCGAACCCCCATCAAGACCTTAGAAGAGTCCTGCTTTATCCATTAAGCTACGAGGGGTTATGATTTTATAGACTCTCTCGTTTTCTTTATAAGTTTTTCTTCTGTGACAGTTTGCGCATCTTATTTCGCATTTACATATTTCGGCATACACGGATTTCCAGGAGTAGTGTCCCGATCTCATGTCCGATACAGATTTGAATTTACTTTTCCGGCTAATATGATCAAAGTCAAGGACTCTATAATCTTTTTCACCACAATCGATACATTTACTTTTTGACAAAAGATTGATTAATTTTTCCCTAATTCTTAATCTGTGCTGTTTCTGGGCCCTATAAAGGTCACCCCTATTTTTGTATGGCATATCGAGATTATATCACAAGATTCTAACCCTTAACACCTCTCTCCTCGTTCTATCCGTTGAACTACGGGCGGTATTTATAAATCCTAATTATATCCTATTTTAGCTTGAAAGTAAATTAAAAACTTGTTATAATTTAACTATATGGTGGCCATAGCTTAGCGGCAAAGCACTGCTCTGTGGCAGCAGGGATCGAGGGTTCGAATCCCTCTGGCCACCCCATGGGCCCGGTAATTCAACTTTGAAACAATTCTTCTATACTTATGTACTATTGAGCCAAATGGACGGCAAGAGGTACATTGGTTATACAAACAATCTTCAGCGAAGAATTGCCGAGCATAATTCGGGCAAGAATTTTTCGACTGCCCTGCATAGACCGTTTGATTTAATTTATTGTGAGGCTTGTTTGTCCGAAGAAGACGCTAGACAACGAGAATTATATCTAAAATCAACGATTAGTCGAAGATACATAACGAAACGTCTTCGTAATTTTCTTCGGACAATTCAAAGTTGAATTAACCGGGTGGGTATTCTAGAAACATTAATCATAATATTTCTCGGCCTGTTTCTAATCGGGCTGATCATAAGCGTTGCCCTCTGGCTGATGTGGCTGTTTTTAATTTTAGCGATTATACTGTTTATTGTCCGCTTGATCCAAAAAGTACTTAAAAAATTGTTTTGAAATAGGAGGAGAACATGATATTCAAGTTTTTGCTGGACGCCATAATAGCAGTTCTCTTTTTCTCCGCTATGAAACTTATTTTTTGGCCGAACATTAGAGAGGTAATTGTATTGAATGAAGAGGCCGGCAGAGGCGATCCTGATCTTAAAAAATTAATAAAGGCCTACATTGCCATTCTGAAAAAAGCCATAGTCTTGATTATTATTTTGCTAACCATAGCGGCTGTAATGAAGTAAATTAGCATCAGGGGCTCATAACGCGCGTTGTAAACGCGCTTTTTTTATCATATACTGGGGCATATGACCCATTTTGAGATACGTGAAAAATTTCTAAAGTTTTTTGAAGAAAGAGGGCACAAGAGAGTGCCGTCATCTTCACTGCTACCGACTGATCCGTCGGTACTTTTTACGACTGCGGGAATGCAGCAATTCAAGCCGTATTACACCGGCGAAGCTGACCCAATGAAAGATTTTGGCTTACTCAATACCACATCCATTCAAAAATGCATCCGCACGTCGGACATAGACGAAGTAGGGGATGAATCGCACCTTACATTTTTTGAAATGCTGGGTAATTTTTCGTTTGGCGGATATTGGAAAAAAGAAGCAATAGAATATGCCCATGAATTTATTACTAAGGAAATGGGGCTGGAAATTGATTATGTTTCGGTATTTGGTGGAGCGGACATGAATGAGATATTTGAATTTAAAAAAATTAAAGCCGATTTTGTGCCAGCAGATAAGGATTCCGAACAAATTTGGAAAAAAATTGACCCCAACGTAAAGATAAGGGTTAAAAATGGGTTTGAAGGATTGCGTGATAATTTTTGGGGTCCCACCGGAGACGAAGGACCCTGCGGACCGACAACAGAAATATATGTTAAGGGTGTTGAAATTTGGAATATTGTTTTTAATGAATATAATTGTACAAAAGATTTTAAATTTGAACCCCTAAAAAAGCGAGGCATTGATACCGGCATGGGGCTTGAACGCCTGGCAATGGCTGCCCAAAAAAAGAATAATATTTTTGAAACAGATCTATTGGCGCCCGTTATCAATGCTACTCCGCAAGATATGGATATCGGAGTCAGAAGAATTATTACCGACCATATGCGCGCCGCTGTTTTTATGATCTCTGACGGCATTATGCCCAGCAATAAAGAAGCGGGCTACGTATTAAGAAAACTCATTCGCAGAATAATGACTTATTCTTATTTATATTTAACATCAAAACAGAGAGACACTGCGTTTAACTACGAGGATCTAATAAAGATAACTTATGATAATTATGAAAATTTTTATAAAAATCTAGAAATTGAAAATATAAGAGATATTGTGAGGTCAGAGTATGTGAAGTTTAACGATGCCCTGGCTCAAGGAACTGCTGAATTAAAAAAGTTTTTCAGCAAATTTATTTCGGGAGTTGATGCTCAAAATCCCGGCAATATCACAATCACGAACAATATGATTTCCGGCAAAGGATTAGGCTTGGAGCTTTTTAAAATTTATGAATCACGAGGCCTACATCCGGATATAGCAAGAGATATTTTACAACAGTGGGGGCTTAATCTTGATCCTTCTGTCGTAGATGAGTATAAGCTAGCCATTCAGGAAGCCGAATTAAAACATAAAGAAATATCCAGAGCCGGAGTTGAAAAAAAATTCGGCGGGCATGGGTTAATACTGGACACCGGGGAACTGAAGGCAGGCGATGAGGAGGAGCTAGCCAAAGTTACGCGTCTACATACCGCCACGCATCTTTTGCACGCCTCATTGCGCAAAGTATTAGGCGAGGGGATACAACAAGCCGGCTCGGACATAACAGCTGAGAGATTAAGATTTGATTTCACATTTCCGCGTAAGATGACCGAAGAAGAAATCAAAAAAGTTGAAAATACAGTCAATGAAGCCATTGCGCAAGATCTGCCGGTAACCATGGAAGAAATGCCGTATGAAGAAGCAATAAAAAAAGGCGCCTTGGCCTTTTTCAAACTAAAATATCCGCCGATTGTGAAAGTATTCACAATCGGTCCCAAATCAATGTCCGACCCTTCGAGTTCCTCAGGGCTTCCCTTCAGTCAGGAATTGTGCGGCGGTCCGCATGTAACTAATACCGGCGCTATCGGCAAGTTTAAAATTACCAAAGAAGAATCCATCTCCGCGGGTACCAGACGCATAAGGGCAACGGTGGAAAAATAAAATCCGGAATAAATTCCGGATAATTGATACTGCTAAGACGCTCCGCACAGCAAATTTTTGCACTCAGCCATAAGGGAATCGGCTGAAGCTGACGCCGTGCCTGCCAAGGAAACAACGCTGTCTTCTTTTATCAGTTTATTGCCGGATGCGTCGGTTATTTTAACGCCCAGCTCCATTGTCTTTTTACATCTGACAAGCATTAATTTTACACGTTTCAATTCTTGTTCTTTTTGGATTAAAATTACTATATCTTTTTTCAGTTTTTCTGCTCTTTGTTCGCTTGCAGCAATTTCTTGGGCAAG
>JACOZZ010000062.1 GCA_016181055.1 Candidatus Yanofskyibacteriota bacterium
CCTGATATTCGTCTATGAGAATGTAGCGGAAAAGATTCTGATATTTTTCAAGCGTTTTGGGATATTTTTGGAAAATCCGGACGCAAAGCATGATTAAATCATCAAAATCCAGGGCATTATTCTGTTCAAGCGCTTCTTGGTAACCCGTATAAATTGGGGCGACAATTTTTTCATAGTATTCTGTAGCGCTGTCGGCAAATTTTTCATAGCCGACAAGTTCATTTTTGAGAGCCGAAATTCGGCCTAATATGTTTTTAGGGTTGAATTTTTTGGTGTTGATGTCTAAATCAGCCATGACTTTTTTAATCAGCCCAAGCTGGTCGTCCTCATCATAAACAACAAAATTACTGGAGTATGGCACTATTGCTAAAACCTCATGACGCAAGATGCGCAGACAGATGGAGTGGAAGGTGCCCAGCCACGGGCTGGTAGTTAGTTGCTGGTTGCTAGTTGCTGGTTGGTTTAAGGAATTTTCAATTTTACCAGTTACCGGGGACCAGTTACCAGTAACCAGTTTTTGGACGCGGTCTTTTATTTCTCCAGCGGCCTTATTTGTAAAAGTTACGGAAAGTATATTTTGTGGCGGAATGCCGTTGGCAATCATGTAAGCGATGCGGTGGGTTAGGGCACGGGTTTTGCCGCTGCCTGCGCCAGCCAATATTAAAACCGGGCCCTCCGTGGCCCGCACCGCTTCAATTTGTTTGTTGTTGAGATCTTTAAAAATATTTTCCACAGAAAAAATAAAAAAATTCTGTGGACCAGAGGAGAATCGGACTCCTGACCTCCGCTTTGCAAAAGCGGCGTTCTGCCACTGAACTACTGGCCCAAGTGATTTTGTGGGTGCGGAAGGAATCGGACCTTCGACCTCAGTCTTATCAGGACTGCGTTCTACCACTGAACTACGCACCCGTTTTACAATACAACTTGACTGGTATAATATCAAAAAAGTGGCTAAAAATCAAAAAATAATCGACGTAGCCGCGGCAATCATTGAAAAAGACGGCAAGTTTCTTATTGCCAAAAGGAAAAAGGGCAAGCATCTGGAAAATAAATGGGAGTTTCCCGGCGGGAAAATAGAGCCGGAAGAAAGTCCGCAAGCTTGTTTATTCAGGGAATTAAAAGAAGAGTTTGGTATTAGTACTAAAATCGGAGACTTTGTTGCCGAGAGTATTTTTGACTATGGTACTGTAAAGGTTAAATTGCTAGGTTATAGGGCAAAATATGTCTCCGGCGAATTTAATTTAAATGACCACGATGAGATTAAATGGATTGCTGCAGGTGAATTTGATAAATTTGATTTTGCCGAAGCCGATTTACCGTTAGTCGGTAAATTAGTAAACAACCCTCAATGACAAAAGAAGAAAAATTAAAATATATTTTTAACGCAATTAAAAAAGCTTATCCGAATAAGAAGCTTGTTTTTAATGACGGGTCGCCGGATATGCCGGTGATGATAATCGGCGAGGCGCCCGGGAAGGATGAGGAAATTCAGGGCAAACCTTTTGTCGGGCGAGCGGGCAAGTTACTTAATGCTACGCTTGAGAAACTCGGTTGGAAACGATCCGATTTTTATGTAACAAATATTGTTAGATACCGTCCGCAGGATGGCATGGGCGGTACCCTTACGCCAACACCGGAAGAAATAGAAAAATTCCGCCTGGCGTTGGAAAAAGAAATTGATGTCGTAGGCCCCAAATTAATTGTTGTACTTGGCCGGATTGCTATGACCGGGCTTGGGATAGAGGGCAGTATGTCCAGTAATCGCGGTAATATCATAGACAAAAAAATAGGCGAGGTTGAACGCAAGATCCTCATTGTCTATCATCCGGCAGCAATTTTGCGCAATATGAATTGGGAGCCAATATTCCGGGAAGACTTGGCAAAAATTAGAGAACTGATCTAGAAAAACACCCCGTTAACGGGGCGTTTTTCTAGAGATAGCTTTTTTAACCGCTTCTTTGATTGAGCTAATTCCCATCCCGAAATGTTCTATCAATTCGTCAGGATTGCCGGACTCGCCAAAGCGGTCATGGACTCCGATAAATTCTTGCGGTACGGGATAATTGCGGGCTAGACACTCGGCAATCGCTGAACCCAGGCCGCCGGCAATTTGGTGTTCCTCCACGCTGACCACCGCGCCGCATTTTTTAGCGGCTTCAATAATAGTTTTTTCATCAAGCGGCTTGATGGTATGTGAGTTGATTACGGAGCATTCAATCCCCTCTTTGGATAGTTCCTCGGCGGCAACAAGGGCATTGTATAATAATATCCCGCAGCCAACGATTGCCGCGTCTGGCAATCGCCCTGAGCCTGTCGAAGGGTCGCGTAGTACCAATGCTTTGCCGATTTCAAAGGGTGTTTCCTTGGTTGTAAAAACTGGCGATTTCTCACGGCCGAATCTGAGATATGTCGGTTTGCCGTTGAACGCTGCGGCAAAGGTAGCTTTCTGGGCTTCAACCGAATCGCAGGGCACTAATACGACCATGTTGGGTTGGACGCGCATCAAAGCAACATCTTCAAGCGCTTGATGGGTTGCGCCATCCGGACCGACTGAAATACCGGCATGCATACCGCCGATTTTAACAGGCAAGTTATTCAATGAGATAGTTGTGCGGATTTGTTCATTGTTGCGTCCCGGAGAAAAAACGGCATAAGAAGAGACGAACGGAATCTTGCCGTAATTTGCCAAACCAGCCGCGACAGTTGCCATATTTTGTTCAGCTACGCCGAGTTCAATAAATCTTTCGGGAAATTTTTCAGCAAACCCAAGAGAACGAGTTGACTCCGTCAGATCGGCACACAAAACCACCACCCGTTCGTCCTTTTCTCCGGCCTCAACCAAACCCAAACCATAGCCGTCCCGAGTCGGCTTCATTTCCATTTTTTCTTTATCTAAAATATTTTCAATTAATTTTGCGGTAGAGTTATTCATAGTTTCTTATTCCGCCGCCCCCGAATGAGGCGGCGTGTATAAAAAACCAATCACATGTGCTAATGGTTACCGTGCATATGTTCTCCGCCTTTGCCTTCGCAAGCTGGACAAGACATGCTGCCGCCATGCGCCATCATTGCTTTTTTGCAACAGCCGCAGAATTTTGTGCTAAAAGCCAGCAAAACAAATACTATTATTACCCTGAAATACCCTTCTGCGCTTACCCCCCAAACTAACCCAGCCTTCCAACCGGCCCAGAAAAACAAAACCGCCGCGACCCAAGCCAAACCAACCAAGACCTTGGCGCAGATGTGGTGAAAACACTTGCAATTTCCGTGATGCATCATATGAGACACCTCCTTTCGCGAAATTTGTCTGCAAGCGAAGCGAGCAGTAACAAATTTCAGCGTCCGCCAAAGCTTTATGCGTAGGCGGACAGACCATTTATTTATTGATGTTCTGATTGAATCTTTCCTCCCAATGTTCTTAATTCTTCCAAAAATTTCTTGCCTTCTTCCGGTTTGGGCGGCTTGCCGTGCCAGAGATAATCAAACTCAATCTCGGATATGCCCTTGCCTGGAATATTGTGTGAAATTATTACTGTCGGTTTTTCGTATATGGATTTGGCCTGCTCAACCGCGTCTGTTATTTCTTCAAAATTATGGCCGTTAATTTCAAGGACATGCCAGCCGAAAGCTTCGTATTTTTCTTTTAACGGTTCAAGCGGCATTATATTTTCCGTCATACCGTCTATCTGTATATTATTGCGGTCAATCAGGCCGGTGAGATTAGAAAGTTTGTTTTTACCGGCAAAAAGTGCCGATTCCCAAATATTGCCGGCGTCATGTTCGCCGTCCGACATGAAGCAATATGTCCTGAATTTTTTGCCATCCATGCGTGCGCCATAGGCGATACCGCAAGATTGTCCCAAGCCGGAACCGAGCGGACCCGAAGTCGTTTCCACGCCTGGCAATTTTTCACGTTCCGGATGACCCTGTAATCTGCTGCCGAACTTGCGCAAGGTTTTTAATTCTTCAACCGGGAAATATCCTGACATAGCCATCAGAACGTAACGAATCGGACATATGTGGCCGTTGGATAGTATCAGGCGGTCGCGTTCCTCCCACTCTGGATTTTTAGGGTCATGGTTCAAAATGTGAAAATAAAATGCTGTAAAAACATCAGCCATGCCCAACGGCCCGGCAGTATGGCCGCTTCCTGCCTCAACCAGCTCTTCAATCAAAAGTTGGCGAGCCTGATTAGCTTTTTCTTCAAGTTCTTTAATTTTTTCGTCATGGAGATGTGGCATCACAAAATTTGAGCGACTGTAAGTACGTGTTTCAATAGCATCGCTCCGTAACCCCACTCATTGTCGTACCAGGAAAAAATTTTTACCAAATCGCCGTCAACTATGCGTGTTAAGGCCAAATCAATAATTGAACCGTGAGGATTGCGCAGTATGTCGCTTGAAACCAGCGGGTCTTCGGTGACAGTCAAAATCCCCTGCCACTCCGGTCGGGCGGCCGCTTCTTTAAATATGCCGTTTATCTCTTCTGCCGTAGTCGGGCGGGCGGACAGGAATGTAATGTCAATAAGCGAGCCAGATAGAACCGGTACCCGGATTGCCAAGCCATCAAATTTACCGGCAAGACCCGGTAGGACCCGTGCCGTAGCTGCCGCCGCGCCGGTAGTTGATGGCACGATATTTTGCGCTGCCGCGCGGGCGCGGCGGAAGTCACTCTTTTTATCGGGACCGTCTACGAGGCCCTGCGTTGCCGTATAGCCATGGACGGTTGTCAGTATCGCTTTTTGCACGCCCGGATTTGCCATCATTACGGACATGACTGGATTAACTGCGTTAGTTGTGCAGGAAGCATTGGAAGTTATTTTGTCTAACTTTGTATTTTCAAGCAGACCAGGAGTAGCCGTGGGAGTAATTTCGTCTTTAGCTGGAGCCGTGATTATCACACGCTTGGCCCCGGCATCCAGATGAGCCGCTGCTTTATCACGCGAATCAAAAACCCCGGTTGATTCAATAACTATATCAACACCTAAATCCTTCCACGGGAGTTTAGCCGGGTCTTTTTCGTTGAGAACTCTGATTTCTTTCCCATCAATGACTAGAGCGCCATCTTTATGCGAAACCTCTTTTTCGTAGCGGCCATAGACGGTATCGTATTTAAGCAGGTATGCCAAATTTTCCGGTGTTCCCAAATCATTAATCGCCACAATATCCAGCTGCGGCGTCCCATCCTTCGCCAAGGCTTCGGAGGGCAAAGCAAATGCCTGCCTGAAAAATATCCGACCAATTCTACCAAACCCATTGATTGCGATACGTATCATTACTTAATTTTATGTGAATTCACTAAGCCATGTAAACCCCTTGCTTTTTGTCTTTAAATTTGGTATAATTAGAATGCAGTAAAACAGCGTGGAAAGCGCTTTAAAAACCAAGGAGGATTTGCCCATGTCTAAAACTGGGTCCGTCCAAACGATTACGCCGAGCCAGATGAAAGAAATTGGTTCAGCCGCACAACAATCCGTTCCCACCGATCTGCCATTTACCGTGGCAGATTACTGGGAGCACAACAAGGGAGAACTGATTCGGAAGTTTCAGAATGTCCTTTGGTCGGCTCCCGGAGTCAATTTGGAGTCGCCGGCGCTTACCAAGGTGGTTTCTGATTGCCAGCGAGCGCTTCGGCGTATGTTTGGCAGACACTGTCTGGAAGTAGCTCCGCTACCGGCAATTGTAACCGAGGAACGGTTGGAATTCTGGGCGCGATACAATCTGCGTCCCGTCTTCCTGCCCGAGCTTGACCTGACCGAGGGCTGTCGCCTGCCCAAGCGGTGGATCCGTCCCAACGCCTGGTTCTACCAGAAGCTTTGGGAGGGGAAGATCGGCGAGGCCATCCCCGGCTTAGTCCCGACCAAGCTCCGTTCCGGCTGGTACCTCGCCGACTTCTCAATCGGTGTAGACTACAACGCCGGAACCCAGGTCTTCACCAACGACCCCTGGGCACCTCTCTTTGAGCGTCTCCGCCGGGAGAAACTCGTCGGCAAGTACGATGAGACACCGATGGATTCGCGATTTGCCATAACCAATGACGAATGGATCCAGGTTGTCCTTGGTTACATGTCGTCAAAACTGGGATTCCCGCGAGGGAATCTCCGTTTGGAGCGAGCCAGCGAATTCAATGCTATCGGGAATTTGTACGACCTTAACCGCGGCAAATTCATCATGTGGGTCTGGCTAGCTGATTCTTTCGATGTCTCCTTCCGTCTCCTCGGCGGTAACCGCGGCCTCGGCGGTCTGACGAGTGTCAACTTCGACAGGTATGCCAGCCGGTACTGGCACGTCGCTTCTCGTCCTCTCGTAGTCCTTTCATGATCCCTTAGTCATTTGATTTTGGGATCTTGGCCCGTACGCAATTTTTCGCCGGGCCATTTTTTTTATGAAAACTATGAAGATAATTTATGTTTCTACAATAATTCGGCAACTGGTTTAAAGGACCTCCTGTGTATTTCGCAAATGCCATGTTGGGTAAGCATGGCTTTATGCAGTTTGGTTGGGTAGCCCTTATGTTTTTCAAGGCCGTATTTGGGGTAGCGCTTGGCAAGGCGTGACATAACGCGGTCTCTGGTAACCTTGGCTATAATAGAAGCACAGGCGATAGAGAAAACCTTGCGGTCACCTTTTACAATTGCCATTTGAGGTAAGTTAAGTCCGGCGATTTGGGTTTTACCGTCAACGAGGACTATCGTATTACGTATTAAGTAGTTAGTAGTAAGGGAAATTTTTTGGGTTTTCTTGCCATTACTTACTACTTGATACTTACTACTTACTACTAATTTTCCGATGGCTCTCCTCATTGCCAATCTCGCCGCTTGATAGATATTTATTTTATCTATTATTTTTGGGCTGCAGGAAGCCAGTTGATATCTAATTCCCCGCTCTTTTATAAGTTCGTTATAAAATTTCTCTCTTTGGTGCGGCAGAAGCTGTTTGGAATCGCGCAGCCAGTGTAATTTTTTGTGGGTTTTTTGGAAAAATTTTGGCGTAAACAAAACCGCGCAGACATAAACCGGGCCCGCTAGACAGGCCATTCCGACTTCATCCACGCCAATCACATAGCGATAGCCATCGCTAAAAAGTTTGCGCTCTAGAGTTTTATGTGGTAGTCTCACAATAGAATTTTTTAAAACAGAAAAGGGGTCAGATGCCAAGCATCAGATGCCACGTATGTAGTCAAACAAAAAACGTGAAAACTGGAAAAACAGAACATAATATTGATTTTGGAAATAATGTACTACCCGGAAATCCACCCCAAGCAATATGGGCTCTCTGTGCAAAATGTCAGAAACTTGGTTGGGAAGTACAGTCAGCTTACAATGGTTTTTTAACATACGAAATTTCAAAAAGAAAAACCGTAGCAATCAATTAATCACGGGAAGCATTTTGCTTTTCTAAAAGTTTGTATAATGCAATTCCTGTTGCCACTGCAACATTAAGCGATTCTTTTTTGCCATACATTGGTATCTCAATAATCTTGTCCGCGTATGACAGGATTTTTTTATTTAAGCCGTGCACTTCATTGCCCACAATCAGAGCTAGCGGAAATTGCGGCTTAAATTTAAAAACATTCATACTTTTATTGGTCTGTTCTAATCCAATAATTTTGAGATTTGAATTTTGATTTTTAAGTTTTTTGATTAACCGCAATGCTTGCTTGTGATATTCCCACGGCACTGTTTTTTCCGCCCCCAGGGCGGTTTTCGAGAGCTTGCTCGAAGACCCTGATGAGCGAAGCGAGGAAGGGTTATCATTGACTTCCGGCGTTGGTGAAATGCCGCACAGATATATTTTTGATATACCCACCCCGTCAGCCGTGCGGAAAATAGAGCCGATGTTGTAGGCGCTGCGGATATTGTTTAGAATCAAATAGAGTTCTTGTTTGGGCATAACTAAACTGGTAATATACAATTATATGGATAAATTACAAAAAACAATAGTATATTGGTCGTCAGTGGCACTGGTTGTTATTTTCGCAGTATTTTTATTAGTCAGCATTAATCAGAAGCTCAACACCGCAGCCACCACAAATACCGTGTCATTTAGCGGCGAGGGAAAAGTAATGGCAAAGCCGGATATTGCTATGGTTGAGTTCAGCATCATAACCGAAGCTGTTACCTCCAAGGCGGCTCAAGATGACAATTCTAAAAAATCACAAAAAGTTACAGATTTCCTAAAAAAACAGGATATTGAGGATAAAGATGTTAAAACAACTTCTTACAATATATATCCGAAATATTCCAATCCCCGGCCGATTATCTATAATCAATCAGAGCCGTCCGTTATGCCGCCAGAAAGAGATGGCCAGCCCAAAATTATTGGCTATCAAGTAACCCAAAGCTTCCAAATAAAAATCAGGAATTTTGATAAATTAAGCGGAATAATAGACGGTTTAGTTTCGGTAGGCGTGAACAATGTCAACAATCTCGGGTTTTCAGTAGAAGACCCGGAGAAACTAAAGTCGGAGGCGCGCGCCAAAGCAATTGCCGACGCCAAGAAAAAAGCAGACGAACTGAAGGGTCAAATCGGAATTAAGCTTGGCAAGATTGTGAATTTTTCGGAAGGATTCAGCGGCTATCCCGGGCCTTATTTTGTGGAAGCGAAAGGCATGGGCGGCGGAGGCGTATCCGGCCCATCATTACCGTCCGGCGAAAATGAGATTTCGGTAAACATTACAATCACTTATCAAATTAAATATTAAATAAGATCATAAATCAAAACCCGCCTTTCGGCGGGTTTTGATTAGGGTTATTCTAGATTCTATTTTCTAGATTCTAGATTCTTTTTCGCGGTCTTTTATCGTTAACCAGATTTGGAATTTTCGACATTCCGAAACGCCGATAGATTAAGCTGTATCGGCCAGCCATAGATCATACCCCGTGATCGTCTATCGACAAACAAACAGGGCACAATCTATATCGACTACATTGCTCTAAATCCCTTTTAGAAGATTTAGAAAGGAGGTGATCCACGAGCAGGTTCTCCTACCCGTGCCTTGTTCATGTTTTTCCATCTCTTTCGAGTGGCATGGACTATATCTTCACCCCTCTCCACGCATGGGGAGGGGGCCGACGTGTAGTCTCTACG
>JACOZZ010000028.1 GCA_016181055.1 Candidatus Yanofskyibacteriota bacterium
CTCCAATCCTACACAAGCTATCCCCAGTCAGTCAACCAACTTATCCACAGCCTATACACATAATTGAATGTTTGAATGCGGCCGCATTCAAACATTCAATTATTAAAAAAACTCAAAAAAGGCTAGGAAAACAATTAAAAAATCACTGGATACCAAAGAATTTCTTAGCTGCTAGTTCTTTACGGCCTAATTTTAAAGCATGAATTATATCTACCCCGTTCCTTATTTTAAGCAAATAAGCCAACTCCATTATCTCTTTCTCACAAACAACTGGCGTGACATAAACACTTTTTTGCAAGGTATAAAACCCAAGTTCTTGTATCTTGTCCCTAAAAAGATTTCTGACAACTCGTGTTAATTCGGGAATATCAAAAATCAAAACCCGCCAAGTATTATCCCACTTATTAGGATCAAAATCACGAAGTTTTATGGCATCAATATCAAATTTCACCAAAATACCTTTGCCTTTTTCGGTAAGCACAAATTGATCCTTATTTGAAAATTTTATAAAACCATTTTTCTTAAGCCGGTTAAAGGAAGCGTAATAATTCCATTTATAACTGGCCTGACTGCTTTTATACCCGGGCATCGCCGATAACACTTCGCCCAAGCTTTTACGGGACATCAGAGCGCCAAAACTCGGACCAAGATCACTCACGGCTTCTTTGGTTTCATTTAAAAAATCCTTAATGACTCTAAGAATATTAAAGGTTAGGGAATTATTTTTTATTCTCATATCACGTCTAGAAACTTATCAACATTCAATAAATATGCAATCATTATGTTGGGCCATATTTCAAGCCCCGGATTGAGCCCTCTAGATTAAGTACCATATAAAATACGACATCAAACCACTGAATAAAAAACTTTTTTGCCGAGGGCGAGGCGTTTGATACCACCGGCTTTAACCAGTTCGCTCAATTTACGTTTCAGAGTGCGCCGGGTAGTGTCGGCAAATTGAGCGAAAACTTCAACATTCTGGACTCGCTCTTTGCTTCCAATAAATTCAGCGATTTCTTTATGAACCGTTCCGAGTTTCTGCAGTTCTGACGATTTCTTTAAATTTTTATCGGATTTTTCCTGGTTTTTTATATTATCAACCCCTCTTACTTTGATGGTTAAAAGCGGCTTGCTACGAGCTAACAATAATTGGAGTTTCAAAAGTTCCCGTTCCAAAAGCAGGGGAGTGGTCGGATTTGATAAATTTAAATAGTTCAAGATATTTAATAAGTTCAAAAGCTTTTTGATTTGAGAAGTTAATTCCACTCTACATTGTGCGACATAGACACTACGTTGCACAATGTAGGGATATTTTGCGACAATTTTTTGTTGCAAAATATGGTTTTGTGCGACGTAAGAATTGTCTAATTCGTCCCCTTCTATCTTTAAAAATTTAATATATCCGGCTAAAAGTTTCTCTGATTCTTCCGATATTAAATCAACAAAAAAGCCGTCCTTGATGCCGGCATTAAGTTTGGCAATTAATCTAAAACAGCCTGCGAAAGTTTTGATTAGATTGTCCCCTGACTTCATCTACTAATCACTACTACAATTTACTGTTGTTGGTCAAGTAAGCATTCAGCACATTATCCAAGGTTTTTGACATAATAACGGCCGGTTTCTGGTTACGAAAATCAAGCAAACCCAATACCATTCCTTCATTATCCGTTATCGCGGCCCCATAAAAACTCGGCTCATAGGAAAGCGCCAGTTTAAACTGGCTGCTGTTTTTTTCTACTTGTGAAACCAGGGCTTCATTAATCAGCGGTTTGTCTTCGCTGAAATCTACCGCCTCTGCAAAAACCAGTAATTTTTGCCCTAATACCGGCGATTCCAATCTCAATCTGACTACTTGAAGGTTATTTTCCTCGGCCATTGAAACAATGGCAATGTTTTTGGTGTAATCGCGAAAAACCACTTTGGCTTTGTAAATTTTGCCGCTGTTAGTTACCTGTATGACACCGGCATTAACGGGAACAATGGAATTAAGAGTGGCGAACAGTCCATCTTGAGTCAGTATTATTCCGCTGCCATAGCGGATTAAGGTGCCACCGGAGAAACTTTGGACGGCGACAGCGCTTGGCTGGATTTTGTTAATGGCTTGGGAAAAATAATTTGGCTGAAAAGTGACGCTGGGCTCGGAATTGACGCTCTTGGTTGGTTGCGGCGAGATTGTCGGTCCGCTTAAAATCGCCGTCGTATTCCAAAAACCAACCCTTAACAATATAGGCATGATAAAAATTATGGCAATGAGACCGCCGGCTACGCCGGCGGCTCCCATTATTAAAATTTTTCTTAAATTTGACATTTTTTATATATTTCGGTTTCCGGCTAATTTTTTATTACACACCCCGCTTAGACGACCAGCAAAATCACACCCGCCACCAAAAGCATAAAAGAAATAATTTTTACCGTGATATTTTTTTCATGAAAATATATACTGCCTGACAAAATAGCCCAAAATACAGAAGCTGACCGCTTGGCGGAAGTAATAATGGAAGCGGGCGCGAAAAGATAAGCAAAACTGATTAATACCGACCCCAGGCCCTCCGTGAAAGATTGAGTGAAAAATATTTTTTCTTTGAGAAGTTTAAGCGGATTTTGTTCGTGTTTTCTTATGGCAGCAAAATAGAAAAATACCAATAAAAATAAATGCATCAAAAATTGTTCCGTTTCCACAGAGTTAAAATTAGTAATATTGTATTTATACAACGAAATTGTGGCAACTGCCCCTACGGTTGAATAAGCGACAAGACCCAGCCCTTCTCTTTGTATACCGTGATTCAGCGACAAAACCAGAAGCGCTGCAACAATCAAAATTATGCCGGCAATCTGCTCCGGAAAAATAGAATAACCAAGCGATATGTCCGCAATGAGAAGTAACGGAAGAGTGCCAGTGCGAACAAAACCGTAGGTGCTTCATTCCGCCAAAACAAACGCCTTCATGGAAATATACACCTGCACCACTTCAAGTACGAAACGCACAGAAAAAGTTGGCAAAGATGCCAATGAAAAAGCAAAGCTCCATTTATAAAGTATCACCGCTAAAAACCAGAACGTCCCCCAAAACAAAAACAAAAATGCCATCGCGTAAATGGTTTCTTTCTTTTCTCTTGCTTTCTTTTTACCTATGGAAACAGCAATTTCTTCAAACGCGGCTCCAAGCGAAGTTAAAATTAATCCGAACATGGTTTATTATTTAAATAATTCTTGAGCTCTGTCCCAATGGTCATCAGTAATACCATTTTTTTTGAGCCAGTACCACCATTCCGCACCCCAAAGATATTGGGTATCAAAATCGGTCTTGCTTGCAAAATCAATCATCTCATTGAACTTGTCTATGCCCATACGGCTTAATAAAATCTCGTTTGGCGTGCCGACAATCGGCTGGCGCAGCCACGGTTCAGCTGAAAGTTCTATCAGGATTTTGGGTTTTTTACCGTATACTAGTTCAATTAAACCTTGCTTAATCCTAAAAAATGCCGGTGTGATAGGGTAGCGTATGGGCCCCCACTTCCACCAAACATAAAGATACATGCTGGTACCAAAAACCTCTCCATGATGCCGGTATGCCTTATACCACGTTCCAAACTCTCCGCTGTCGGTTATTAACACCTGCCGTGACGGGTCAATCTTATGGACAAGAGCTATCTCTTTTTGCAAAAATTCCTCATCTAGCGGACCGCATAAAGAACGGCTAAAAAACGACAGATGGGGCTCATTTTCCACTTGCCAGTATTTAATATTCTCGTAACTCTTGTAACGAACTACCACTCGCTCAATATATTTCAAAGTCTGCTCTTGTCTATACGCCACAGCTTCAGTTTCAGACTTCCGATTTCCGGCTTCCGACTTCAACCAGTCTGGTTCATGACATTCGGGCCAGCCCGGCAAACGCCGGCCAACCGCCAATATTACCGATACATTACGCTTGCGCGCCTCGTCCATCTGGAAATCCAGCTCGGAAAAATTAAATTTATCATCTTCCGGTTCAACCATAGGCCAATGAGCTGAAAAGCGTACATGCCTAACGCCAAGGTCATCTAAAATCGCGAGAAGGGTTTCTTTCCAATCAAGTTCTAGCTCGTCAGAGTGGAGCTTACTGAATGAAACTCCATAGGTTATCGTTTCCGGCAGCGGCCTCAATGATAAAACATAAAAAATGGCTGCCAGTAGAAATATTGCAATTAGAAGTATTTTTAGTTTTTTTATTTTCATAGGTATGGCGGCATCACAGCTGCCGGTCACAAAAACAAAATAGCAAGACCGGAGGCAGTTATGACGGTCGCAATGGTTTTGCGCAAAATGGCATGGTGATGCGTGGTTTCGTAAAAATATTTTGGAAATCTCTTGGCGAGCAAAATTGTCAGAAGTAATAAAAATGCGAACTGGATGCCGGTTAAAGCATTTATTATGGAAACATCGCCCAGTTTTATCGCATAAAGTATCAAAAGGAAGGCGAAACCTGCAATGAACTTATTGGCCACAACGGCGGTTTTGGTGCTGGTGGACGAGGTTTTAAAATTGCCCAAGATAGCCCTAGCATTGCCCGGCCAGAGCAGCAGCAACGCCACTCCCAAAATATTGGCTAAGCGCGACCAGAAAAAACCATTCCAAAATACCGTCTGATTAAAAAGCTCTTTAAGAAAAACGGTGGATAGGCCGAACAAAACGCCGGCGACGATCAAAAATAATGTCGCTTTCTTGGTAAGATGAAAATAAGAAGTTATGAACGTACCTAAAATAAGGAGGATAAATCCGTACATAAAATTACCGGCCGGGCTTTCATTCAGAAATATCACGCTAAGACCAAGTGTCGCGATAGCACTAATCGCTCCCAATGCCGGTGCCACATCCGATGCATCAGACAGCTTGAGAGATTTGTATAAAAATAGCAACGAGAAAACATAGCTTACGCCGGCTATAAGCGAAAGCCGCAATACATCGGAAGTGGGAGTGAGCACAACGCCAAAAGGCAAAAGTAAAATTGCAGCCACCGACATAATACCAATATAAAAAGTATAAACTACCGGCTTGCCGATCAGGGCCGAGGTAACAAAGTGCTTGTCAACGATGGTGACAATAGCAAGCAAGAATTGTGCAATGATTATGAGATAGACCCAGGTCATAGTAAAGAAACTAGAATCTAGAAGTTAGAATCTAGAATAATAGAGTTAGTTTTACAGATTCTCGCGTACTCATACGCCGATGGCCGGATATTGCGCCCCATTGTCTCGTAATTCATTTCAACCAGTCCGAATCGCGGCTTAAAACCTTTATCCCACTCAAAATTATCCAAAAGCGACCAGTAAAAATAACCGCGGACGTCAACTCCATCATGAATTGCACGATGCACCCAGCGTAAATGCTCTTTTATAAATTCGGCCCGCTTGGCATCTGTGGCATCGGCGATTCCGTTTTCGGTAATATAGACCGGCTTGCGGTACTTTTTTAGCTCCGTTAACACATGGTGAATGGCCGGAGAATATATGGTTGAACCCATGTCTGACTTTTCTTCATAAATTTTATAACCAAAGTGCTTATGAAAATAGTAATTAAGTCCTATAAAATCTTGACGGGACCGAATTTTTTTAAAAAAATAGTGCTTCCAAATAAAGTATCCGAAAAATTTGACAAGCTGGCCGACTAAGTTGAATCTTGTTGAATCAAAATCTATATTATTTTTGGCAATGCCGATCTGCAGATCAGACTTCATTCCCTTTATTTTTTTATATGCTATATTGTGCGACGTGATTAAGTTATCCACAACCCTCTTAAACTTGAGAATGTTTCTGCTGAACGGCGGCCAGATACCCCGGAAATATCCCTGGCTTGCATAAATCATTGGCTCATTGATGGTCATCCAAAACCTGGCACTATCCCCTAGACCCTTAACCACATACTCGCAATACCGCGCAAAATAAAAAGGCGCTTTTTTGTTTTCAAAACCGCCAATGCGCGCGAACCAAACGGGCAAAGTGAAATGCCAAAGCGTCACGAACGGCTCCAGTCCCCTCTCACGCAATGCCCCCAGAACTCCACGATAATGTTCAATTGCGGCCTCATCAAAACTCCCCTCCTCCGGCTCTATCCTTGCCCATTCAATTGAAAACCGGTGGGCATTCTGCCCAAGTGATTTTGCAATATCAAAATCATCCCTATAACGATTGTATTGATCGCAAGCTCGGCCGGCCGCTGGTACCTTCCCCTCTCGTGCGGCTTGAGCCCAATCATTATTTTCTATCCCGCCCTCTACTTGATAACTGGCTGTAGCCGACCCCCATAAAAATCCATCGGGAAATTTTAGTTCTTCTGCCATTAATACTAATTGTAGCAGGAAACAACGTTTTGCCAAAAAGAAAACGTCATAAAAATGACGTTTTTACATTTAACGGCTGTCTCCGAACGGAATACGAAATCCAAAAAATAATCGGTCAGCTGTTTCGCGTAATGGGAGACCGCGATAGTTGACGGTACCGCTGGGAATGCCCAAATTCTGATATGCGGTATAATATCCGCCAATCAGCAGTCGCTTATGCAATTGCCGCTCAACTCCTAAATTCAGCATAGCCCGCCCGATATTTACATGATTGCTCACGTAGATTTCGGGTTTTAAAATAAGATGCGTATTTTTTGTGAGCTTAGTTACGGAATCCACGCCGAAGTGCCAGCGTGCATAGGGTTTAGAAAAGTGAGTATAAAAAACCGGCTCGTTGCTTTCAAGACCGTACCTTGCAAACATCAAAACCTGGATTTGACGTTTTTCAAAATCCCAACTGCCACCCAGCCAAAAAGAATTTACGCCTGATGTCGGCCTCCGTGCTTTCGGATCAACCGGCGGAATATTATTAAGAGAATAGGCATCAAAAAGAATGGCTTGCAAGGTAAATCTTTTCGGCAATCTATATGAACCGCCGGCTAAAAATTGGAAACGGTCCGGATTGTCAAAGGTTGCCGCTCCCACGATCATCGGCGCAAAATAAAATTGCGTTTTTTTATACTCCAGCTTCAGGTTGATACCCGTTTCCCAGTGTTCATTGTTACCAGCTCCTCGCGGATACACGGGCATACCGCTGGGTCCCACGCGAAAATAAATATCGCCGTAAACTTTTTCATTACCGGCAACGTTCTGTGCCGAATTTTGCTGAGCCGATGATTCAAGCGCCATGAACAAAAATAAGATCAAACAATACGCACTGACCCTAAAGAAACCCATTGCTCCTCCTCATTAGTAAAAGAACGAAAACGCAACATCTAATACGATACTCGGATAAAAATATGAGTCAAGGCAAAAGTTAAACCCCCGCTCTTTTTGTAAAAAGAGGGGGGTTAATTTTTGAAATATTCAGGCCCGACCACGAGATGATGGCCGATTGAATCGGGAACAAAAAGATAAAGCAAAAGGGCGATTATCGCATGAGCCAAACCCAAAAAATATAAGTTTCTATGTTTCAAATATATTTTCGCGCAAACCCAGCCGCCAAAAAAAGTCACTGCCATTAAAAACCAATTAGGCATATGGGCTAAAGCAAACAAACCGCCGGCGCCCCACTTAATTCCGGCATTGTTTTCATTTTCAAAAAATCCGGCCAATCTGTTAACGAAAAATCCGTTCAAAATGCATTGCTGTAAGAATCCCCACATCACTCCGTAGCTCAAGTTCAATAAAATCAGCGACGGAGCAGTATATCTAACCGTGCCGAACCACAAACCCAAGAAGAAAATTAAACCTGCCAATATCAGCAGTTTCTTTCCGTATTCCAAAAAACAATTTTTAAAATTCTTGGGCCAAAATCCTAGTTTACGCAAACCATCACTGTAAAAACCGCTGAGTCCGGCCATGCCCATCAGAATCAAACCGTAAAACCAATCGTAATTGTGAATGTCGTAACCCCGCCAAACACCGAACATAATAACGGCAAAAAAACATACGACCCAAAAAAGCTGCGCCCATGCCGATCTCTTCCTCGTACCCATAACCATTGCGCCCTCCTATACGAAAAAAAGATGCCTTATTGTGTTAACGGAAGCATGCAAGCCGGCAGAGGAAAAAATGCTGGACGACTTTTGGAATACTTTGCCGTAGATAAAACCGGCAACTGTAGCCACGAACATATATCGCCAATTGGGCAATGCTTGCGGACCGTTATTTAAATGCGCAAGGCCGAAAATCAAGGCCGCGGCAAAAATGGTCATATTTGAAGCTCCGAATTTCTGCATTAACCAATTCTGTATCAATCCCCTGAACAAAATTTCTTCGGGAAGAGCGATTCCGATTATAATTCCGCCGAATATTTTGGCAGTTTTGATAAAAGACAAATCCGCCGGAATACGAAACGGACCGATGAATCCAAGCATGAGACCGAACGGAATCAATATCGCCGCGGCAGCAAGTAAACCGTAAAACGGCAGAATAAAATCCCTATGTCCGCGCGGCAAGTTATATTTCATCCCCGTCATTCCCCTAAATAATAAGAACAAGCAGAGAGCCAAAATTACCGCCGTTCCGGATGCGATGATATGCGCTAAATGGTGGAAATGCGCGCTAAGCCAACCGTTCCACATAGCATATTCTATCGGCAGCCACAGACAAAGCATCACAAGAAATTCTATCCAGTGCGCTTCTTTTTGTTTAGGTAAATACCAACTGCCACTTTCATACAAGAGAAAAACCGGCAAAAAGATATAAATAGAGACCAGACAAAACGCATTAATAAAGTCGGGAACGGATGTTGAATAATGCGCCGCAATAAGACAGGCGGATATTGTCAAAAGCCACGGCACCCCAAATATAGCCGTGGGATATTGGAAAAAACATCGCTTGAGTCGGTCCTGCACGGTAGTATTGAGAAGGACCAGTGTCACCAATAAAAATCCGGCACCAACCAAGATTTCCATAAAAACTCCTGTATTTAGTTTTTAAATGGCTATGGTCATTCTAAAACAAAAGTTGAAATTTACAACCTCTCCGATTTTATTTTGTTCAGTATTTCTTTGACTCCAACCATACTCGCTTCATCATGTATTGATATCGCAACGGCATTTTTGTTTATTTTCTTTAGCGCGTCCAATTTATTTTTTAGATCTTCTTCAGAAACCAGATCACTTTTAGTCAAAAAAATGTGCTCTGACTTACCGGCTAGAGCTTGGCTGTAATATCCCAGCTCCTTTCTAATAACAGTATAATCGGCCGAGGGGTTATCCGATTCTGCCGAAATTAGATGAAAAATTATTTTTGTCCGTTCAATATGCTTAAGAAATTTTATGCCCAAGCCCTTGCCCGCTGAAGCGCCCTCAATAAGACCGGGGATATCAGCCAAGATAAGTTCATAATAAACGCCCAAACTGGGCTCAAGCGTAGTAAATGGATAGTTCGCCACCTTGCTCTTGGCGTTAGTAAGTTCGTTAAGCAAGCTTGATTTACCGGCATTTGGCAAACCGACAAGACCAACGTCTGCTATCAATTTTAGTTCAAAGCTGATAGCAAATACGTCTCCGGCCTTGCCTTTTGTAAATTGCTTGGGACTGGTATTGGTGGCGGAGCGAAACTTAAAATTACCTATCCCGCCTCGGCCACCATGGGCTATCAATATTCTTTCGCCGATCTTAACTATTTCTCTCGCCAGTCCGGTTTCAACATTAGTAATTACCGTCCCTACCGGAATTTTAAGTATCAGATCTTTGCCGTCTGTTCCGTCTACAGATTGACCTCTGCCGTTACCGCCATTTTCCGTCTTAACCTCCTTTTTATTTCTGAACTGGGCCAGCGCGCTCAAATCAGAGACTCCTTCACAATAAACATCGCCGCCGTTTCCGCCGTTTCCGCCAACCGGTCCAAGACTCATCATATTGCTATTAAAAGCGGCCTTGCCATCGCCGCCGTTTCCGGCCTTTACCTTAATCGTAACATTATCTATTAGCATATTGTTTAAAGAGAAAAATCCTTATTAAACCTGAGGCGAATCCCCAGAGCGTAAGCTCGAGGGATGAAACCAAGCCCCGGAGCGAAGCCGAGCAAAGCTCGGCTGAGCGGAGGGGTTTAAGCTTCAAGCTCCGCGTCGCAATGATGCGGCTGAATAGCCGCTGTGCGGGTATCTCTGGCACCTTAGGTGCCAGAGATACCATGGGCGTAGGCCCATGGAGCTTCATTTTAAATTTATCTAAATCCTCTGCCGCGACCCGCATCGCGGCGAGAAAAGCTACTCCTGCGACGGCCCGGCTGATTATGCGAAGGCCTGCTTGGCCGATATTGCGGCATAGACCCGAACCGCGTAGCCGGAACCGGCACTATAGCCGGCCGGCCGGCCGGCGAAGCAGGCAGTTCGGGCAATTTGGACAACGGCAAACTCTTGCGAATAAGCCGCTCTATGGCGCGAACTTCTCTAAACTCTTCCGGCATGGCAAATGTAACCGCATGACCACTGGCTCCGGCACGCGCCGTCCGGCCGATGCGATGAACATAATCATTCGGGCTTGATGGCAGATCATAATTAACCACCAGCTCAATACCCCTTACGTCTATGCCCCGTGAAGCGATGTCGGTAGCAACCAGCGCCCGATATTTGCCGGACCTGAATCCTTCCAGCGCCTCGTGCCGTTGATTAAGAGAACGGTTGGAATGTATCTCCGCGGCACTGATACCGACGGCCTTCAATTGGCGCATAACCTTCTTGGCGCCATACTTTGTCCTGGTAAATACGAGAGCTGAGCCAAGATAGCTCTCCAACAATTTATTTAAAAGAGGAGATTTCTGATGGCTGCCCACAATAAAGAGCTCCTGGGTAACACTTTCAACGGTCGTCCCCGCTGGCGACATTTCCACTCGTATCGGCAGTTTCATGTGGCCGGCCGCCATCCTCATAATCTCCGGTGGCATGGTCGCCGAAAAAAGCATGGTCTGCCGATCCCTGGGCAACACGCGAAAGATTTGGTTTATCTGGGGAGCGAACCCCATGTCTAGCATCCTATCGGCCTCATCCAAAACTACGATTTTAACATCGTTCAAATGTATATTCTTTTGCTGTAAGTGGTCTAATAAACGGCCTGGAGTAGCAACAATAACATGCGGCTTAGATGCAATGGCTCGCCTTTGAGGAGCAAGCGAGGCACCGCCGATCAAAACCGCCGTCCTCAATTTGATATCTCTACCTATTCTGACAAGAGCCTCATCCACCTGCAGTGCCAATTCTCGCGTAGGCAAAATCACCAACCCTTGCCCCTTGATCTGGGCCAAACGTTGAAGCATGGGAATGCCGAATGCCAAGGTCTTGCCGGTCCCGGTCTGGGCGATGCCGACTATATCCTTGCCCTGTATCGCTACAGGAATCGCCTGAGACTGAATAGGCGTCGGCGACTTGAAACCAGACCTCTCCAGAATATCTAAAAGCCTGGGAGCGATACCCAGGCCGTAAAAACTCGCTGTTTTTTCGTGCTTATGTTGTTCGATTTTATCAGTCATCAGTTAGCTACGCGTCTTTTCCTTTAAAAAGAGTTAGACCCATATTTAGTCTGCTCACATCATACAATAAATAAACAAAAAAATCAAGTTTTTGCTTGAAATTTTTTCTGCAACTTATTGCGAGCCGTAATAGACGTTAGAACTTGGATTATGAATAATCGTAGCAATTTCTACTTGCCAGTTCTAGCGACGAAGTATATTAAAACGAAAGAGCCCCACACTGGAAGAGCGTGGTGCTCTCCGTGCAGGGCTTCAGACAGGGCTGAACTCGTCGAACATGTAGGCTCCCGTGCTGCCGTCGTTGTGGGTGACCCACCAAACATCGCCACCACGTCCAGGAACATATCCTGACACTTCGCCTTCCCTGTTGGGCTGGCGAGCGTCGAGATGCTTCTGGGCAATGAGCATGCCCGTAGTTTTGCCGAGCCGCTTACTTGTCTTCACTTTCAATCCGACTTTCACTTTCTCCAGTTGCATGGCAGTCTCCTTTATCTCGAATCAAGATAATTTAATTATACCACATCTCTGTGGTTAATGCAAGTTTTGCTGCCGGGCTTGGATTCGAACCAAGATGACATGATTCAGAGTCATGTATCCTACCATTAGATGACCCGGCAATAATTATTGCAATCTTCTTTTTAAGTACGCTCTTCCAAAACCTGTTTTCAGTTGTTTTTCTCTAGAAATAGCTCCCGTCTTTGATTTGCAAGCTTCGTAATATAACAAATCTAGCGGCATTCTATACTTAGTCGCACCTACGCCTCCCCTATTGTGCATAATTACCCGCTTATTTAAATCAGTAGTCCAGCCAATATATAACTGCCCATCCTTTTGACTTTTTAAAACGTACGTATAGAAAAACATGTTTAGATGACCTGCCCGCAATGCTACGCATAGCGTTGCAGGCGGGCCCGGCAAATCTAACAAATTCTACAATAAAAAAAGCGTTTTTACAACGCCTAAAATTAGCAAATAGAAAATAAAAACTAAATCCTAAGGTGTCTCTTTATCGCTATTGCGCTTGAGACTACGCCGAGAAATACGCCAAGCAGAACGACCATCACCACGACCTGCGGCACTCCGACAAGAAAGTAACCGAAAAAGTTGATGCCGGGTGCGAAAGCGGCAATTTTGTCTGAAGCAAAAAAGGCAATCGGGTAAAAAACAGCGAGCGCTATAACTGCGGCAAACAATCCGTATAATCCGCCTTCGGCCAAATATGGCCCGCGTATATGCCAGTTGGAAGCGCCGACGAGGCGCATTATCTCTATCTCCTGCTTCTGGCTGAAAATAGTAAGCCGGACAGTATTAAACGTGACCATAACCGCAATCAGGACAAGCACCAGTGTTACTATCAGGCCCCAGCCCCTGATGCCGCGCGAAATGCTTTCTATTCGCTCAATTACCCCCTTGTTTTCATAAAAATTAATTTTATCAATTACGCTACGGAGCGCGCTCGCCTCCAAAAATTCTGCAATTGCCGCGTACTGCGACGTATCTTTGGTTTTTATGTTCAGCGACGCCGCCAAAGGATTGCCGTCCAGCTGTTCCAAAGATTCCTGAATCAGCTCATCCTGCGCGTGGCGCGCCCTGAAATCAGCCAAGGCCTGTTCCTGGGAAATATAAGTTACATTGGCGACTTCCGGTAGAATTGAAAGGTCGGATTTGATCTTAAGCGCCTGTTCTTCGGTGGCATCCGCCTTGAAATAGGCGCTGATGTCAATTTTTTCCTGTAATGATGCGACTATCTGCGAGCTCAAAAACTGAAGCGATAAAAGCCCCAAAAACAATATCAAAACCAAAGCCATAATGCTGGTCGCGGCAAAACTCAGATAGCTGTTACGCCTGAAATTCGTCCACCCGGAATCAATAATTTTTTTGAAATTTGTAGCCATATTATATTACATATCTCCCATTGTGAGTTTGATCGCGGACTATTTTGCCCTTATCCATGCTCACCACCCTGCGCCCGATGGTATTTACAATGTTAGTATCATGCGAAGCCAAGACTACCGTCGTGCCAAGCTCATTTATCTTCAATAATAATTTTACCACGTCATAGCTGTTTACCAAATCCAAGTTGCCGGTCGGCTCATCGGCCAGAAGTATCTTGGGCCGGTGTATCATGGCGCGCGCGATGGCCAGCCGCTGTTTCTCGCCGCCAGACAATTGTTCGGGAAAGCTCTCCAATTTATCTCTCAAGCCGACAATAGATAAAATCTGCGGCGCGTCTTTCTCTATCTCTTCGGCCGCGGCGCCGGACACCTCCATTGCAAAAGCCACATTCTCATAGGCATTTTTCTTAGACAATAATTTGAAGTCCTGATAAACGGTGCCGATCTTTCGGCGTAAATAAGGGATATCGCTGTCCTTAATATCGGCAAGGTCCACCCCCTCAATAAAAACATTGCCGGACGTCGGCCGCTCTTCTTTGGTTAACATCTTGAGCAACGTTGATTTGCCCGCGCCAGACATCCCCACCAGACATACGAACTCTCCTGGCTTTATCTCCAGGTTAATATCGTTTAAGACGACATCGTGCGGCTCGTATATTTTTTTAACTTTCTGGAATTTAATCAACGAATTAGAATCTAGAAGCTAGAAAATAGAATCTAGAATAAATTTGGTTCTTGGTTTCTATTTTCTACTTTCTACTTTCTGTTTTCTTGTACCAGTTCCGCCTCAATAAACTCGTCTAATTCCCCCTCCAATACTTTATCCGGCTGACTTGATTCAATTCCGGTGCGGTGGTCTTTGACCTGTTTATAGGGATTGAGGACATAGGAACGTATTTGGCTTCCCCACTCTATTTCGCGTGATTCGGCACGCAACTGGGTCAACTCGGCAGTTTTTTGATCTTCCATCAATTTAGCCAGCCGCGACTTGAGAATCTGCATGGCTTTTTCTTTATTCTGCGCCTGCGAGCGCTCTGATTGCACGGCAACCGCTATATTTGTAGGAATATGCGTAACGCGCACAGCAGTTTCAAGCTTATTTACATTCTGGCCGCCCGGACCGGATGAACGAAATGTATCCACCCGCAGATCTTTGGTATCAATTTCTATTTTAGCATCCTCCAGCTCCGGCAAAATATCAACAAGCACAAACGAAGTATGGCGCAGCCCCTTAGCTGAAAATGGCGAAATCCTTACCAACCGGTGCACGCCGGACTCGCCCTTCAGATAACCATAGGCGAACCGCCCGCCGATTTCCGCAACTGCACTTTTGGTGCCGCTCTGTTCGCCAAGCGACTGGTCTAAGACTGTAAAATTCCAACCCCGGCCTTCCACGTATTTTTTATACATTTTCAAAAGCATAGACGCCCAATCCTGCGCATCTACCCCACCGGCACCTGAATAAATATAAAGAAGAGCATTGCCGCGATCATATTTACCGGACAAAAACACTTTTACATATTGCTTGCCAAAGTCAGACTTGAACTCCGCGATCTCTGAAGAATGTTCGGAGAGCTCAGAGTCGTTCATTTTCAAAAAATCTCCGATTTTTTTTTCAAAATCATACCAAAAGCCAATTTCTTCTTTTAAATCATTTAATTCTTTGGACAATCGGCCTGCTTTTTCATGGTCTTTCCAAAAATCCGGCGATTGCATCTGTAATTCAATATCGCCGGTTTTTAATTTTGCGCCATCCAGGTCAAAGCCGCCCTCTTACCGAGGGAAGTTTTTTCTGCATATCCTCAAGAATTTCTCGCGGATCTTGCATTGTTCAATTATATCAAAAGCTGTAGAAAATTAAAACGGAGCCGGAGGTGAGATTCGAACTCACGACCTCTACTTTACGAAAGTATTGCTCTGCCAACTGAGCTACTCCGGCTTATTTTTTTTCAAGCCCGCATTATCGGCTCTTCTGTGTTTCCGCAGTATATGTTATCATATTTTTAGCAGTTTTAAAAGACGGAAAGGCATCATGAAAAAATTAAAGCGTGTCATGAAAAGATCAGGAAGAAAAAGAGTTGATAACCCAGCGTCAAGATTAGCATACAAATTGATAACGGATGGAGCAAAAGTTCTACAGTTTCAAAAATTTTTAGGTGGCAAAAGGCAATCATACGAAACGGTACTTCAAATAGGAAACTACGGGGGCAAGGTTAAAATCTACCACAAAGCAGCATTTTACTTTGTAATTGAAGCTGACGGCTGGCCTTTTATCCCATAATTCCAAATAAAAACCGCAAATTTATGCGGTTGTTTTTTTGACTGGCCGCTGTGCGGCTAATCCTCAAGCTGGAATATCCCGGCTGCACCCATGCCGCCGCCCACGCACATCGCCTCAAGGCCGAATTCCACGCCACGCCGGCGCATTTCATATATTAGCGTCGCGGCAATCCGGGCGCCAGAGCATCCCAGCGGATGGCCGAGTGCTATTGCTCCGCCATTCACATTTAAGTGACTTAGCGGCAACTCGCGCATTACCGCAAGCATTTGCACCGCAAACGCTTCATTAAGTTCGATCAGGTCCATGTTTTTCAAATCAAGCGAAGCTCTTCGTAATACCTTTGGAATCGCAGCAACCGGTCCGATGCCAAAAAGTTTCGGCTCCAAAGCAGTAACCGCGTAATCAACCAGACGCGCCAGCGGTTTTATGCCGTGTCTCTTTGCGCGTACGCGGGACATAAGCATGACCACCGCCGCTCCGTCGCTCATCTGCGAGGCATTGCCGGCTGTTACGGTTGAATCGGGGTCTTTGTCTTTTTCTATCGGCTCAAGTTTGGCCAGTTTTTCCAAAGAAGTGCTGCGCCTCGGTCCTTCATCGTTTTCAAATAAAATTTCCTTCATCCCTGCTTCTGCCGGTATTTTTAATTTTACCGGAACAATTTCTTCCATAAATTTGCCGTCGTCTTGCGCCTGGATGGCTTTTTGATGGCTCCAAAGAGCAAACTCGTCCTGCTCCTGACGCGAAATCGCGTATAGCTTTCTTAAAACTTCCGCGCCGCCGATGGTTGAAATATATGTTTGCGTTTCATTAAGAAGCATGGGGTGAGGTTCAAACTTGTTGCCCGTCATAGGTACCATACTCATGCTCTCCACGCCTCCGGCGATAATAACATCTGCTCCGCCGGCTTTAATCCTGTCGGTAGCAAAAGAAATGGCTTGCAGTCCGGATGAACAAAAACGATTGATGGTCATACCGGGAACGGTTATCGGCAATTCAGCTAAGAGCGAAATAATTCGCGCGACATTCATCCCCTGCTGCGCTTCGGGAAAAGCACAGCCGAATATAACATCGTCAATAGTAAACGGGTTAAGCTGCGGGACTCTTTTCAAAAGCTCCCTTACGACAATCGCGCCCAAATCATCAGGGCGGGTTTGGCTCAACGCTCCGCGGAATTTACCCACCGGCGTACGGCACGCCGCCACAATTACCGCATCATCATCGGACTTGCGAGAACACTTATGGGACATAGTTTTCTCCTTATGATTTTAACGAACCGATTTTGCGGCTTAAATATAGGTTGGAACGCCAAAAAAGTCAACTTTTTCTTGACAGAAACCGTTTATATGCTAGTCTACCCTTGGTTATTTGGTACTTTTAAATATAACGGACAAATCGCAAAAAGGAGCGTCGTTTATGGGACAACAGGTTGCAATAATCGGTTCGGGCATGACACAGTGCCGTTCACGCTGGACTGAGAAAACTTTCTGGGAACTGGCGCAAGAGGCGGTTGCTAACGCCGTAAAAGACGCGGGCATCCACATCAACGAAGTGAACGCCGGAGTTGTCGGAATATACAATGACATATTTGAATTCCAGGCAATTCCAGAATCGGGTCTTCAGGGCATTGTTGGTCTTGCCAATAAACCATTGATGCGCGTTTCAAGCGGCGGAGCAACGGGCGCTTACTCCATGCTCGCGGGCTACAACATGGTCGCAAGCGGCCAATATGACTTGGTTCTTGTCTTTGGCGTTGAAAAAGCGCTGGACTGCTACGACTATGAAGCGCGAAGCGCTACACCCGCCGTAGTGCAGACCATCGGCTATTCATGGGACCCGTGGTTTGAGCGTCCGCTTGGCGCGCATGCGTCGGCAAGTTATGCCGCGGTGGTGCAGGCCTACATGGACGAACATCCGGGAGACCTTACCCCAATGGCACGAGCAAAAGTAGTAGAACTTTTGTGTCAGCATGCGCAAAAAAATCCCTATGCCCAGCGCCTTGGGGAAAAAGTAACCGCTGACCAAGTTCTGAATTCTCGGTTCATCGTCCATCCTATTAGATCGCTTGAAACCTGCGTTTATACCGAAGGCGCCTGTGCGCTCATCTTCGCATCAGAAAAAGTAGCGCGGAGCATGGAACGCGTCGGACATGCACCAACATGGATATCGGGTGTTGGCGCTGCCAATGAACCGTATTTTGTCGGATGGGACATCAACCGCTACAAAGTTCTACATCGCATCTATTCCGACCACCTTGCTACCAAACGCGCCTTGGATATGGCGCACTTATCCATAAAAGACATCCAGGTCATTGAGCTGCATGATGCGTATATCCCGCAATTAATGATTACGCTAGCTGAAATGGGCGTAGTACCGCTTGGACGCGCAAACGACCTGGTGGAGGAAGGTATTATCATGCCAGGCGGGCGCATTTTGGTAAATCCGTCAGGAGGCCTTGTTTTTGGAGGACATTTCGTGGGCGGCTCTAATATGATGTCTACATGGAGCGTAATGCGGGAATTCACGGAACAAAATCTTCAATTCGGCATGATCCATGGTACGGGAGCATCCCTTTCCATGTACGGGTGTGTGTTTGTACTTGAAAGGAGGTCGTAACATGGCGACCGAAAAAAAATTTGTAATTCCGCCGGCTATGCTGCCCGAAACGGGCATGCGCGAGGTTGCGGGGAATGACGGCAAAACCTACCTCGTCCGCAACGATGCGATGTTCACGGGCATGCAGCATGCCCAGGGAGAATTCTCAGAATTCTTTCTTGCGCTGCGTGATGAGTGCCGCATCTTCGGGCATCGCTGTCCCGGCTGCAATCACATCATCGTGCCGCCCTTTGAAAAACTGTGCCCTCCTTGTAATTTCAATAAAATGACCAAGGAATACGTGCTGGATATCGGGATAACGGTAGCAACGCCCGTCATTGTAGTCTTTGCCCCCGCGCGCTTCAAAGACGAAGTTCCCTTCGCACTCGGATACGTATACTTGGCCACAGCGGACAATAGCTTCACTGACTCAGCTTTATTCCTGCGCATGCGCACGACCCAAGGCGCCATCCGTCCGGGAATTTTCGGAAAAGAAACGCCGGTGAAAATCGTATTCCGCGACGTGCGGCGCGGCGAAATCCTAGACATCTTCGCGGTACCGCAATCGGAACTCACCGCAGCGCAAATCGCCAAAACCCCGCTCTTAGAAAGCGACCTTGAATGGAATAGGGTTGAGACGCCGCATTGGACCGTTACTCCTGAACGCGCCGATGCGCTCAAAAAGGTCGTTCGTAGCTTTCAGCTTCTAGGAGAACGTATCGCAACAAGCCCGCGCGCAATAAAGGACCTTGCTAATTGGGAACGCAATGTTGAGGTTCGTACCGGAGGTGGAACATTCTGGTTCCGCATCCAAGACGGGACGCTGGAAGTCCACGACGGTCCCCATTCTGGTACCGCGAATCTTGTACTGACGATAGAAGACCCGATGCCGTTGCTCCGTTGGGTCGAAAACACGCTCAATACAAGCGGAGAAAGCCTGACAAGCCCCCCGCTCACTGACTTTGTCATTGAGGGTCGGCTCCTGCTTAATAAAACCGAACTTGAAACAGTTACGCGGCTTGACCGCATTACCCGATCTCTTCGCCGTGATGCGAACGCAGGATAAAAACAATGACGAAAAATAGAACAAGGGAGACAAACGTGGGCAAAAACAGAAAAACAAAACCGCCGGAAGGCATCGGCACATTGATAAACAGGCTAATTGACCTCAAGTTACGGCAGGGAAATAACAAAGATTTTGAGGCCGTTCTCTACGGCCATCAAAAAATAGGACAAATAGTACAGGAACTTAATTTACAACTCGCCGAAAAACGGCATAAAACATAAAAAGCAATCCCGACATCATCGGGATTTTTATTTGTCCCATCCTACAGCCGGCGGGCAATTGACTGATATATGCCGTGGTGTTAAAACTATTACACAAAAAGCTCTTTTACATCTTTTACTGCTCCGGAGGGATATGTATGCAAAATAAACAATTTGATTGGATGCCTACCGAAACGCATCTGCGTGATTCGCGCATTGGACGTTTCATGCAAAAATACGGCATTTCAAGTTGCCAAGAACTTATAGAAAAGGCAAATACCGACTTGCATTGGTTTTGGAATGCCATACTGGAAGACCTCGGATTTGAATGGCACACGCCATATGACAAGCTTCTTAACGACCAGCTTGGAATGCCTTGGGTAAAATGGTTTTCGGGAGGAAAGCTGAATATCGTACATCATTGCCTGGATCGCCACGCCTATGGTCCCAAAGCGCAAAAAACGGCGCTTATCTGGGAGGGAGAGGACGGCCATATACGCAAAATAACCTACGAAGAACTTTTATGCCTGACTGATAAACTTGCTTCAGCGATGACTCGTGCAAAAATTTCCAGAAGCGACGTCGTCGCAATGTGCATGAACCTGACCATTGAAGCAGTTGCGGTTATGTTTGCTTCATTAAAGATAGGCGCGACGTGTCTTCAGGCCGGAACATGGCATGCTGCCGCAGAGCTCGCCAATATCCTTCAGCGTGGCGCTCCGAAAATGCTTTTTATCCATGACAGGCTACGGCGCGGCGGAGAAGAAATCAGTTTACGCGAAATAACAAAATACATCGCTTCAAGCAATGAGACCCTGGGTACTATTGTTGCCCTGCCAAGACTTGGCGTTGAAGAACCGGACATAGATAGCATTACAGAAACGTATGACGGACGCATACAAAGTCTTGCGCATTTTTTGGAAACGGCAAGTTCCGATGTTCATCCCAAAACTCTTGCCTTAGACGCGGAGGAACGGTCGCTCATTCTCTTTTCCTCCGGAACTACCGGACGACCCAAAGCCATTGTTCATACCCATGCCGGGGCACTTGTCCAAACGGCCAAGGAAATCGGATATGCCTTTGATTGCCATGAGAATGACGTTTTTTGCTGGACGACAAGCATCGGCTGGATGATGGCGCCCTGGGAAATCATCGGCTCCATGTTTTTTGGAGCAACGCTAGTTCTCCTAGAAGGATCGCACATACATCCTACCAAACACCGGCTCTTTGAGGTCATTGAGCGGCATCGCGTCTCCATTTTCGGAACCACGCCAGGTCATCTGCAAAAAATACGCGACGGCATAGAAACATATTCCAACCACGACATTTCAAGTCTTAGAATTTTGGGATCCACCGGTAAAGTTCTTGATGCTGACCTCTGGTATTGGTTTTTCAAAGTATTTGGAAACGGTAAACTTCCCATAATCAATATATTCGGCGGAACTGAAATTCTGGGATGTCTCGGGTCCCCTTTGCCGATTATGCCCCTTAGAGCCGGAACGGTCGGCATGGCTTCTCTTGGAAGCGGAGCCGACGTATGCGATGAAAAGGATGATTCCGTGCGTGAACGGATCGGCAATGTTGTTTGCCGCAATCCTCTTCCGTCAATGACAAAAGGGTTTCTTGATGATTCGCGGGGCTATCTGGACACGTATTTCTCAAATGGACCGAATTTGTGGCGGCACGGCGATCGCGCCCTGATTGACGAAGACGGCCTTTGGTTTCATTTGGGACGCGCTGACGATCTTATTATAAAAGACGGCATAAAGCACGACCCGGTAAAGATAGAAGATGCGCTTAAATTGTTTCCCGGTCCGCCGCATATTCTAGATGCTGCCGCCGTAGGAGTAACGGATGAAGAAAATCACGACCGTATTGTCTGCCTCGTAGTGCTTGATACGACATCCATTGAAGATGGGAAAATATTTCAACGCGACGTAAGAAACCATGTAAAAATAACATATGGACCGCTGGGACAGCCAGATGACATTTATATCGTTAAGGAACTCCCGCTTAATCCGGCGAACAAAGTACCGCACAAGGTATTGAAATCTTTGTGCGAAGGTAATTCCGCATGCAATATAGCACTGCAGAATCCTTCAGTGATTGAAGATATAAAGAGAGTGCTTAGTCATTATAGACAAACCCGCTCATAGTTTGAACGGGTTTTTTGACACTTTACCTGGTATTTTAATTCAGAGTATCTTTACGACTTCGCTCGAACTCACTGGTTGGTTTTTTATATTTGAGCGGGATACCAGAATTGAACTGGCGTCTCTTGCTTGGGAAGCAAGCGTACTACCACTGTACTAATCCCGCTTTTATTTATTTATCAAATACCCCCACCACGATTTTAAGTTCGCCATCAATTTACTTTCAAAAAATTTTTGTGCTTGCCCTACCGACAAATCCGTCTGGGACAGAAGCATGGTTTCTCCAGTTTTACGATACACGAAAACAACTTTTTCGTCAGGTTTTTTATAATTAAGTTTCAGTCGCGCCTGCCGTTCCAAATACGCGTTGCTTTTCAGGTAATCGCTGAGCTCTTCCAATTCTAGACTGTTTTTTTCCGCTTCGTCAATTTTATGGTTAAGATTCCCCAGCTCTCTGCCTACCATTGCAAGCGGCGGCTTAAGTTTTATAACCGAAATTAAAAAAAAACCGAGCACAACCGAAATAACAGCCGTAAACCATTTTGATTGTAATATGTCCCTAAACATTAGGCCTTTGCCTGATTTTATTTATCAATTCCACGGTTTCGTCCGGATCGGCGATTTCTTCCAAAACAATTTTGTTATCCGCGGCAGTCATGATCTTTAGGTCTCCATAATCATAAAGTGACGCATTCATTCCGTGCTTGCTATAAGTAATCTCTACTATGTCCTGATACAACAACTCTGTTACTGCCTTAGAAAAAAATCCGTGCTGCTCATTTTCAACCACGCGTTGATTTGTTATGATCAAGGCATCATTTTTCCATATAAAACATTTCTGCAGTATAATAAAAGTGATAATTAGAGCGCCAAGAACTAGCGCCCAGTTCCAATAGCCAAAGAAGTCAAAATTCAGCAGGTATCTAACTAAAAATAGCCCTATAATAATTAGCGGCCAAGTAAAAAATACCGGCACTAAAAACATCCAGTGTTTCCGTGCAACTTTGATTAATTCCTCATTTTGGCGTAGAATTATAGAAATAAAGAAAATGGAAAGTAGAAATTAGAAAATAGAATGGTAAATATTCTAGATTCTATTTTCTAGATTCTAAATTCTAGTCTGACGTGTTTTCCAAAAAAACCATAAAATACATGTCATTTGTCGTCGCCGTATTGACCATACTCTCCATGGTCGCCTTTTTGCTTGTTCCCCTTTTGAGATTCTAGATGAATTATAACCCTACGATGTAAAAAAATAAACCTAGTTTCTGCTAGGTTTATTTTTTTAGCATCTCCAAGAACACCTTTTGCGGGATTTCTACGCGCCCCCTCTCTTTCATTTTGGCCTTACCGCGCTTTTGTTTTTCTAATAATTTCTTTTTGCGTGTTACGTCGCCGCCATACAGATAGCCGGTGACATCTTTGCGCAAAGCGGGAATAGTTTCCCGGGCAATGATCTTGCCCCCGATAGCCGCCTGCAGAGACACCGTAAACCACTGCCGAGGCAATATCTTTTTTAATTTTTCAACAATTCGCCTGCCTTCGTAATACGCCTGTTCGCGCGGCACAATTTTGGAAAACGGCTCAACCCTTTCTTCTGCCACCAATATATCTAATCGCACCAAATCATAAACCTGATAGCCTGACGGCTCGTAGCTCATTGAAGCGTAACCGGAACTGACGCTTTTAAGCCGGTCGTAAAAATCAGTAATTATTTCGGATAAAGGCACTAGATATTTCAATATCGCCACCTCCTTGCTTAAATAATCAGTTGCTCTATATTGGCTCCGTAATTCCGCCAAAAGTTTCATTAACTGGCCCATATATGATACCGGACTCAGAATCTCCAGCTCAACTATTGGTTCTTCTATACTTTCTATTATGCCGGGGTCAGGCAGGGCGGCAGCTGAACGTATCTTTAAAACCTCAACCCTTTTTGTAGCAACATGGTATTCCACCGATGGCGTGGAAACAATAAGAGCGAGACCGAATTCACGGCGCAAACGTTCGCTGACTATTTCAATGTGCAGCATGCCAAGAAATCCAAGACGGAAACCGCGCCCCAGCGCCGGTGAAGATTCTGGTTCATAGACAAGCGAGGCATCAGTAAGTTTCAATTTGCCGAGCGCATCTTTGAGCGTATCGTAATCATCGCTAGATTCGGGATAAAAACTGGCGAACACCATCGGCTTAGGTTCCAGATAGCCATGCAACGCTTCGGCCAGTTCACCATCGCCAACTTTAAAGATCGTATCCCCGACACGAACTTGGCCGGGGTTTTTCAATCCGGTTGCAATGTAACCGATTTCCCCCGCTAATAATTGCTGTTCCTTTTTTAATCGCGGCATAAAACAGCCGACTTCTATGACGTCAGAACCGGCTTTTGAAGCAAAAAGTTTTATTCTCTCCCCCGCTTTTACCGAACCGTCAAAAACCCTGACATAGGCAATTACTCCTTTATAGATATCAAAGGAGGAGTCAAATATTAAAGCCCGAAGTGAATTGGTAACTGGTAATCGGTAGTTGGCAATTTGTGGCGCTGGAATCAATTTTACAACTGATTCTAGCACTGCCGGCACTCCTTCGCCGGTTTTGGCGGAAATTTTTAAAACTAGCCCAACACCCTCTGTTTCCGGCAAAAGGTGTCGGATCTCTTCCTCAACTTCAGATACCTTGGCGTTCGGCAAATCAATTTTATTAATCACCGGGATAATTACCAGGCCCTGTTTTTGCGCCAAGTGCAAATTCGCCAGCGTCTGCGCCTGCACGCCCTTGGTCGCATCAACCAATAAAATCGCCCCCTCAACAGCGGCAAGCGAGCGCGACACTTCGTAGGAAAAGTCCACATGTCCCGGAGTATCAATCAGGTTCAGCGCATAGTGTTCGGCATGCAGCGCGTAGCTCATTCTAACTGGCTGTAATTTTATCGTAATCCCCCGCTCACGTTCCAATTCCATCTGGTCAAGAAATTGTTCGTGCATCTTGCGTTTTTCCACCGTTCCCGTCAATTCCAAAAACCTGTCGGCCAATGTGGACTTACCGTGGTCAATGTGGGCGATAATACAGAAATTTCTGATATTTTGCATGCAATTAAAATATCATCATAAACACTTAAACTCAAATAAAAAAAAACCGCTGTTGCGGTTTAAAGTTATTCAGCGTTTGCTAAAAAAATCCAATATCTTCTATCACGAAAGTATACCGCCTTGCAAGAAACACACTGAATGGCAAATTCATGATGATCCCATTGGGGTGACCAGAAAGAAAAAACACCATTGTTACAATCGCCACAAATAAGCCTATTCCCCTCTGCTATATTTTTATCTTGATTAACTTCAATAACTGCACCGCGTGGCCTTACCAGAGTAAAAGCACCGGTTACTTTTGTTATTTCCGAAACTTTCATTTTCCACCCCTCTTTTAACGATTAAATGAGCCAGGCTAAGCTTATTACTATCTAAAATCAATGTCAATTTCCCGGTCAACCGATAGATCAGAGTTCAAAACCAAGCTATCACCCATGGCTTGGAGTCTGGGACTTTGATTTATTACATTTTTTCCTTCGGGCAATTTAAGACTGAAGGCGATTCTATCATGGCCGGTACCGGATTGTTTCTGCCAAAGCAGATTGTATTCCCCGCCAACAGCAGAAACTGGGGTTCGGTATTTTAGAGTAACTGATTTGGTTTGTTTCGGCTTGGTAATCAGCCAAAATCCAAAAACGGTTTTACCGGATTCTTCAAAAACATCTACTCCGGCAACTGGCCTGGTCATACTTTCTTCAACCTGGGCAAGTTCAGGATCTTTTTTAAACCCAAAATCGCCATGACCGATAAGCGGGCTGAAATCGGTTATTGATTGGCCTTGTATGCCCTCTAAAACTGAACCCGTGGGAACATAAACCTTGATGTACGCTGAATTATCACGGTTATAAAATCCATATTTAGAGTCGCCGCCGTTGTGCACGCGATTAATAGTCAGATTGTGATTTAACGTACCGCCATCCCCGATCCCAGCTTCAAAATCCATTGAGTTTTCGGTTACAAAATCTGTTTTTGAGCCCTTAACATTGGAAAATACGACCTGCAGGTAATCGCCAGCTTGTTGCTTCATCTCGCCGGCTAATCCGTTTTTAATCGCAACTTTTTCTAAATCTGAATTTTTAAAATATGCCAGCATGTGCTTCTGTTCTGCTGATTCTGATATAATTTTGAAAATCGCAAGCCATTGGTCCTTGTCCTGCCGGGCAAGCCGTTCAAAAAACTTGGGCTGAAGATCGGTAAGTATCTGCTTGGGCGCTGACCTGTCAGCCTCGTATTCAACCTCATTCTGGATTTCTGCCAAAAAATTACCGGCATTAAGCGTTAAACCGTATTCCGGCATCTCAATCGGGCCGATAACATCAAAAACCTTGGCAATAACATCCGGCGTAATCGTAAGCACGCCGTCTACCTCCGGGCCTCCATCCAACTTGTAAAATTCCATCACCTTGCGCGCTGAGAACGGAAAATCGGCGAACCAAGCTGCATCACGCATGCCCCAATTGGGCGTAATGTGCTGAAGCGGAATGGGCGGCATGATATTCTCCTTTAAATTGGCGTCCGCCCGATAAACATCCTCAACAAAAATTTTCTTTAATGAACCATTCTCAAAAGTTATCAATCCATATGTACCCGGAAAACCGCCAGTCGGCCTCAACTCACTGTTGTTTTGGAGCAAAACCAGATAGGTTTTAGTGCTATTGCTGCCGACAAATTTCAGTAAAAAATCAGAATAATCCACCGCCTCGCTGATATATTTTTTAAATTCAGGTATTTTTTCTTTGAAATCCAGAAAAAGTTCCTGTTTATCAGTCGGGATAGCGGAAGCGTCAATATCAGCAAGCATATTGTCGGCATTTTTTATGTTTTTATCGGCAAAAATCAAAATATCTTTAAATTCAGTGAGTAATTTAGAAATTGAGACGCTACCGGCTGAACTGCCACTCTTAGTATCCAAAAAAGAGAGCAGATTAGTTTTATAAAGCGTTCCGAATGCCAGCGATAGATTCTCCCCTGCCTTTGATAAGCTTTGACCGGCCCCAACTAAATTACTAGCCGCCTTAACCTTATTAAGACCGGGCAGATTGCCAAACACAGAAAGGAAGGACGCGCCAAGCTGATTAAGCGTCCCCGATGCCTTATTGAGATCATCGTATGCCAGGGCAAAACTATCAGCCGCTTTAACGAAATTGAATCCCTCAAGTTCCTGCTTGGCGTTTTCAAAATTTGCCACGGCGTTATTACCGTTTTGGATAATATTGTTGCGAGCCCAGATGCCCTGATGGCGCACAAGGCCAAAAACTGCCGAACCCGAAATAGCCATGGCCCCGAAATACATCATCGCTTTTCGATTAAATCTGAACCACGATGACCATTTTGCCCGCCTAAGTTTTTTGACAGGCACCGAAGGTGCGATTTTGCGAGGCAAGTCAAAAAACTTAGGCGGGCTTGGTGGTGACATTGCTTCACGGTTCTTTTGTAGATTCTCAAGCCAGATTTCAATCTCACGCGAAGCCGGGGAGTGTTGGTAGGCATCAACAATCAATTTAGGTTCAACTCCGACCGAGGTCCAGTTGTCGGTTTTTTTGCGGCTGGCAATTTTAGTTCTGGATCTTGCATCGCCAATTTTATAAACACGGCCGCCGATACGGGCTAATTCAACCATAACATCAACCGGCTCTGAAATTGTTTTTTCAAGTTCTTCTAATATCGCCCCCTTGCTGAAAGTTGTCAGTTCATATTTTTTTTTTTTTTCGTGACGCTGGGGCAGTCTTGCAATTAGCTCTTCCCAATAGTCGTCCGGGACGGCCGGCTTTTCAATTACCGTTTTGGGTTTCTTAACTTCTTCATTTAGCGACTTTTTGACGCGTAAGTTGAGCTCCTGCTTAATTTGTCCCAAAACTAAACTCGCCGATTTACCTATCGGTCGGACATCAAACATTGCCAACAAGATATTTCTTTTTGGCATCTCTTTTTATTATACAACTAATCTGGGTTTACTAGCTGTGGATTGTGAAGCTCTTTAAAAAATTACAAACTTCTAATAGCAAAAGATTTTCTACCGTCTACGCGCGCGTGTTTTGCTGGCCCTTCGGGACAGGCGCAAAACGCGCGCGCCTCCGCCGGTAAACCCGCTGGGCTAGTGCTTTTCTTATCAATTTGCGAACGATAAAAACCGCTGATTGGTATCGGCTTGGGGTTTGTAATTTTTGTTGTGGTTTACTTAGGACAAATTAAAAGTGCCATTTGGCACTTTCTATGTAAAAACTGCTTTACCTGCTTTTTTCGTCTCTTTGTTTCTTATCAAGATCTGATAGTTTTCTTGCAAGTCATCAGGAACACCATCGCAAATTTCGGCATCTGCCACACTGAAGGAATGGCCGCCAGCCCATCCAGGGTCTGGTCTTTCTGTATAACCTCTGAAATTATTTGCAACTGTTTCATCGGTGGTTACAAAGAGGATCCTTGGTCCTCCAGAACCTGGAAATCCGCCCAAGCGTGTTATGAAAATAATAAAACATTTTTTATTTTTTCCCGTGGTTTCTTGTTGTCCATTTGATGTTTTGGCATCCATTCTGAATCTCCTATTTGTAAAAGACAAGACTAGACTAGATCATATTATCACAAGGCATTAACCATGTCAACTATCTTGGTTTTGAATACCCCTTTATCAAACTTGAGGGCGTGGGTGCGGATGACTGAGGGGTCCCAATGAGTTTGATAATGCCGGCCTATGGCTTGGGCGAGGGAGATTTCGGTTTGGTCGTCAAAAAATATACCGGTTTGATTTTCTAAAATAGTTTCCAACGCTCCGCCGCCGCGGTAAGCAATCACAGGCCGGCCGGAGGACATTGACTCAAGCGGGACAATACCAAAGTCCTCCTCCTGCGGAAATATCACCGCCTGCGCGTGAGCGTAAAGTTCCGGCATTTTATAATCCGAAACTAGACCAAGAAATTCAATATTTGGTTTGGCTGTTTTTTCAAGCCGCTTATGCTCTGGTCCGTCGCCAACGATTTTAAGCGGTTTCCCTATGGCATTGAATACTTTAACTGCCAGGTCAAAACGCTTATACGGCACCAACCGGCCAACCATCAAAAAATAATCTCCAACTTCGCTGCTTATATGGTATTTATGCGCGTCAACCGGCGGATAGATAACTTCAGCATCACCATCATAATATTTCTTTATCCTGGATTTTACAAAACTTGATATCGCTACAAACTTATCAACGCGAAGAGCGGCTTCTTTGTCCCAAATGCGAAGATAGGTTATGAAAAACGGCACAAGTTTTTTAATCGGCCAAGGGTAGCGGAATTCCTCAATATAGCGATGGCTGTCATCCCAAAGAAATCTAGTAGGTGTCAGGCAGTAATTTATGTGCTTGGTCTGTGGTTTGGTAATGACACCTTTGGTAAAAGAGGCTGAGACGGATAAGACTACGTCAAAATATGACAGATCAAACTGCTCAACCGCAAGCGGCATCAAAAGAGGAAAAATCCGGTGGTGCCTGCGCGCAAACGGAAGCTTCTGCAAAAAAGAGGTGTGTATCTCACGGCCGTGGAAAACCCCGCCGGTCATTCGCTCATCATAAATCAGAGTATAGATAGGCGCATCCGGAAAAATCTCGCACAAAACCTCCAGCACTCTCTCCGCCCCACCATATTGGTTTAAGTAATCATGTACTAAAGCGACTCTCATATCGTCAAAAGCGTATCAAATTCTAAGGTAAAAACAAAACCGGCTCATTGGCCGGTAGCATAACGTTGGAGTTCAGAACCATATGTAAGGTTCTGCACATTGAAAAAGATTTGAAATAGAAAACTTGATTGGCTGCTTGTCGGTCTTTGAGCAAGTAATCTAAGCGGACAAGATTCATCGGGATATGCCTCGTACAATTTACTAAGAGCGGCTGCGCCTTCTTCAAAGCTTAGCCTTCCATCTTTGTCGTTATCCACATCCACCAGCGCTCTTAAAAAATCCCACGAATTGAAGGGTTTAACCGGGTCAATCGTGAATTCCGCGATATAACTTTTATTATTATCTGTTTGTGCGAGTTTGGCAATCAGAATGGCTTGGTTCTCGTACGAACCAACTGTATGAAGCAATCTTTCGCCATCATAATCAAAACTTTTATAAACAGCCAGGACTTCCTCAATTTCCAGCTTGCCATTTCTATTTACATCGGCTTTTTCTTGGGCTTTCTTAATGTATTTCTTTTCTTTATACCCGTTATAGGCAACGCCGAATAGAAAGTAAAATAAATAAATAAATAAAATAACAAGAATGGCACGCCCACGCCGATTCTTCTTCATATTATTCATATTATTTCTCCCTTTTGTAAAATAGCTAAACAGAAATTACCCTGGCAAGAGATTATCAAATAATTGGAAAAGTGTCAAGCCGCGGATTTATCACGGAGGAGTTTTAGAATGGTAAGGATTAGGATTCTAGCATCCTGCCAGAGAGACCAATTTTCAATGTAAAATGTGTCCAGGGCGACTTCTTCTTCAAACGGCAAATCTGAACTGCCTGAGATTTGAGCAAGACCCGTAATGCCGGCTTTGATCGCAAGTACTCGTCGGTGATGCTTCTCATATCCCTCTATCTCATCCGGCTGATGGGGGCGCGGGCCAACCAGAGAGATCTCTCCTTTCAGCACGTTCCAAAGCTGCGGAAATTCATCTAAACGATAGCGGCGTAAGAGACGGCCGGCTCTGGTTATGCGCGGATCGTTTTTTATTTTGAAAAGGGGGCTATCGGCACGCTCATTGAATGCGGCCAAATACGCCTTGTATCTTTCCGCGTCTTTTATCATTGAACGAAATTTGTGTAATTTAAAACGCTTACTCCCGCTTACGCGTTCAAGATGAACAAAGACCGGCCCCTCCGTTTCCCACTTGACCGCAAAAGCGATAATTCCAAAAACTGGCGCCAATATCATCAGTCCGAACAGCGAACCAAGCATATCAATTATTCTTTTGGTAATTCTCCCCCACCCGTCCAGCGCCGTTCGCTTAAGCTCAACTAAAGGCACGCCAGCCAGCGCATCAAAAGCAAAATTTGCCGTCAAAGTCTGGTAAATATTAGGCACGAATCTAAAGGTCAGGTGGTTTTCATGGCAAAATTCAACTATCTCTATAACTTTATCGGCGGGATAATTGGGATTTGCCAATAAAACCTCATCAATGCCCGGATTACCGACGGCAGACTTAACTTCGGCTACTTCAGGATTGCTCAAATGCTTAACTATGCGATAACCGAAAGCCGGGTTGTCTCTGATATGCTGGACGATTTTTTGAGTTGTTTGGTCTCCGCCTATTATCATAACTTTATGGACGCCAAAATCACGCCTAGAAACAAGATATCTTTGGATACGACGCATCAATAATCGCCCCGACGAAACAAAAACAATGGCAAAGAACCACGCGCCTAAAACTAAAAATCTTGAATCAAACAGTTCCTGCCTCAAGAAAATATATATGATTATCGCCATTATACCGGCCGATGAGGCAATTACGACTTTGGAAAATTCTTCAAGGGTCCGCCTGGTGCTGGCAAGCTGATAGAGGCCGGAAATGGCGTAGGAAATAATAAACACGGCCGACATGGCAACAATCAAAATCAGGTATTTTTCAAAGGGCAAATTAAATTCAAAAAGCACTGGCCTGAATGACGACAATATTCGGGTACGCAAAAAGTAGGTGGCAATACCCGCCGCCATCAGCATCATAAGATCAACCGGCAGAAGCAACACGCTGAATATGAGTTCGGAACGTTTCATACGTTCACAATCTACACTAAACTCCAGCTATTTTCAACCAAAAATAAAACCGCCATTTTGGCGGCTAGTTGACGGTAAATATTTATCTAGATTAAAGCATATTTTAGTCTTATCCAACGGGTTGCTTCTTGATCATCTTTCCAATCTCTTGCCAAAGTAAAAGAGCGATAAATCTTTTTGCCGGTTCCATTTATTACCGTGAATAAAATAGTTTTTAGATCAATAATGGGATTATCTAATCCGGCACGTGTCCCTATAACTAAAACATGGTTTTGACCCTCTTGAATTGATGAAATTTTGTCCAGCTTCTCCAAAGAAACATGCATAGGAATAAAATGTTCCCATTCTCTGGATTCTACTAAAACAACATATTCGTCCTTAAATAACAGGGTTAGTTCACTCACCAGAAACTCAGCTTGTTCTCTATTCACAGGAACCCCCTTTTTAAAGTCCTCTGAATGCGCAGATAATAACAAAGGTACAGAAACTTGTCAAATACCACGCACCATGCTACAATTATAATGTCTTGGTAAATCGGGTGATTGCTGGCCGCTATAAAGCGGCTGGAGGAAAGTCCGAACACTGCTTCGCTAAAGCTATGCAGTGCGTAGCACCTTAGCAAAGTATTGGCAGTGGCTAACGGCCACCGGATATAAGTTCTGCAATTCTTCCTCTTAAGAGAAGAGCGGCAGAGCAAAATCTAGGGAAAGTGGCACAGAAACTATTCCGAGCTCTTTTGGCGTAAGTCAGAAGACTGCGGGTGAAAAGTTCCCGAACGGGATCGCCCCATGGTGACATGGGTGCGTGTTAAACCCTGCCTGGTGCAAGTACAGCGTTGTAACACAGAAATGTGATACCTCGAAAAGTTCGTACGCTAGAGGTTGGCAGTAATGCCAATCCCAGATAAATAATCACACAAAAACAGAATTCGGCTTATAGATTTGCCAAGACAATCAAAAACCCCGCCTAAGTGGGGTTTTTGTTTATAGCAACTTATTCAATTCCTTATCAAGCGCCGCGTTTACTAATCTGTCTGCGCCATGATTGTCCTCGCGAGGAATATGCTTATAAACCACATCGGCGAAATCTACTTTCAGATTCCAAAGCTCCACAAAATGCTTCTGTATATTTTTGTCCATGATTTTATAATGGCCGTTGAGTTGGCGCTCAAGAAGCTCGCTGTCAACATGAACTTCAACTATCGCTTCGCCGATCGTTTTCTTGCCGATTAAAAGTTTTAATTTTTTTAAAGCAAAAACTACGGCTTGGTACTCAGCGTCGTTGTTGGTAGTCTCACCGATGTATTCTCCGTATTCTTTCTTCCATTCAAGAACCGGCGACTTGCCCTGAACCTGCTGAAGTGCTTCAATCACTACGCCAATAGCCGACGGCCCCGGATTGCCGCGAGAACCGCCATCGGTATGAATAATGTATTTATTTTTATCCATTTTTGTTTTGCTGAATCGGCCGCCAAGGAATATTCCTCAACGACGGTAAGCGAAATGCCGCCGAATCTTTATGTCCTCCGCCGCCATGTTTCTTGGCGATCAAAGAAAGATCTACCTTGCCAACGCCGCGCAGTGAAACCGATATTCGGCCGTCTTTATTTTCATTCCAAACGATAGCGAATGGCGGAAGTAATCTCGCTAATTTTGCGCCGATTTCACTGATAAAAAAAGTTTCGTTAATAGCATAAACTTTATAGCCCTCAAATTCAACCAGTTTCGCGTTTTTATTGACATGACGCTCGACTACCTTCTCTTGGTATTTAAGAAGTATGTTGCCGCTATTTAATATTTTTTTTCTTTTTAATGGAATTTCAAAATCACGGATAAGCCGCGACCAAGTTTTAAAATTAAAATCAAGCAAATCTAAATAGGCATAGAGCACCTGGCTGTCGGGAAGTTTTTTGCGCCATAGATCCCAGTCTTCAACATTCAGTAAAAATTTAGGGGGCGCTTCTTTGGGGAAAAAATTCTTCCAAGCCAGCGTACTACCGGAATGATCAAGAGCAAAAACAGGATTGTCGGTCATAAGAGCTACCAGTTTCGTACTTATATGATGATCTATGGCCGTAACACTGATATTATCCCGCATAAGTCTCTTCGTAATTTTTTCAGGAAAAGTCAGGTCAAGAGTATAGATATGCTTGCCCCTGATTGCTGCCGGCTCATCCTCGTGGAAATGAGCGATAAATTCAGCACTATTGCCGAATTTTTTCCAGGCAACCCAGGCAGCAGTAAAACCGTCCGTGCAATCGGCATGATAAAAAACCACGATAGATTTTTTAGGGATTCTTGGTTTTTTTCTGTGTTCTAAGAATTTAGTCATCTTGTTATTTAACCATAGTAACCGAGAGCTTCAAGTCCGGGCAATTTATTTCCTGCTAAAAATTCAAGCATCGCACCGCCCCCAGTAGAAACAAACTTGTAGCTGTCCAATAAGCCCAGCTTGTCAATCGCGGCAATGGTGTCTCCACCACCGACAATGGACCGTCCTACTGAAACTACGGCTTTGGCAATCAAGCGAGTTCCCTCTGCAAAAGTATCTATCTCGCTCAAACCCATCGGGCCGTTCCAAATGACCGTTTTCGCCTCTCTTATTATCTCTGCAAAATGTTTCGCCGTTTCCTGCCCTATATCAAGGATTAGTTGATTGGAAACAATGTCTTTTACCGGATACAGCTCCGCACCTGATTGGCCCGTCCTATCATCGGATATCATTAAATCTTCAGGCAGTATTAACTTATCGCTTTTGATATCAAGTATGGTTTCGCTATCAATCAGAGACGCACCGACATTTATTCCCTGCGCCTTGAAAAAGTTATTAGCAATCGCCCCGCCGATAAGAATTTTTTCCGCCTTATCCAAGAAATTTTTAATAACCGGGAGTTTGGTTGATATCTTGGCGCCGCCAAGCACCAGTATTTTATCCCCAGCCGGAGCTTCTAGCGCCTGCAGTAAATTTTCTGTTTCTTTTTTTATTAAAAACCCGGCATACGACGGCAAATACTTTGTTATTGCCACAACAGATGCGTGATTGCGATGCATAACTGCGAAAGCGTCATTTACATAATAATCAAAACCTTCCGCCAATTCCCTGGCAAACCCCTCATCATTGTTAACTTCCCGGGAATCCTGGCGAATATTATCCAAAAGTAAAAGTGGGCTGGCTTTAAAAAGTTTATTTACTTCGTTCAATTCAGAATGAGGCACCAGCGTAAGCGTCTGCCCCAAAATCTCACCTAACTCTTCAATGATAGGATAGAAACTCGCATCCGAAACTTCGTGGCCTAAATGGCCGACCATTAAAACTCTGGCGCCGGCGCCAATCAGATGGTCAATCGTTTCCTTCTGGGCTTTTATTCTAAAATCCTCAGTAATTTTGCCAGCGATAATCGGCACATCAAAATCCACGCGCAAAAGGATTTTTTTGCCATCAAGCTCTTCTTTTTTGGGTTCGTTAATATATTTGATCATAAGTTAGAAACGATTTTTAAAATTTTCCCAAATTCATCTTTGCGCAAGCTAGCGCCGCCGATAACGGCACCGGAAATTTTGGGGTGTTGGAGGAAGTCGGCAACATTGTTGGCATTGACAGAGCCACCATAGAGATAGGCTTCAGGTGTTAGGTTGCGGGTGTTAGTCAGAAAATTATCAATTATTCTCATGGCTTCCAGAGAACTCTCGGGAGTGTCGGGTTGGGCGCCGAGAACAGTGCTTATCGCCCAGACAGGTTCATAGGCAATTAAAACTTTTGAAATTTGCTCCGCAGTTAAACCGGCTAAATCGGCATCAAGCTGTGCTTCAAGGATTTGCTTACGGTCGTCGCCGTGATTTTGCTCCCCCACCAAAAGCACGGGTACAATGCCGGCTTCAAACGCCGCTTTTATTTTTTTATTTATGACCTCGTCGGTTTCGCCGATTTTGTACCGCCTGTCGGAATGGCCGATCAGCGCATGGGTTACGCTGAAGTTTTTGAGCATGTCAGTAGAAGTCTCACCGGTGTAGGGACCTGATTTCTCCCAAAAAATGTCCTGGGCACCCAATGAAATAGCTTCTGACTTCTGGTTTCTGGCTTTTAGTTTTTTTGATAATTCCTCTAAAAAAACAAACGGAGGGCAGATAATGAGCTGGATATTCTGATATTTGGATATCTCGGCTAAATAAAAATCAAAAAGCTCCATGGCTTCATCAAGGGTCGTAGGGTTAGCCTTCCAGTTGGCAATTATTATATTCATATTTAACCTTACCTAACTACCAGGTTTGCGGCCATCTCTGCGCAAGTGTTTCCGAACAAAAACAACTGCCGCAATTAAAATTAAAATAACAATAACCAGGTCAAATTTATGAAAATAGGGCCTCAATATATTCCAATTTTCTCCCATAATTAAGCCGATATAAGCCAGCGACAAATTCCAGATGAAAGACCCGGATAGAGTGTATCCAAAAAAACTATTAAAGTTCAACCGTCCGACACCCAGGACCACCGAACTGAAAGTTCTAACGCCGGGCAATAGGCGCGACACAAACGCCAGTTTCGCGCCGTATTTCCCTAGCCAGCGATCTAGCCTTGCTATATCGCCACGATGGATCAAGACGTACTTGCCGTACCTCTCAAGAACCGGCTGGCCGCCAAAAAATCCTATCCAATATAAGATTATGGAACCGGCTAGATTCGCCAAAGTTGCGACAAGCACAACCAGCCAAAAATTCAACTGGCCGGACGAAGCCAAAAAACCGCCGAAAGGCAGAACAACTTCTGAAGGAATGGGAATAGCGGCACTTTCCAGCATCATTGTAAAAAATATTCCGGCGTAACCGAATTTGCCGACTAAGCCCAATGCCCAAATTATTATTTGTTCAATGAAATTAAACAATTATACTGGAGTTTCTCTGAATAACCTCGCCGAATCGTCTGGGTCTGTTATGTTAACATCAATACCGCTGCCCAATTCAAAGGCCCCAAATGTGGAAACCTTGGGCAGAACTTCAATATGCCAGGTGTAAAATTCGTGGGCATCAATGGACGAACCCTCAAGCGGAGCGGTATGTATAAAGAAGTTATAATCAGGATTTTCAAGGGCCGATTGTATTTTTCTAAGAACCAGCAGCAAAATTTCACCGAGATACGGCAATTGCTCCTCCGGCATTTTTTCAAAATGGGCATGGCTTTCCTGGGGGAAAATCCTAATTTCATGAGGAGTTTTGGAAACAAAGGGACAGAAAGCGATAAAATACTTGTTCTCATAAACAATCCTTTTTTTCTCGCTCCGCTCCCAATCTATCATCACGTCATATATTCTCTTATTATGCTCGCGATAAAATTTTTCAGAACCATGAATACTTCTTTTTACATCGGGCGGCAAAACCGGAATAGACATGATCTGAGAGTGCGGGTGGGGCACGCTGGCTCCGGCACGAATACCATGATTGTGAAAAATTAAGGCATATTTTCCATGCGTACCGCCATCCATCATAGTACGATATCTTTCCTGATAAACTCTTAACGTTTCCACCAGCTCTTCTTTTGAAAATTCATGCAAAAACCTGTCGTGTTCTCTAAATATGACGACTTCGTGTATGCCCTTGGCATTTTGAACATTGAACGGTCCGGTTTTTCGCGGCAAGCCGATGTCGCCCTCCAAAACCGCCGGATATTTATTCTTTACTACCTTAATAGCCCAATCACTCTGCTCTTTATTTAAATATTCGGCCACCACAACATTACCGTATTTTTCGGGGTTCTCAAATGGACATTTGCTTTTTGGCGTCGTTTTTACCTTTGCCTTTTTTAACTTCGCCAGTTCTGGCCTCTGGGCACGACCAGTCGCGAACAAAACCCACTCGCCTGAAACTAAATCTTCACGAAATTCGTTCAACACGTTAGAAAGTAGAAAATAGAAAGTAGAAAATAGAATTTTAGTTTAATTCTAGATTCTATTTTCTAGATTCTAGATTCTGTATTTATTGGCCCACAAATTCCATCTAACCTGCAAAACCTCAAACAGCATTTTAATCATTCCGCTTAATTTGACCTTACTTTCCGTATCATTTACCCATCGTATCGGCGCTTCTTTTATTTTAAAACCCAGTTTGCGGGCAATCGCCAGAATCTCCACGTCAAACGCCCAGCGGAATATTGTCTGCTTGGCAAAAACCGCCTCGGTTGCCTTGCGTGTAAACGCCTTGAATCCCGCCTGCGAGTCTTTGACTCTCAGCGGTACTAAAGTATGCACTATGAAGCGAAAAGCGCCACCCAAAAAATCTCTAGTCCAAGGCTGCTTAACCGCTATATCTGCTCCAACGGTTCTTCTTGAACCGATAACAATATCATAGCCCTGCGAAAAAAATGGCAAAAATCCTTCAACTTGGTCTATGGTTGTGGAATTATCAGCATCCATAAACAACCTGTAATCACCCTGGGCTTCCAGCATCCCTCGTTGCACCGCCCATCCCTTGCCATGATTTTGCTTATTATCAATTATTTTTAGATTTTTGACTTGCGACGAGAGACTGGAAACTAAATCTACCGTCTTATCTTTTGACCCGTCACTTACAACCAGAACCTCATAATCATAATTCTGCCGCGACAAATACGCATGCACGCTCAAAAGCGTCTTTTCAATACGCTTTTCCTCATTATAGGCCGGGATGATAATAGATAAATACATATAACAATTATAACAGAATCAAAGAGTAGTTAAAATTTGCGGCCCGTTTTTAGTAATAGCCACCGTATGTTCAAAATGAGCCGCGGGAGAACCATCCGCAGTATTGTATGAGAAACCGTCTTTACCTTTAACTAAGCGCCAATTGCCGGCGACGACCATCGGTTCAATAGCAATTACCATTCCTTCGACAAGCTCAGGACCAGCGTTAGCCGGACCATAGTTCGGTATCTGCGGCTCCTCGTGCAATTTACGGCCGATGCCGTGACCGACTAAATCTCGGACGACATTGAAACCATTTCTTTCAACGACGGTTTGTATAGCATGGCCTATTTTACCTACACGATTGCCAACTTTAGCTTGCTTGGTTCCGGCATTTATAGCTTCCCTAGTCACCTCTAGCAACTTGCTCAGTTTTGGATAGGATGCCACCCATTGCATATGGTTTTGACCCGGCGCAAGCACGGGCACCGTTACCGCAGCGTCGGCGTTAAATCCTTGATAAATTATCCCCATATCCAAACTGATAATTTCTCCTTCTTTTAATTGGTGTTCTGAAGGTACGCAATGCACCACCTCATCGTTAACCGATGTACAAACCACAGCCGGATAACCACCGTAATCTAAAAAGGCGGGTTTAACTTTATAAAATAAAACAAGCTCGCGCGCGAGCCTATCAAGGTTTTGGGTGGTAATACCCGGCTTCACCGCTTCCGACAGTTTTTTCAAAATCTCGGCCAGAATTTTACCGCCATCTTTCATAATATCTATCTCCTGTTGTGTTTTAATATGGATCATCTTAGCAAACCGGCCAGAGAATAAAGACCAGCTATAAAATTAAGAGCTCAAAATTTAAATTTAGGTAATATGCTTAAGTATATCTTCCTGCGCTCTCCCGATCGGCTGTTCGCCATTTATAGTAATGACATTGAAATCACACAGCCTCAAATAATCAAGGACGGGTTTTGTTTCAGACATATAAATCTGGTATCTTTCTTTCAAAAGTTCCGGCTTGTCCAGTTTTCTCTTGATAATCGGCGAACCATCCTCAGGACACGTGGTAAGATGCGCATAATTTGGAAAGTTAGGAATTGGATGCCTATTAAGCTGGCAAATCCTGCGGCTGGAATTACGCTTAATCGATTCTTTTTCACTAAGCGTAATGTTAAAAATTTTAATGTTTTCCCGGCCATATAATTTTTCTAATTCCGGCATTTCATTTTTCGCTTCATACAAAGTGCGTGGAGAACCGCTGAAAACCACGCCGGATCCAGCCGCAGCTAATTCCCTTATCTTTTCCATGATCAGTTTAACGGTCCAGGGGGGCGGAAAGAGCTCGCCAGAGTCATATTTTTTTTTGGCTTCGGCGACTTCGGGATCATTTTTAACAAGTTCTGGGTCATTGATCTTAGCCTCTCCCAATTTGGATGTTTCAATGTGTTTAAATCCAAACCTTTTGGCGATCAACTCCGCCTGCGTTCCCTTGCCCGCCCCCGGCGG
>JACOZZ010000066.1 GCA_016181055.1 Candidatus Yanofskyibacteriota bacterium
GCTGGAACGGTTCTGGTCCTGGGCTACCAACGCGATTATGATATTTCTGCTCGGCTGGCTGCCGGTTATCGTCGGCGGTAATGAGTTTAATAAAACCGTCCTATCCTTTAACTTGCCGTTTTTAACCCGCCTGATTATGACTTTCGCGATGCTCGGCCTTATTACATCGGCCATTCTTACAATTTTTGTTTTGCCGCCCAGGCCGCCCAAGTACGGCAAATGGAAGCATGCTTGGATGCTACTTCAATGGGTCTTATTTCCGGCGACAACTATATTGCTCGGTTCCTTACCAGGCCTTGAAGCCCAAACCCGTCTTATGCTTGGCAGGTATATGGGTTTCTGGGTTACTCCAAAGACAAGAAAAAATCAGAATATATTGACTAAAATTTAATATTCGTTAAGCTGTCCGTATCTATTGTTGAACTTTAAAAACAGGAGGACATTATGCCTAGGTCAAGATCTTCTAAGGGTTCGGGGACGCTTTTTTTTGATTTGGAGAGGGCATCTAATCGGCTCAAAAAAGAAGAAGGAAAAGTGGCCGAGAAATTACTAAGAAAAAGAGTAGTTGAAAAATCGGGTAGAAAATGCTATTGCGGGGGTCATATTGTAAAAATTAAATATTGGGAACTCTCGCCTGTTCATTTTAGCGGTGTATACGGTCCTGGTTCGAGCAGAGGTCCCAGGATTCCGGTTGAGATGTTTACTCCCCTGCATTGTGAAAATTGTGGCGTTCAATATTTCAAGTTACCGAAGATGGCGAAATAAAACATTCGAGTCACGATTATAAAATTAAATCCTGCGATCAGCGGGATTTTTTTATGATCAAAATGGTTATTCAAAATGCACCAATCTTTGCATCTCTGCCAGTCGGGCGGCAAGGAGGGGATAACGTTTCAGCGCAGGATCGTTTTTAAGTAACAGCCGGGCTTCAAGCCGGGCTTTTTTAATCAGGTCAAGGTCGGTAAGCGATGCCATGGCGATATCAGGCAGGCCGGATTGCTGGGTGCCGGTGAATTCTCCGGGTCCGCGTATTTTTAAATCCATCTCAGCGAGTTGGAAACCGTCATTTGTTTGTTCAAGCGCGCGCAGACGGCGGCCCGCCGGCGTGTCAGAAGAGCTTGTGAATAAAAGACAGTGTGATTGATGGGCGCCCCTGCCTACTCGTCCGCGGAACTGGTGTAATTGAGCCAAGCCGAATCTCTCGGCCGATTCAATCATCATAATCGCGGCGTTGGGGATGTCCACGCCAACTTCCACAACAGAGGTGGAGACCAAAATGTCGTAGTGGCCGTCTTTAAATTTACTCATAATTTCATCTTTTTCTTTCGGCTTGAGCCGGCCATGAAGCATAGCTACCCGATGTTGCGGAAAAACTTTTTTTGACAGTTTTTCATATTCTTCAGTAACGGCTTTGACCTCAGCCCAAACTAATTTTGCCTGTGATATTGGCTTAGCTCGTGCAGATTCTTCTGTACTGGATATTTCAATGCGCGGGCATATGACGAATACTTGCCGACCCTGTCTGATCTGCTCATCTATGAATTTATGGGCGCTACCTCTTTTATCATGAGATATTATTTTTGTAATAATTTGTTGCCTGCCCTTTGGTTTTTCTTTTATCAAAGAGATATCTAAATCGCCATAAATCGTAAGAGCAAGAGTGCGGGGGATTGGGGTGGCTGTCATGCTCAAGAGGTGAGGTGATAGGTGATAGGTGATAGGTGATAGGTTTGAATTTTTAACCAGTCACGCCAAATCTATGCTGCTCATCAATAATGACCAATCCAAGATTTTTGAATTTTACATTTTTTTGTATCACCGCATGCGTGCCTATTAAAATATCTATTTCACCGGCGGCAATTTTTTTATACATTAATTTTTTTGGTATTTTTTCGGTCTCAGTTTCATCATTAGGCCATTGTTTCGCTTCGCCCCCGATGAGCAGTCCGATTTTAATTGATGTTCGGTCTGTTAGCATTTCCGTTACGGTGCGGAAATGCTGGCGGGCCAATATTTCCGTCGGTGCCATGAATACCGCCTGCAAGCCGGCGTTTATTGTTTGATATGCAGCTATTAGCGCCACAACTGTTTTACCGGAGCCGACGTCGCCGTTAAGCAGACGGTTCATGGGGAAAGGGCGTTCCAAATCCTGAAGAATTTCATAAGCCGCGATTCGCTGGTCGTTGGTTAGCTCAAACGGTAAGTTTTTTACAAAATTTGCCACAAGATTTTTATTGAATTTAATTTGCGGAGCTTTCAAGCTTTGCAGTTGCCTGTGGTCGCGTAAAACCCGCAACTGAAACAGCAATATTTCCTCAAAGGCGAATCTTTGTCGCGCCTCTTTTGTTTGTTCAAGATTTTCCGGAAAATGAATTGCCTGAAGCGCGGGAGCAAGTGCGGGGAAGTTATATTTCGTGAGCAACTCTGGCGGCAAATGATCAGGCGTAGATTTAATTTGAGTCAGTAGCGGCTTGATCAGGAAGCGCAGGTATTTAGATGTCAGTCCTTCAGTTTCGGGATAGATCGGAACTAATCTTCCCGTGTGGGTTAGGTCGTGCTTTGTGTTCAGTGTTTCATGCCCCATGATGCCGATTTTTTCGTATGATGGTGAAGATAG
>JACOZZ010000063.1 GCA_016181055.1 Candidatus Yanofskyibacteriota bacterium
TTTTTCAACAGCCATAGTTTTGACGGTTTTAGCGCCAATAATATGCTGGCTAAGAAAATGGCTTGCATCTTTAAATACATCAACCCCCTTTTGCGAAAACCGGCGTATTCTTTTGAAAAGCGGCATTAGAATAATAAAAAGCGCGGAGCCGATCGCAAAAGTTAGAAGGGTAATATACAAAGAAATGTTTAGGGCCACGATTGCGTAAGTAATTAAACTCGTTATAAATAATATTGCAACGCTTATATTGTTTAAGAGCGCGGAAGCGGCGCTGATATTGTCCAAGACCACGGTTGAAAGATGGCCGATTTTTTGTTTTAAAAGATGCGGCCAGTCGGCTTTTATCACATGTTCGAAAATTTCCTGCCTCGTTTCTTTTTCATAATCAACCATGGCCCGATAATTGATAAGGTTGGCCAAAAATAAGAAAATTGACTTAAACGCAAAAAGCAGTCCGATTAGTATTATCAGGTAGCGCAAACGATAATTGAGGCCTATAAACGAAAAAAAGGCGGCAATTAGTTTTGAGATCGGATCCGTATTTTCTGAACCGGTTTTTATTATAAATGAAAAAAGGGGAATAACCGCTCCTATGCCAATGCCGCCCATGAGACCGCTGGCAAATCCAAGAAGGGTCATGACAATGACTTTGTTTTTATGTTTCCCGAAAGCTTGCCTAAAAATGCTGTAGGCGCTTATTATTCTTCTTATTTCGTTTAACATGATTAGAAAATAGAAAGTAGAAAATAGAATCTAGAATTATTTAGTAATAAAATTGTTTAAAATTTTCATTACTTCGGTCAGTAACTCTTGGCTTTTATTATAACTTAAATTTGGAAACAAAACTTTGGCAATTTCTATCTGACTTTCCAGTTCCGAACCGGAACCAAAAGCAATAGATAAGAATTGCCGTTTTTCTTTATCATGAAATCTGTGGTAGCTCTCAGCAATGTTAGACGAAATGGAAATAACGGCTCTTCTCATTTGGCTAGTAAAACCGTACAGCTCTGATTTTGGAAATTCTTCCGTCAATCTATAAATTTCAACGGCTAAATCTCTGGCTTTTTGCCACACAACTAAATCCTTAAAAGATTTTGTACTCATAATTCTATTCTTTTGCTTCTATTTTCTATTTTCTAGCTTCTAGATTCTAGATTATATAAACCTGATCGTAAACATCGTTCAATGGCCGCTGGTACCTGCTGATATTAAAAATCCTGCCATCGCCATATTTTAAGTATAGAGTCCTGTTTAAGCCCAGCAACGGTTCAAAAAACTTGTTATAAAAAACATTCGCTGGCGGCGGCTTAAACTTATCATCGCTGAAAATTTTAGGACGATTCATACCGTACATTAAATCAAGGTCCTGCGGCGGCGATATGGTAATTTTAAAGTTATTTTTATTATATGAAATTAAACAATTTTCCACGAAAGAAATGCCGGTCAAGCCAAAAATTATATCCTCCGAGCCGATTTTAAGTTTCCGGACGGCTCGGGCCACTCTCCAGGCGGCAAACAGCTTGCTTGGACGCAAAGAATAAAACGTTCGGGGAAAAATAATTATTTGGTCAAATTCCTTCTTAATGTCTTCCACGACATTTGCCCTGTCCCAACGGTGATGGCGCGTAATGACTAGGGTTATTTTACGGTCTGGTGAAATATTTTTGATCAGCCGCCTAAAAGAAATCACAACGGGCAGAAGCATCGGGTCAGCCAAGACAAACCATAAACCGCCCCTTTTTTGGCCAAGCAATTGTTCAATTTTTTCTTCCAGTACGTTATCTTTTTTTAACTCCGTTTTATTGTCCCGCAAATCTTGATCTAAGTTTAAAATAAAAGCGGATGGCGGCATTACTCTAAGATGTTCTTCAAAAAAATTATTTTGGGCCTCATTGAAAATATCACTGAATAATTTGGAAAAAACGTAAGAATTCAGGCCCATTTTATAAGCCGAAAAAGAAACTCCGGAACAAACAGAAAAGTTGTACTTGATTTTATTTATATTTTTCCATAAAAAAACTTCGCCGATATCGGTATCTTTTGTTATTTCAAAAGATTTCAGGTCAAGAAATTTGAACTCATCTGTTTCAGCCGGGTGAGGTTTGTAGTAAAGGCGGCAACCGGCGCAAGCTCGACGGACATAATCAAGACAAAGATTGGTTCTTTTCACAAATTCTTCCCTATCGGTGCTCTCGGGAAAATGCCTGAAATCCGCCCCCCAAAATATAACTACATCCCTCCCGTTATCACTACCATGAGTTTCGTAAAGTAAATGATAGGGTACCGCCACCTTAAATATGTTGCTCTTTTTGTTGTTGATCCCGAGCATATTTAGTTATTTAATTCTGCCAATATAAAAAATATTGGAGGTTATTTTTAAATCGGATAGTTTGTTTTTGTACGATTCGTCCATTTTTATCACAAATCTGCTGATCTCTGATTTTATCTTCAGTTCAATATTTTTTCTGAAATTTACTACCGGCGAAGCAAGACCCGGAGAAAAAGATGGCTGGGGCTTGTCATTGATTATCCAGTTGATGTGATTGAATATGTTGTAATCCTGAATATGAAAAACCTCTCCCCGAAAACCCGACTGCTTCATCAATTTTTGCAAACTTTTTTGGGAAAAATACCACGTATGAGAAATGTGATAAAAAAACTTCTTGTGGTTCGGCAAATCGTACGCGTAAACTAAAGCATCACGCAAATTAGGCACCTCAATTGCCATCACACCCCCCGGTTTAAGATATTTTTTGTATCTGGCAATAAAATCAACCGGATTTTTGACGTGCTCAAGCGTCTGAAAGGCGCAAATTATGTCAAATGATTTCTTTTCCAGGTCGGTCCGCTCAATGTCTTTGTCATATGTCTTACATCCACATTTGCGAGCCGCGAATTTTGCCGAACGGCTATCATAATCAATCCCAATTGCCTCTTTGACATATTTGCGGATGTGCCACAAAAACATCCCCGCCGAACACCCTACCTCTAGTAGACGTCTATTCTTGCCCAGATGTTTTTTGAGCAATCTGACGCGGTCTTGCTGGAACGGGATGGCCGTTTCAAAAAGTTCTTTCGGGTTAGTGGCAAAACCAAGCCGAGGTGAAGCAATTTTTCTATATTTGCCGGCATAATATTTTTTAAGTTCCTCTCCGCTAAGCTCCTGCCCCAGCATACCAATATCACATCTCTTACAATAAAAAACCGGCAGTTTTTCCCCGCCGCGTAGCTCTTTGGTAATAACATCATTCGTATGTTTTTTACATAAAATACAAATCATAAATAATTTTTTAAAAACTTCATCTGGGATCTGACTGTTTTTTTTTCTTCTTCATCTTCGCCCCTGGCGGCTTGCAATATAAAACCGCCGCGATAATTTATTTTTTTTAGTCCGGAGAAAAGCTTATCAAAATCAGCCGAACCGGTTCCGAGTGGAACGGTGCCGCCGCCCAAAACCCTGTCTTTTATATGAATGTTGATTATAAAATCGCCTAATGTAGTAATTTCTTCATAAGAATCATAACCGAGACTGGAACTATTACCGCTATCATAAACCGCTTTAACCGAATGGTTTGGAAATCTTTTCAATAATTCCAAAAATCTCGTAGGCGGTAAATCCGTCTCTAGGCTAAGGAAGACACCATGATTTTGAGCTATCGGCAGACACTCCGCTATTGACTTCGCTAACGCTTCTTCTTCCTTGCTGGTTTTTAACGAAGAATTATCCAAAAGAGGTATTTCAACATTTTTTGCGCCAATATCATTGGCTTGTTCGATAAGTTTTTTTAAAACTTTTACATTTTCTTTTCTGATCGCATCGTTTACTCTGAAAAACGGCCGGCGCATAAAAAAATCCGCGCAAATATTATTGACGGTAACGCCGCTATCCCTGATTAAACTTTTGATTTTTAACACGCCCTCGTCTGTCCAAAGAGGATTCTCCCGGTATTCGTCCAAATCAAAAATAAATTCTATTTCATTCAGCCCCAGTTTGGCAGCTTCGCTGAATTCTCTGTCCCATTCTTCAAAAGGAAAAAATTGGATACCCCTACCCTTTGGCGACGTTAATCTTCCCTGCATTATCCCAATTGAAAAAAAAATTGCCATATTTACCAAACCGTGCGGCCACCATCTATAACAAGATTGGCTCCGGTCATATACGAAGATGCGTCCGAACACAAAAATAAAATCGCGGCTTTGTATTCATCTGCATCAGCCATTCTACCCATTGGAATCAGATTTGTCAGTTTAGCAACGAAATCTTTTGATAATCCTTCATTAAAAATACCGCCTGGCGAGATTGAGTTAACCCTTACGCCCTTATCCGCCCAATAAGTGGCAAGATATTTGGTCAGACCGATAAGGGCATGCTTGGTTACGGAATAACTAACCGATTTAACCGGCTGTTCGCCCGGATTTAATTTGTTTTTTTGGTAAATTCTTTGATCTGGCGCGATTACGCCCAAATCGGAAGCGATATTTAAAATAACACCCTTCTTATTTTTAGCCATAAGGCTTCCTATAATCCTGCTCATCAAAAACGCTCCGGTAACCCCGACGTCAAAATCCTTGTGCCAGACGGAAAGCGGCAGATTTTCAAGCCGCGTTAATTTTTCCAAACCCCTTTCCACCTTTGCGTCATTGGCGGCATTATTGATTAAAATTGCTATCGATCCCATTTCAGAAATAATTTTTCTGACGGTTTTTTTAATGTTGCCCTCGTCGGTAATATCCAATTTGTAGCCACGAATTTTATTTGAATATTTTCTGTTAAGTTCCTTAACTTTCAGGCCAAGCGCCCTCTCGTTTATATCAATGAGGGCAACCCTTCCATTGACGCTTAAAATTGCTTCGGCATGTTTAGGACCAAACAAACCCGCACCACCGGTAATAACGCAAACTGTATTCTTTAAATTAAATTTTTCTAAAATATTATTTTTCATAATTAAAATTAACTTATTTGCGGCCATTTGGCGGGGTCAATTTGCATCGGATCATTAATAGCGAGTTTGTTCAGTTCGACAATGACTTCATCGGAAAGAGGCTCGGCGGCAATCGCATCCATGACTTCCTTTAGGTGGCCGATTTGGTTGGTTCCTATTAAAGATGTAGAAACGGCTTCTTCCGATAAGACGAATCGCAAGGCCAGGGATGGTAAACTTATGCCAAGTTTTTCGGCAATATCGCGAGCTTTATCAGAATTTTCTTTTAGCGGGGCGAGTTCCGGCGGTAAGATTTTTGAAGCGCCGCTCAACACTCCTTTGAGCAACACCGAACGGTTGATCACGCCTATATTATTGTGCTCAGCCGCTGGCAAAACATTTTTAGCCATTCTTTGGTCTAAAATACTATAAGCCACGTGGATAACATCAAAAAATCCGCTTTTTATAGCCGCAACCGACGCTTCTTCGCCCCGTGTTGAGATGCCGACGTATCGCGCTTTTCCCTCTTTTTTTATTTTATCCAAAATTTCAATCACAGCTCCGCGCTCAATCTGTTCTTTCGTGCCACCGTGCAATTGCAAAATCGGCAGCGTATCAAGTTTCAGATTTCTTAAACTTGTTTCCACTTCACCTCTTATTCGTTTTTCTAATTCGCCTATTTCCGGATCCTCGCCTTTTTCCAAAAAATGCGCGCATTTGGTAGCAATAATCACCCCGGGTATTTTGGCAATGCCAGACCTTGCTATTCTTTCATCCGCCAGCTGATGTATGTTTGCCGTGTCAAAAAAGTTAATACCCATTTCAACCGCTGATTTAAGCAGACGGTCGGCTTCAACATCAGAGGGCACAATTTTATGGCCCAGCCCATAAGCAAAACCAATCTCGGCCGTGCCAAGGCCAACGCGTGAAACTTTAAGGTTAGTTCTGCCAAGTGTTTTAGTTTTCATGGTCAATTTCTGCTATGGATTCTTCCAAAACTTTTATCCCCTCTTTTAATGCCACGACTGGTATCGTAAGCGGCGGGGCTATTTTAATTGATTCACGCCAAGTATGGACCAAGAAAAGCCCCTTTTGCATAGCTCGCTCGCAAACCCGGCTTGTAAATTCAGCATCTGGTTTCCCGGTTTCGGGGTCTTTAAATAATACGGCGGCTATCAGGCCATTGCCAGAAATATAACTAATCCTTTTTGAAAATTTCTTTTTGATTTTATTTAGGCCACCAAATAATATGCGCCCCTTAATTCTTGCCGTGTCCGCAAGCTTGTGTTTTCTGATATATCGTAAATTAGCCAAAGCCGCCGCGCAGGAAAGCGGGTTGCCGGAATGGGTGCTGTGCGTATTATCGCCGACACCCGGCAATTCAACAATTTTCGCGCGGCCAAGAATAGCCGACATTGGCAAACTGCCGCTAAGCCCCTTGCCCAAGCACAATAGGTCTGGCTTTATACTATAATGTTCGTAAGCAAAAAGCTTGCCGGTTCGCCCAAGGCCGCCCTGAATATCGTCAATCGCGACAAGACTTTTATTTTTTCTGGCAAATTTTGCCAGCTCCTGAATATACGCTTTTGGATAAAATATGGCTCCCCAACCGCGAAAGGTCTCCACCATAAAACCGGCGATATCTTTAAAATTCAAACCCTGTTTTTTTAAAACAGCCATATCTTGATGAAAGCGGGCTGACCAGTCGTATTTTTTTGAACCGTGGTTCTCCCAAGGCAATGGAAACGGCAAAAGATAAATGTAAGGGTCTTTATAGCCGATATTTTCCAGGGCGGCAGGTTTGCCTCTTAAAAATTCGGCGCCAAGCGTCACCCCATGCATCGCCCCCTGAAACGAAACTATAACCTTGCGCTGTTTTTTAAATGTTTGCCCGTATGCCCTGATTATGCGCAGAGCGCATTCGGTAGCCTCGGTACCGGCAGAAAATAAATACGCTTTTTCACAAAAATCAGGAGTTATATTTATGAGTTCTTCCAGAAATTCAGTTTTTACCTCGGTCGGATAAATATACGAATGCAACAGGGGTTTATTAAGTTGGCCGATAATCCCCCTCTTAATTTCCTTATTACCATGTCCGGAATTGGTGACAAAAATAGAGGAGGTGAAATCTATCCAGCGATTGCCGTCCTTGTCAGAAACACTTGAATTTTCCGCTTTGTCCCAAAGTATCGGCAATTGAACATCTTTTAAGGCCGCGTCGTACTTGCTTAATCGGCGATATAAGTTATGAAAACTTGGCGACGGAATTTGCGTTTTAATTGTCCGATATTTAGTTCTTATCTGGGGAACTTTTTGTGGCTTGAATGAAATTTTATACATATTTATTTTTCTTTGGGAAAATTTTTTACCAAATATTCATAAAGCGGGCTTGGTTGTTTTTTAAAATTGTACTCCAGATATTCAAAATCTTCCGGCCGGTCAATTTCAACAGTAAATGGCGTTGTAAAAGATAAAATCTTCCCCCCAAAAAATAAACCAGGGTTTTTTTTAATAAAACCAGGCCTGACAATATCAACGTAACCGTTGGGGTGATAGGCGTCAGAAAAATTTTGCCGCGGCAAATTCCAATATTCCGGACGGGTATCGTGAGGAAAGAATCCTGTCCAAAATCCAGCCGTACCGACCTGTAGCATCTTTTGCGGCGGTTCGGCTAATTTATGGGCAGAACGCAGGGAATCGGCGTTGGGTTCGTTTTTAATTTTTTCAATGGCAACATCAATTAGTACTGGTTCGCGTAGCGGCGTTGTGGGACGTAGCTGTACTAAAAGGTCAGGTAAATCGCCCTCATTTTCTTCCAGCCATTTGATCGCATGCGCGAAAACATCTAAATCGGTTGAGTTATCTTGCGCAAATTCAGCCGGACGTATAAATGGCACTTCCGCGCCATAGAGCCTGGCTAGTTCGGCAATTTCTTCAGAATTAGTAGAAACGATAGTCCTTTGAATGTGTTTGCTTAACTTTGAAGCTGCAATTGAGTAAGCAATTAGCGGGTAACCACCTAAAAACTTAATGTTCTTCTTGGGAACACCCCTAGATCCACCGCGAGCTTGGATGACAGAATAAACAATCATATGATTAATGAAGACGGATAATATCCGTCTTCAGTTTGGAATACATTACCACAAAATCTTTAAAAAATCAATAAATATAAAAAAACCGCTATTAGCGGTTTAGGACTCTTATAGCGTCCTCTTTCTCCTTAGCTTGGCTTCAATGGGTTTCTCGGAATCCAGCATCACCTTTATGTTTTTGCCAAGATAGTCTTTTTTTAAGCTCCTTAATTCCTTTACTAATTTGTGCAGGCCAATCATTTCCAAACTGGCGGCTTGATCCGAACCCCACATTGCGCGGTCAAGCGTGATGTGGCGCTCTATAATACAGGCACCAAGAGCCGCAGCGACCAAAGATGAATAAACGCCAACTTCATGGCCGGAATAACCGACAACGGCTTCAGGATATTCGCGTATCAAGCGTGATATATTAGCCAGATGAAGTTCACTATCTTTTGCCGGGT
>JACOZZ010000022.1 GCA_016181055.1 Candidatus Yanofskyibacteriota bacterium
GGAATTGGCTTTCCGTATTATAGATTGGAAATTCGCGGTAGGCGACGGGGTTGGAGAGGGTGATATTTTACAGGCAGCCGACGTTATTGAACCGATTGCTAAACATGCAGAACAGCTCAAACGCTATATTACTTTAGGCAACCTGGATTATTATCTGGCCCAAAATAAAACGCTTGATGGTTCGATCTGGAATGAAAACTGTCCCATTAAATATGGCCGGCTAGAATATATCCTCGCGACATCCGAACCGGTAATTCACGAAATAACAATGACGCAGTCGGAGCAGGAACTTAAATTTAAAAATGACGTGGTCTTTAACCTGCATCGCAGCCGCAAATTGGCAAAAATAAGACATCTGAACAATCTTCTATTGGGCTGCGCCACTGGCAAAACTAACGGCAAAGACCATCTAAAACCCGACTATAAAAAATCTGGCCGCCGCAAGACTCAACTTTCTTTAACGGAGAGTAAGCCGCTAAGCCCGATAGAAACAGTAATAAATAAATACCGTCATTTCGTGGATAAAAATAATATTATTGAATGGGTCGGCAATAGAAAAGACCGCCCGATCTACTTAATGCATCTGGATAAGTTGGAAATGGCATTTAAGCAGAGGGGACATGATGGCCGACTGATAATCAAGGGACGGCTGGATATAGGCCGTGGCAAAGGATTTATATGCTGTTTGATGCCCCAGCACGATGATTCTACGCCATCGCTGCATATAGATTTAGTGAGGGGGCTATGGAAATGTTTTGGCTGCGGGGTTTATGGATTTTTTGCCGAGCATTCCACGCCCATGCCCTTAGGCCAAGAACTAAAAATTAATTATACGAGAACCATACCTGTAAATTTCAAACGAACGGAAAAACTTTCAATTCCGGAAGAACATCATAAAATAATGTCGTTGGCCCAAAAAATTCTGCACTCGCAATTTAGAAATAGTCCGGCACAAGCTTATGTTCAAGAGAGATGTATAGACCCGGAGCTGGCTTATGAGTTGGGAACGGGTTATGGCACTGATAAAATTATCAATGTTCTGCTTGATTCATACAGTTATGACCAGCTGATACATTATGGCTTCATTGTTATTTCAAACAGGGTTACCTCGCAAAAAGGCATATGCCAACTGCTCGCTAAAAGGGGATTAGGATTGCAACAGATAAAGCGTGAGGTCAGAGGTAATTTGGGTTCAACTTGGGGTTTGCCATATTCAATATTACACAACCGGATAACATTTCCATTGGTGCTCGAGAACAGAAATACCAGTTTTTACGGCCGTGCTACTTGGCCAAATTGCGCGGAACACAGCAAACACCGTAAATTAACCAGAGAGTACACAGGCGTTCCGCATGGCGCTTTTAATGCACAGGTTCTTCGAACAGATGCGCCGGAGATAGAGTTGAGCGAAGGGGTATTTGATGCCATGAGCTTGATCCAATTGGGCTATACGCCGTCCATGGCTATGATCGGCGTTGATAATTATGTCATATTAGAATCTATTGCCGGATCAGAAAAAGATATCGGAATTGCTTTTGATATTGATAAAAATAAGTATCAGACCGGCCAAACCAATACTGCAAAGATAATTGAACGCCTACAAAAAATGAATTATCGGGGTAGGCTTCGGAATTTCACTCAAGACTTCATTGCTGCTAACCCTGATTTTCTCAAAGCTGGCAAGGATTTTAATGAATGGCTTAAGTATCTTAAAACAGCCTAACGGCTGTTTTGTTTTGGTTTAAGGATCTGCCGGAGCCAATAATCATGCTCCCACTCCCAAAGAGTCTTGGCCGCCAGGAAGGCGCTGATATCTTTCTCAATGTCCGGAAGCTCGCGTAATTCAACCTCGCCGATAAGTTCACCCCAGACATGAGGACATCTGGAAGCAACTACGCCTTTCGCGGGACGTATTTTGATATTACCGCCCTTCTCACGCATCTTAGAGCCGCACCCGCGAATGCAAAATCTCGACTGATCTAAACGCAAAATCCAACGTTTGAGGGACGGCATGGAGGGATTCTCGCGTAAGGCCTCAACGTAAGCCGCAGTCTGTATGCCGTAGTCGCGGTAAATTGCATATGATGTCTTAATATCAAGTACGCCAAGCTGGCCGTTTAATTCCGCCAGACAATCCATAGTACCGGCATAGTGATGCTTTTTACTTACTATCCTTGTTTCTATCTGCTGGGGAATTATTTCATTTTGTTTCTTAAAATCTAAAAATGCGGCAGTGGCCGGCGCCACGGAGTCGGGGATAGCGGGTTGCTCATTTTTGAGAATCGCTTCCACAGTCTCGTGTAAAAGCGTGCCCTCTTCGGCTGATTTATTTTTTATTGCTTCACCGGCAGCAAAACTAGGAAGATCGGCATAATATTTATACAAAGCCGGCTTGGCTTTAATGGAAATGATGGAAGTAACCCGGGGATACCAAATCCCATCAATTTCATAACCCGTAGTCGTTTTGAAATTCTCCACATTGGAATAAAACATGACAAAATTTTAACACAGGACATCCGAATTTTTAAATTGACTCTTTTGCAATTACTATGTAATATCTGGTTAGAAATTTAACAAAAAAATATGGGGCGAAGACATGAATATTGCATCTCTTTTTAATAGGCGGCTAGATGGCCAAAACAGAAAAAAAACTGCGTTAGTACTTCTAAGAACAGACGGCACAGAAGAAAGATATTCCTGGAACGATTACATAAATAAGGCGACCTACATAGCCGAATGGCTGAGAAGAGGTGGCATTAAAAAAGGCGATTTTGTGGCAATTATCCCGCTAAACCTGCCAAATTCATTTTTTGCAATGCTAGGCACGATTTTAGTCGGCGCGGTTCCTGTGCCAATCAATATACAGCTTCTCAAAGAAGCAGGCTTGGTTGATTTAATAAAAATAATCAGGGATTGCAAACCGAAATTTGTTCTAATTGATGAGTCGCTAAAGGAATTCCTGCTAGGAACGGGAATAGTCCACCATACCGCTGAAAAAATAATGATAGAAAGCAAGGTAACTCTAACTAGCTCCGGCCACCGCTTAATTTATTATCACGCTTCTTATCCAACAGCAGAAAGTAGCGATTTATTAATCATGCCTTATACTTCGGGCACCTCCGGCCAGCCCAAAGGCGTCATGCTGACTCATAAAAACGTGATAAATCGCCTGGAAGCTGCCTGTAATGCTTTGTCGGCAACGGAAGATGAGAAAATTTTATCGTATTTGCCGCTTGGCCATATAGCTGAACTAATTACTACCTTCTTCGGTCAAATATACTCCGGTTATACTGTCTATTTCACCGAGCACGCCAAAGAAATAATAGAAAACAAGGAAAAATTCAGAAAAAATTTCCCCTCAATCCTTCAAACGGCCAAACCAACAATTTTCATAGCTGTTCCTAGAATTTGGATGGCTTTTAGAAAAGAAATAGAAACTAAGCTTAAAAATATGCCGCTATCCGGCAAAGTCATACCGCAATGGCTGAAAAAACTGGCAGTTAAAAAGGGACTGGGTTTAAATCAAACTAGGGTTTTTGTAAGCGCCGGCGCTAAGATCAGCGATGAGGATTCGGAATTTTTTTCCGATCTAGGCGTTCCCATTTCAGATATTTATGGGCAGACAGAAACTGCCGGGCCCTTAACATTGAATGGCACAGTACTCGGACCCAGCAATAAAATGACGCTGGAAAAAGAGGAAATTACAGTTGTAGGGGATTGCGTAATGGCCGGATATTTCCAAAATACGATGGCAAGCAATCATGTTTTCAGCATAAATGAAACGGGTGAAACAGTTTATCATACCGGCGATACCGGAAAGACGTGCAAGGAAAAAATGTTCTGGACGGGAAGAATGGGCGACAGTTTTAAAATGGCCAATGGCGAATACGTAAGCCCTGATAAAATTATGACGCTAGAAGAAGAAATAAAAAAAATTGACCCTCAAATAAATGAGGTGATCGTCTGCGGAGCCAATAGACCGCATCTAGGCACTCTGATTTTTTCTGAAAATTATTTAGACATAAATCTTCATGAAAAAATCAGACACGAACTGCCCAAAATAGGGGAGGGCATGTTTACCCCAAGAAAGTTCGTCCTTATAAATAACTCAGAGCTTGAATTAACGCCGACGATGAAAGTGAAAAGAAAGGTGATGCTGGAAAAACTTAGTTCTACGATTGATTCGTTATATTCAAAAAAATAATTAGCACCATGAAACCGCTAGGGAATAGCGGTTTTTGATTGATTAACTACGTCGCCCAATATACCTTTTGCGACATAGAATGTCGCTAAAGGTCGGAATATTGTACAACATTAAAATATCGCACAATATTCCGCTTTTACTTTATTAAGATAAAAATGGCAGTAATGCCTTAAGTATTGAGGCCGTGGTCTGTATTACTATTAAAAAGAGGTTGATTGCCAAAATGGCAATGGCCTTTAGGGCGCTGGGAAGGTCATCAAAAGATAGACCGCTTACGCCAAGAGTTTGCATTGAAAATTGTTGCGGGATTGGCATGGTGGTACCTATATTTTGCAATCCGGGCAACTTCTTAGTTATTTCGTTCAAATAGTCCAGCGGGTTAATCAAACGGTTAAGGACATCGATGGGTGAAGACGAGGATAGTATTGGTAAATTGTAATCGTCGCCAGTACCGGAAGAAGGGTGAGCTAAAGAATATTTGCTGGAAGCAAAAATTATAAGTATTACTAGGGTTAAAATAGTTGTGAATTTTTTCATAAAATCACACCTCCCCTTCTCTATTTTTATATTATACAATATTTATAATTATGAGTCAAAGAAGTTATCCACACCCGCCTAATCATTTTTGCTGAATACTGCCACTCCCTTAAAAAATATTTTTAGCGCCTTAAAGAATGGCAGGACGGTCAAAAAATATCTCAGATCCACAACCTCACGCAAAAGATAACCTAAGAAGCCAGAAAAAGTCAGTTTCCCTAGATGCGCAACTGCATTTTTGCCGCCAATCGGCGCTATCCAAACATTATAAGCAGGTTTATATTTTTTTAATTCAACTGCGCCATTAATTATTCCGGCAATATTTTTTGCTGCCACTCTCCCCTGTTCTATGGCCAGGAATGCCATTTGAGGGACGGGTTTTTGAGTTTTAGGGTCAATAGAAACAATGTTATCCCCCACCGCAAAAATATTGGGATGATTTTTAGTCTGCAAAAATTCATTTACAAATATCCTGCCGCGATCATCCAGTTCAAGACCCGCAACGCTCTTAAATAAATCCAGAGCTTTTAATCCCGCTGTCCAGATAATCAAATCCCCTTTCAAAACGGTGTCGTTCTTCAACTTCACATAATCCGATCCGATCTCTTGTATGGGTGAGTCTGTTAATATGTTTATGCCTAGCCTTTTTAGCCGTTTTTGTATTATGCTCCTCTCTCTATTTGAAACCATCGGCAAAATGGCCGGCATGGCTTCTATTAGGGTAATCGCCGTACAATTCTGCTGAGTAATCTTATGTTGGTGAGCTATGTGCACGGCGCAATTGGACAATTCCGCCGCCAATTCAACGCCGTTAAATCCGGCGCCACCGATCAATATATTTATCGGCAGAGGCCTCTTTTTTTCACTTGCCTCAACGTAAAGTTCTTCTATTTTGTCATTGAGCATTAAACCGTCTTCAATAGTTTTAAACTTAAAAGCATAGTCATCGGCACCGGGTATACCGAATGTTGAAACGACCGAACCCAGAGCCAATACCAAATAATCAAAATCAAGAGTCGCGCCGTTACTTGTAACAATATGCTTGTTTTGGATATCTATGTGGTTAATTTCCGCCTGCATCAAATTGATTTTTTTGTTTTTAAAAATATCGCTGAAAGAAATGCTGACTGTGCCGCGTAGTTTTGTGTGGAAGGGATGCTGGTGATCAATGCCATAAATTGAGGCCACCTCGTAAAGAGACGGGAAAAATGTCTGAGAGTCGCTTTTGTCAACTAGGGTAATCTCCACTCTGCTCCCAAGTTTTTTCTCCAAATCCAAAGCCGCTCTTACCCCTCCGAATCCCCCACCAAGAATTAGTATTTTAGTCATAATAAAATTATACCATAACTATAGATAATCAAACGGGTTAAGAGAACCGTCAAAATAGTTAAAGTAGAGTTGGCCGTTTTTATCATTGATATAAGTGAAAAAATCACGGTACAGGGAGAGGTGCAAGTGTGAGCCGGTTGAGTTGCCGGTTGAGCCCTCGTAGCCGATTATTGAGCTTGCTGTTACCGGGGTACCATTGGCAAGACCGCTTGGACTGCGCATGTGGGCATAGACGGTCACAAGATTGCCATCGTGACGGACAGCTACCCAATTGCCAAAGCCATTATTAAAACCGCTTGATAGTATCGCACCGCTAGCTGTCGGCCTGATGGGCGTACCGTACCCTGATGCTATATCTATGCCATTATGTGGCGCGCCGCCATAGGCGCCGCGCCTGGCATATGCTGTCATACCATAACCCTGCGTAATATAATAATCATCGTAAGGCCATTGGAAAATTTTACTGCCCCGCGGCGGTACCGAATCGGCTGTCACGCGTACGATAAAAGCCCCCGTTTTTAACGCTTGATCTTCCAATTCCTGCAATTCGGCAAAGAATTGCGCTTTTTTCTTTTCTGTTTCGCTTAGCAGCTGCTGATATTTGGCTTCCTGGCCCTTGGTTTGGGTTAAAAGCGTATTTTTATTGTTTTTAGTTCCGCTAAGAGAGCTTTTTTGGATTATCTGTTTATCATTCAGCGTCTCCAGCTCGGATTTTTTAAGTTCCAGGTCTTGTTTATTTTGTTCCAGTACTTCTTTCTCCGTTTTTAGTTGTGTCAGTAACCCTGTTAATTTATTGTTTAGACTTTCAACTTGCTGCGCCTGATTTGCAAAATCGGAAAGCCGCGAGCTTTTGAGAAGCACCGCCAGCAAACTTAACTTATCCTGCTCGTATAAAATAGCAAGCAACTCCCCTATCGCCTGCTTCTGTTTATCTATTTTCTCAGTAGCATCGAAAATTTGGCCATGCAAGTCGTTTATCTCATAATTTGTTGAGGTAATCTGCCGGTCAGTAATGTTTATCTTCGTCTGAAGCTGCAAAATTTGATTGTTCAAAATATCAATCTGGCGCTTGAGGGTATTGGCCTGTTTTTGCTTTTCGGCGATGGTACCCTTGTATTGCTCGGCCTGCTTGGTCAATTCCTCAATTTGTTTGCGAAGGTCAAGGATTTGTTGGCTTGTATCGTCCAACGCATATGCACCACCAGAAAATAGAAAATAGAAAATAGAAAATAATACAAGATATTTTAATACTTGGCTCATCTTCATGGATTTTTTAAACCTTTTTTATTGCTCTTCCAACTCTTTCAAGGGTTTTTTCTTTTCCCAAAATAAAGGCGATATCTACCGGGTCCGGCGATGCTTTTTCACCTGTCAACGCCACGCGAAACGGCCAATAGGCCAATCCTCTGTCTTCAAGACGCTTGCCCAGCGCATCTAGCTCCTGACGTAATTTATTTTTATCTTCCGTTCCGATATCCGCGATTATTTTTTGAACTTCCGCAAGAGAACTCTTTATCTCATCGCTGCCGTGCGATTTCCATTTCAGTAATTCCTTCTCATATTCCGGCTCCTTGAAGAAAAAGTGAAACTCTTTGACTTGGTCTAGATATTCAAGCCGCTCGCGTAAAAGAGAAGCAATTTTTTCCAAATAGTTTTTTTCTTGATATCCGAAATGCTTTTTAACGAACGGCTCTACTAATTTAATTAACCCCCCATCATTTTCCATTTTGATGTATTCGGAATTTATCCAGTTTAATTTTTTAATATCAAAAACCGCGCCGGATTTATGTATGTCCTCAATGGCAAATTGCTCAATCATCTCATTTTTAGTCATTATCTCACCCTGATTTTTCTTATGGGTCCAGCCGAGAAGAACCAAATAATTTACTACTGCCTCCGGCAAATATCCGGCATTTCTATATTCCTGCAACGACACTGCGCCGTGTCTTTTGGATAGCTTAGACCTGTCTGGCGCTAAGATCATAGGCAGATGGGCATATTCCGGTTGTTCAAACCCAAGGGCTTCCTGCAGGAGGATCTGTTTGGGCGTATTGGCAATGTGGTCTTCTCCGCGAATAATATGCGTTATGTCCATTTCGTAATCGTCTATCACTACCGCAAAATGATAAAGCGGCACATCAACGGCTTTCGCAATACTGACATCTCCGAGCAATCTTTCTTCAAACTCAATTTCTCCGCGAATAATATCGTAAAATTTAATTTTAATTTAATTTTACGGGTTGAATTTTTATCCACCGCCAATCTGATAATCCCCTGCTTCTCTTCTGGCTTGTGGCTTGGAGTTTGTAGTTTGTAGCTGCAAAAATGTGCCGGCACATTTTTGTTCGCCATCTGCTCTTGCCTTTCTTTTTCTAATTCCTCCTCGCTGTGATAACACCAAAATGCCTTCCCGGTATCTAATAATTTTTGAATATATTTGGAATAGATCTTTGTTCTGTCGCTTTGCTTATAAAATTCGTCCCACTTTAAACCCAGCCATTCAAGACTGGCGATAATATCATCCTCAAACCTTTTTTCCGAACGCTCAAGGTCGGTGTCTTCTATGCGCAATATAAACTTACCCTCGCTTTTGTGCCGAGCGAAAAGCCAATTAAAAAGTGCAGTACGAACATTGCCGATATGTAAAAAACCGGTCGGGCTTGGGGCTATACGCACACGAATGATTTCTTTTTTTACTTTAGTCACAAAGTCATTATATCAAATAACCAGTTGAAAAAATAGTCAGAAAGGTTTATATTTTAAGTAGAAATGGCTACGGCTATTCAAAAAAATTCTATTTGTTATAACCAGAAATTCGGACATGATTTTAAAGTGGCGGGGGGTAAATGCGTCAAATGCGGGGTTGATCAAAATGAGTTAAGCACTGGCCTGCAAAAGATTGAATATTTTGCCAAACAACCGGCTAAAGGCATACATAGCGAGAGGCACGCCCTAGCTAAGGAAATCTCTGAATTTTGCGGGGAACCCAAAAAATTTGGAATGTATCTTGGAATAATTAAAAATATCGGCCTGCCACGCGCATATCAGATATTCGCCGAGATGAGACAGGCCAAGGAGATAAAAACTCCGGGAAAACTTTTTTTATACCTGTCGGCATATAAGAAACCTGCTGCTAAAAAACCAGATGGAAAACACAAAAGAAAAACCAATGGTAATCATAAAAGAGCCGGAAAAAATACTCCGGAAAAAATTAAAAAGCGTGCAAAAAATAACGCCTGAAATTAAGGCGCTGGTTTCGGATATGCGTGAAAAAATGGTTGAAGCTCATGGCGTGGGGCTAGCGGCCAATCAAATTGGACGAGATTTGCAAATTTTTGTGATAGACGCGAAACTAGCCGAAGAAAATGGAGTGCCTGACGCTTATATCAATCCGGAAATTACTGAATTTTCCAAAGATTCCGGTGAAATGGAGGAGGGCTGTTTGAGCATTCCTGATTACTGGCATCAGATCAAACGCGCTAAAAAAATCAAAATAAAAGCACTGGATGAAAACGGCAAAAAAATAAAAATAAAAGCCCGCGGATTCCTGGCGCGGGTTTTACAGCATGAATACGACCATTTGCAAGGGATTTTGATAAAAGACCGGGTTTAGTTCTCAAAAATTATCTGCTCGCCATTATGCCTCCTATCACCATTCCAAATCCCCAGCGAGGATTTGTCATTCCGTTGAAAGCGTGGATTCACCTCGCAGTGTTTTACTATTTTACTGCTCGGTGACCATGCAATCCACCCTTCCAACGGTGCTATAAGCCATAATGGCTTGCTTGTGAATAATTTTTGTGAGGACTCGCTATTTTTCCCGGTTTGTAATTTTTGAAAAACAAAAGCCCCGTGCAGAAAAACATTCCACAAGGAGCTTATGCGGTTGGACCGCGTGTCATTCGGCTTTTTCGGCTCTTTCCGCCAGTTTTCTTTCCTTTCGCCTTACCTCTTGAACTATGAAACTTTGGCCGCATAATTCACAAAACATGACATTTAATCCCACATGAGCCGGCTGTCCACCGTCACGACACAATGGACAACGCAATATTCGCGAAGCCTTGAACAGAAACTTTTTAAACTTCATTTCCCCTCCTTTATACACGATTTCGATAAATTACACATACCTAGTATAGTATATCATACTAACCATGTTAGAGTCAAGGTCAAATACAAAAATAATCTTCTTTGGGACAGCGGATTTTGCGGTGCCGGCGTTGGAGGCACTGGTTAAGACCGGCTATGACATCATGGCCGTAATAACCGCGCCGGATAAGCCGGTTGGGCGTAAGCAAATCCTCACTCCCCCGCCAATCAAAGTCACCGCGCAAAAATTAAATCTTGAGGTTTGGCAACCAAAAAATTTGAAAATTGAAAATTTAAATTTGATTGAAAATTGGAAATTGAAAATTGGAAATTGTGACCTTGGAGTTGTAGCCGCTTACGGCAAACTTATTCCGCCGGAGATTTTTAATTTGCCTGGACATGGCACACTCAACATTCACCCGTCGCTTTTACCCAAATACCGAGGACCTTCGCCTATTCAGTCAGCAATACTCAACGGCGAAAAAGAAACTGGGGTAACAATAATGCAAGTGGATGAGGAGATGGACCATGGAGACATGGTCGCAAGTAATTAAAAATGAAAAATGAAAAATTCAAAGAAATGCATGATAAATTAGCGACGGAGGGGGCGGAATTGCTGGTTAAAACCTTGCCGGATTATTTGGCGGGTGGAATTAAGCCGCAACCGCAAGACCACGCGCAGGCAACTTTTACTAAAAAATTTACATCTGATGATGGCGAAATTAAAACCGGAGATACGCCCGAACAAGCATACAATAAAATCCGCGCCCTTAACCCCGAACCGGGAACATTTTTTTTAATAAATCGCGGTGGCAAAAAATTACGGCTAAAAATTATAGATGCTCGGCTTCTTAATCATTTAGAAATTAATCACTTAGAGGCTGAGCCTCTAAGTGGAGGGTTCTCAATAAAAAACGGCCACCTTGCTTTAAACCTTAAGGATGGTTATATAATACTAGAGACGGTTCAACCTGAAGGTAAGCATCCTATGACCGGCAAAGATTTTATCAGAGGCTATTTTAATCACCAATAGCTCATTAAAAAATGGGGGGATCTATGTTGACACCAACTCACGGTCTGCTTGCCTGGCTGTTTGGACGCTGGGCATTTCGGAGCCGACCGGAAATGGTAAAATTTCTGGTTCTAGGCTCCATATTTTCTGATATTGCAATGACTATCTGCGGATTAATTTGGTTCATAACACAAGGTCGCCATCCTTGGGATATTTATATGGACATTTTCATTCCCGCAATTGTTCGTTACCCAACGCGCTTTCTTCATTCTTTTATTGTTGTTGCAATAAGCTTTTTATTGCTTGCTCTTAAGAATTCGCCATCACAAATTACAAAAATCAAAGTTGTACTCTGCGGCTGGTTATTTTTTCACCTGGGAATTGATCTGCTGACTCATCAGGAATATGCCCATGAACACCTGTGGCCGCTGTCTGATTTTAAGCTATATAGTTGGTTTTCAGATGAAAATTATCGTTTTTTACAGTTTGATTTCATGCTTTCGGCAATTGCGTTGCTTATTCTCTTTTTCAGTTTATTAAAATGGCTAACTCGAAAACAACCCCCTGAAACGTCACCCGACTCTTCATAACAGACCCTCGTTCTTGCTAACGAGGGTTATTTAATTTTATCCCTCATGATGTTATAATCTCTTTATGGCTGACTCAAAGGTTCTAGAGGTAGAAGATTTGAGCGTTGAATTTGACGGACAAAAGGTGTTGGAAAACATTAATTTTAACGTGAGCAAGAGCGAGGTTCTGGCCGTTATCGGTCCTAACGGCTCCGGCAAAAGCGTTATGTTCAGAGCATTGCTGGGGCTGATTCCCTACTCCGGCAAGATTACCTGGCAGAAAGGATTAAAGATAAGCTATGCCCCCCAAAAACTATCCATTGAACATGGATTACCGCTTACCGTGAGCGAATTTTTAATGCTGAAAACGCAATCCAGGGAAAAAATAATAAACGCTTTGGCTTCTGTAGGCATAGACACCGGCCCGGAACAAGAACATCATCTTGAACATCATATTTTAAACAGGCGCATGGGACTTTTGTCCGGCGGTGAATTCCAAAGGATTCTAGTTGCCTGGGCGCTTATCAATGACCCCGATGTTCTGCTTTTTGATGAACCTACCACGGGCATAGATATCGGCGGTGAAGAAACGATTTACAATCTCCTACATGAGCTTCAGGATAAAAGAAAATTGACGGTTGTCTTAATCTCACATGACTTGAACATCGTTTACAAATACGCCAAGACCGTTATTTGCCTTAACCGTCAGCAGGTTTGTTTCGGCGAACCGCACACGGTATTGAATCCGGAGGAACTGTCATCACTTTATGGCGGGGAGGCAAAGTTTTATCACCACAACCACCCTTCGGGTGAGAATTAAGATTTACGATTTAAGATTTAAGAATTTAATTCATAAATCGTACTTCAAAAATCATAAATCAAATTGATTAATGAATCACAACTTATTTCTGCTGTCTTCATTGGCCTGGCCTCCGGCTATCTGGGTTCTTTTATGGTACTCAAAAGAATGGCTCTCGTCGGAGACGCTCTTTCGCATGTTGCTTTACCCGGAGTGGCACTGGCCCTGCTCTTTAATATCAATCCCTTTCTGGGCGCTTTTGCCACATTGTTTGCCGGCATAATCGGCATTTGGCTGATAGAACACAAAACAGAATTACCGGCCGAGTCTGTGGTCGGCCTGTTTTTTACTTTTTCTCTTGCAGTCGGTTTGCTTATCACACCTGAAGAAGAGTTACTTGAGGCATTATTTGGAGATATCGCGACTATTTCCGGAATTGACGTCTTATTGGCCGTAATACTTTCTCTAATCGTGCTTTTTGTAATGAGGTCAATATCAAAAGGATTCATACTGGGAACAATATCAAATGATTTGGCCAAAACATCCGGTGTAAAGATTGCCCGCGATAATTTTATATTTATG
>JACOZZ010000023.1 GCA_016181055.1 Candidatus Yanofskyibacteriota bacterium
CCTAACAATGCCATTTTAATTTTTACTAGACAGCCGCCTATTTTTAAGTTTAAGCGCATAAGCATCAACAGAATCTACAAATCTGTCGGCAAGGGGCAATATGTATTTATATGCCACAAACCCGGCTAAAACTACTCCAAATAAGGTTTCGAGAGGATGACCTATTATTAAGAAAAGAACAAAGCCTAAAATCGGAGTAGCAATTAAAACGTAAGCCAATTTATGTCTTCTTACCCAAGGTTTGGTCATATCCGCTTCTCCTTGAAATTAAAGAACTTTATATATAATAAAATTATTTAACTAAAAAAGCAAGCCCCTAAAGGGGCTTGCTTTTTATTGGGTTAACAGCGTGCGATTAGTAATCGCGTCCGCCGCCACCGCCGTAACCGCCTCGGCCACCGCCGAATCCGCCACGGCCACCGCCGAATCCGCCGGTGCGCGGAGCGCGCGGCTGCATCGGTCTGGCTTCATTTACGACTATCTGTCTGCCATCCAAATCCTGGCCATTGAACATCTCAACGGCTTTGGCGGCCTCTTCATCCGTTGACATCTCAACGAATCCGAAACCTTTGGAACGGCCTGACATCTTGTCGGTGATGACTGTCGCTGATTCCACTGTTCCGGCTTGGGAAAAGTGCTGCTTCAGCTGGTCATCAGTCGTGTTGTAGGACAAACTGCCTACATATAATTTCTTAGCCATTCATCTAACACAAAATTACAAAAATCTGCGAACTCACGATATACGTGCCATTCGCATGCATTCGCGTATTTGTGTCGTGTTTTACTGTAGGAAGACCTATTCTCGAGATCCGCTTAGCTTATGGAGAACACCAGGTTTCCTACGGCTAAATGGCACACCCCGCCTTCGTCCGCCAGCTGGCGGACTTCTGCGGGCAAGTGAGAACACATACCTACAATATTTTAAGTATAGCAAACGCCTAATCTTAAGTCAAATTTTTATATGAAAAATGTCGTACTAAGTCCTAATCAACATGAGAGGGGGAAACCGATGGCAGGTTAGTTTTTCCTCGAAAATCCCCAAACCCGGAATCTGGTATATTGCGTTCAGGTCCGGCAATATTGCGATAGGCATTAACAAAAGAGCGGATTTGGGATTCAGATGATTGGTCCAATTTATCCAGTTTATAAACATGCTCCCAGGCAACGACTGCAATCGGCGAATCATTGGTTGCGCGCGAAGTCATAATAATACGAGAGCTATAATCTTTTGCGATATTTGCCAGTGCCTCAATCTGCTCCGTCGCCAAATCCGGCTTGTAGGCAAACCAGATGTGGCCGTGCTCAAGATTGTGGATTATTTGTTCATCCGGCAATTCTTTATCATATATGCCCGTCTGTGCTGCTGCGCCATAATGCCAGCCGCCGCTTGGCGGGTTGGAATTGTATGCCGGATGCGTTACGCCAACATCAATATGCTCACGCGATTGGGCCTCATAAAATTGACCGGGCGGCGTAGTATAATTTCTGGTCATCAATTTATAAATTCCAAAGCCGACCAAAACCAAAACAACAAAATAAATAACCGCGCGCCCAATCTTGCGCATTTTTATTTTGGCTTGCTGTGTCTGCGCCTCTTTTTCTCTTTGTTCTTTTTTTAGTTCATATTCATTCATGACAATATCACATTATAATTTTATTTGGCACTCATTACAAGTCCGGCCAAATCTCTTGCCGCTTAAATATAATGATAACAAAAGTAAGAGTAAGGTAATCATTATTACATATCCCCTATTGCTGACCAAAAATACTACGGAATTAGCTCCTAGAAACCCAAAAATGGCACTAACGCACAAACTGCAAGTGGCAGTAGAAAAAATTGAGGCCAGCACGCTGGACGAAGTACCGATTCCGCCAGTGATTAAACCTGCGCCAACTCCACCCGCTTTTGCAATCGAACGATTCAGATTAAAAGCATGAATTTCAATCGTGATAAAAAGCGCGTTAAGAACCGCGATAGCGACCAAAACTGCCCAGTCTAACCAATCGAAAAGAGCAATTTGAAATCGCCCGCTATTGCCCGGTACTGTTTTAACTTGAATCCAAAAAAGCAGAGAAAAAACGATAGCCGCGATCACAATAAAACCGGCCGAGTACCGACGGTCAGATAAAGTTTTTTTAACAGCAGTTAAAACATTCGGCATTTATCTTGTCTTAAAATAACCTCCATGCGCCGGCCCCAACAAAAAATATAGCCGCGTTGGCCGCTAGGAGTATTAGATCAAATTCCCAGCCAACAGCACCAGACATTGAGAATTTCATCTTCCACTTGAATATCTTGTGGTAAATCGCGCCTAGCATCACTAGCGCCAATAGCGCCGCGCCCCAACGGAAATGAAAGCCGGTTAGTAAGCTAATGCTTGACCCCAGCTCTACCGCTCCGAGCAACACCACTTTCCACGCCGGCCAACCCATGCCTTGGCTCATTTTTGCCGGCGTTTTTAACTTTGGCAAGCTGTGATAAACAAAAACAGCTGCGACAGCCAAGCGCAGTATGAATAATCCAAGATCTTGATTTAATGCTAAATTCATACAACACCTCCTTTCTCTTTAATTTAACCCTAATAAATGTTTTATCTTTAATTTCGTCCTGTTCCACCATAACCACTTATGACCGAAAGACATATCCAGACCGACTAAAAGCAAAACTGAACCCGGCGTAAATGGGGTTAGCAAAATTATTAAACCCAGAATTATAAAAATTGTTCCCCAAAATTTTCTATAGCGTTTAATCATTGAGATAGTTTCAAAACTCTAATTTACGCAGGCATTAAAAATCTTTACTTGCTCATTATATTGGGCGACTAGATTTTTAAGCTGGGCGATCAGGCCGTTGATTTTAACAACGATGGCATTATACTCAGATACTTTTTGATTGTACTGCTCACGATTGCCCTTTCCTTTTAATTGCTCAAGTTCGGTTAAGACGGCATCTGCCTGAACTTTTAACTCCGCGATTTGTAATTCAAGTATGTTTATTTGCGCCTTGAGAGTTCCGTCCACTTGTGGGCAAGCCGACAACGGCAACGCGAACGCCTGTACTGCCAACCATGTTTGCCGGCCGTCAAAATTTCCCTTTGCCACAGCGACTCCAATTTCACGAAAACGGCCGTTTAGGATATTGGCTCTGTGCCCAGGGCTATCCATCCACGCCTGCACCAATGTTTGGTCGTTTTCATAATTGCCGAGCGCAAGATTTTCCCCCACCGCAATGAATTGGTAGCCGACGCCGTCAAGCAAGGTGCTGATATTGCCGCCTGTCGGCGAAACATGTTCAAAATATTGGCGGGCAAACATATCCTGTACCTTGAGCCGAGCGGCAGTATTTAATTGCGGGTCTTCGGCAAGAGCCGGTAAACCGGCGTTGGTCCTATGTATATTGGTCCATTTCATTACCCCGCCGCGCGTCAGATATGCCTGCTCCGACTCCTGTATCGCCCGAAGGGGCGGCGGGGTCAGAATCTCTTTCTTAACGTCCTCCAATGCGATATCGGCTGATTCTTTTATGTCGGATAATCGGGAAACTAATTTATCCCTGACTAAAAACAAACCTATTATGGCAATGGCTGTGACAGTAATTGAAATTGTCAGTTTTTTATTCAAACCTTTATTATAGCAAATAAAAAAGAGGGTATTAATCCTCTCCTAGAACTTTCAAAATATAATCTCTCTCCATTGTTACTTCCTCCGGTTTTAAAACCCCCTCAACAATTATCGGTACATTGGGATTGCGTATGCTTTTTATGATTTCCGCCTGCTGGGTTTGAAACAACGGCTCATGATAACCTGCGTAACCGCTTAGATGTATCTGGGCTATTTTATCGCCAAGCTCCTTATAAAATTCGGCAGTTAAAGCCAGCGTTGGGTCATTAGTTAGGGCATGGTTTACGTCCAAAACCATTTTAAAATCTTCAAACTGCCCGGCTAATTCGGCCATATCCTTAACTGATTTGAACGTTTTCTTCCGCTTGTCCATATTTTCAAAGGCAAATTTAAATTCTGCTTTACGAAATATGCTAAAATCTTCCACGGTATCCGGATGAAAAACAACTAAATCAAGGGGTCTCCACGAATTTAACCAATTTATCTGTTGAAAAATCTCCACGGTGTCTCCATTAAAACCGTAATTAGATACCGGCGCATGAAGACTTACATAATCAAAACCTCTTAGATCCGATGCTCTTAGTTTCCAAAATTCTACGCCTATGAAATCTTTAAATTTCACAAAGCCCAGTTCTACCGTACGGCAACCAATGTCTCTTAAAAAGTTTAGTCGCCCAACTTCGCTCAGGCCGGATCTATAAAGACAGCCCGTTGAAAATCCCAATCTTACACCCATTCAACCCTCCTTTTTAATTTTTAAGTTGCCAATTGGTAAAAGCGTAGAATATTACTGGCTAAATGTCAAACGATATGGCAATTCAACGGTTTATTCGTACAATTTTATTGCGCGAGATGTGGCCGGATACAATGGCAATGTCTGACGGCATTACGCCAAAATATCCGGCAAGCAGTTTGATGATGGCGGCATTGGCCCGACCCTGCACCGGGGGCTCTTTGACGAAGACAACAAAATGTTCGTCATCAAGTTTTTCAATTTTATTTTCTTTGGCGCCAGGCCTGGCTTTTACGTTAATTAACATGTCTTATTCCGTCGTTTTGCCGTCAAAATGTTCTTCCTCGTCAGCTATGGCATCCGCCTTAGTGGCATGAATAATACCGTCTTGATGATTGGGCGGGGAATAGACGGTATAGAGTTTCATTTCCTCGGTTTCCGAAGTATTGATGATGTTGTGTTCGGTGCCGGCCGGCACGATTACAGCAGAACCGTCCCCTATCTCACGTTCTTCGCCGTTCAGTACGGTCTTGCCGCTCCCCTTCTCCACGCGGATAAACTGGTCCAGCTGGTGGACTTCCACACCAATGTCTTCTTTTGGCTTCAAACTCATCAAAACCAACTGGCTGTTTTTAGCCGTGTATAAAACCTTCCTGAAATTGCCATTCTCCAAAGTATCTTTTTCTATGTTTGTTACATATGCCATTTTATTTGCCGTCGCATTTTTCGCAAAAAGTTTTGCTAAAAAATCCGATGAATTATTGGGCTACATTTTTATTTTACATTTTTAAAAACAAATTTCAAGCTATAATTTTAAACGGCTAAACGGTAATTCCCGTTTAGCCGTTTGGCTAATCACGCCGCGCTTTAGAGCGGTCAAGCTTTGTCAGATGCTGCTTGCGAAGACGCACACTTTTTGGAGTAATCTCAAGATATTCATCCTCAGCCATTAACTCAAGCCCCCGTTCTATGGTCAGTTCAAGCGGCGGCGTAAGGTCAATGGCTTCATCAGAACCCGAAGCGCGTACATTGGTAAGCTGTTTGCCCTTAGTCGGATTAACATACATTTCTTCGCCCTTAGAGGTATTGCCAATAACCATACCCTCGTAAACTTCAGTAGCCGGACCGATATAAAGAGTGCCTCTCTCCTGCAAACCCCACAATGAATAGCCCAGAGCTTTGCCATTTGCCATTGATATCATGGAACCAACCGCCCGCTTGCGTATCTCACCCGCATACGGCTTAAATCCGATAACCCTGGAAGATATAATTCCCTCGCCCTTCGTGTCTATGACAAACTGATTGCGATAGCCCAAGAGCCCGCGTGTCGGCCCCTCAAATGAAAGCCGGATAAGTTCATGGGAATGAGCCAAATTTGTCATAACAAATCCGCGCGTACCCAAACGCTCAATGATCATACCTTGATATTCGGCAGGAATATCTATAATTACCTCCTCAAACGGCTCTGACTTCTTTTCATTTTCTTCGTGGATAATTACCTGCGGCTGCGAAACTTGAACTTCATATCCGGCACGCCGCATATTCTCAAGCAAAATAGCTATATGGAGTTCGCCGCGGCCGCGGACAGAGAAGCTATCGGTTGAATCAAAATCTACTTGAAGCCCCACATTTACTTCCAACTCGCGTTCAAGATACTCGCGCAACTGGCGAGAAGTTACAAATTTACCCTCGCGGCCGCCAAACGGCGAATTGTTAATTAAAAAAGTGAGGGCAATGGTCGGCTCATCAATCGCAATTGCCGGCAACGGTTTCGCTTCCATATCGGTGGTGATTGTCTCGCCAATATCAATATCGGCAAGTCCTGCTATCAAAACGATGTCACCGGCACTTGCCTCAGAAACATCCACTTTTTTAAGGCCGTTGAAAGTAAAAAGTTTGGTAATTTTACCGGAACGAGCGTCACCATTCGGTTTTTTTATAAATATGCTTTGATTCTCCTTGGCCGTACCTTCATATATGCGAGCAACGGCAAGCCGGCCCATGAAATTATCGTAACCAAGATTAAACGGCTGCATTCGAAGCGGTTTAGCCTCCAGTTCTGCTGATGAAGCGCAAGGCACATAGGTAAGGATAGTATCTAAAAGCGGGGTAAGATCGCCGGATTCGTCATCAAGTTTAAGTTTGGCAACGCCAAGGCGACCAATGGTATAGACGACCGGGAAATTAGATTGCTGGTCATTAGCACCCAATTCAAGAAATAGTTCAAGAACCTGCTCTTCAGAGCGGTGCGGATTAGCAGCCGGTTTATCTATTTTATTTATAATAACGATCGGTTTGAGCCCAAGCTCAAGGGATTTTTTAAGCACAAATCTGGTTTGCGGCATCGGCCCCTCCTGGGCGTCAACCACTAATAGCACCGAATCAATGGAACGCAGAACTCGTTCAACTTCCGAACCGAAATCCGCGTGGCCGGGAGTGTCCACGATATTTATCTTGGTTACGGGACGTCCTGCCTGCCCGCCAAAGCCTTGCGACGGCTGGGAGCTCGCCGAAGGATATGAAATGGCTGCGTTTTTTGAATAAATCGTAATACCGCGCTCCAGTTCAAGCGCGTTTGAATCCATTGAGACTCCCTCTGTAAAAGCCCCTGTCTGACGCATTAACGCGTCGGTTAAGGTTGTTTTGCCATGATCCACATGAGCGATAATGGCTATATTACGTATTTCCATTATTTAAAGACTTCATGACCGCCTTGCCTAAGTTCAAAAAAAATAACAAAAAATAGGCGTTGTGCCCGATATTATTAAGACAGAAATATGGTTTTGAAACCTCCTTTGTGGATAAGCGTATGTAATTATATATCGGGATTTGAAGAAAGCCAATCAAACAACCTCTTACGATGTCTATCAACTGACCACATATCCTTATGCTTAAAAAGCGTCGGATGCGCATCCTGGAACTTTCTTAATATCGCGACTGAAGCGCGTGGAAAACCTACCGGAATATTTTTATTATAGGATTCCAAAAACACCAAATGGGTAACTAGCGCTTCATTTTGCTCTTTTTGCTCCTTGTCCTTCTTGTTTCGCATGCCCCTATGATACTACAAACCAATTAAAAAATCAAGGTTTTGCTTAATGATAGGATTAGAACCAAGATTCTGGGCTTCAAAAGCCCATGTTCTATTCACCCGCCTAAGTTTTTTTAAATTCCCAGCAAAGCTGGGAGGCCTGGACTCGAACCAGGATACGCACCTTCAAAGGGTGCTGTCCTACCTTTAGACGACCTCCCAGATTTGCCGATAATTATTTTTCAAAAACTTAGGCGGGCAGGTTAGACGACCCCGCAACGTTAGAAATTATACCATAAAAATCGGCTTGGTTCAAGCCGATTTTTTATTTAACAGCGAGGAAAAAAGAACAACTGCCACCAAAGAGACGGCCGATCCGTAAACAAATGGGATGGCTTGGTTAAGGTTCCATAAGAGCCCGGCAATCAGGCCGGCGGGAATGGCGGCAAGGCCAGTGAAGGTTTCGAAAGTACCCAGAGCAGTACCGCGAATTCCAACATCGGAGAGGTCGGAAACAAATGACTTTTGGCCGACATCCACCGTCGCCCTGAAAAGGCCATAGAGAGCAAAAAGGATAAGCAAGAAGATAAACATCCACGGGCGGTCAGGTTGCCACATTGAAATTGCCCCAAAACCCAAGAAAACCACTGCCAGTAAGAGATAACTGGCGATTATCACTTTGCGCCGTCCGAATTTGTCAGACCAGGAACCAGCCAGGGTGGAAAAACCAGAATCAAAAATACTAAAAAAAATGTACAGAAGCAGAGTCAAGGAAAGAGCTTTTTTATAATCCAAATCGCCAAAAAGTGATTGCGTTTGGAGAACTAAAAAAGCGTAGCTAAAATTGGCAAAAGCGAAAACAGTAGCCACAAGTATAAATTTTT
>JACOZZ010000024.1 GCA_016181055.1 Candidatus Yanofskyibacteriota bacterium
ACCTCGCCTGCTCTTACCAAGCTGATGTAAAAACTGCCGAAAATTTTATGGAATTCGGCTAGGGCAGCTGACAGCGAGGCGCCGCCTTCAACTGAAGAAATGACGGTTGAAACAACTTTGCGAAATGATTCTTTCTCTACTTGTTTGATCAATGCGCGCAGTCCCTCGATCAACGGCACATCGGCTTCGATCAGCGTAGCCATCTGTCTGGTAAATAACACGATATCTTTTTGTGATGGCCTGCTAAATGTCGAGGTTAAGTCTTGAACAAATAAGCCCTTCCTGGACTCTTCCAAACTTAAAACGGCTAGATTTTTATGGTGCAGGGTGCTAACCGCCTGGTCTTCAGAAGGAGCTTCAATCTTGCCTGTTACCAGCTCCCCCGTTTGAGTTTTAGCTTGATATAAAAACTGCATACTCGCTTTGATTTATTTATACGTTCCATGCGCTACTTTAATAGGGCCTTCAATTCTGTCGGGTGCAATGAGAAAAATTCGGCTTGTTCATTAGAAATTTCACCGCGGTGCACTAAATCGGCTAAAGAACGATTAAGAGAGATCATGCCGCTATCGGAACCGGTGTCTATGGCCAGATTCAATTGCTGCGTTCTGCTCTCGCGAATAATATTCCTGACGGCAGAAGTGGCAACCATAACCTCAACTGCGGGTATCAATCCGCCCTTAAGCCGGGGAATCAATCTCATAGAAATAATGCCCGAGATGGTGTTGGCCAATTGGGAAATGATCTGCCGCTGCTGTTCCGGTGGAAATATATCAATGATGCGCTCCACGCTTTGGGCGGCATTATTGGTGTGCAGTGAAGCAAAAACTAAATGTCCGGTCTCTGCCGCCGTCACCGCAGTGCTTACAGTGTCATAATCGCGCATTTCGCCAACCATAATGACGTTTACATTTTCGCGAAAGGTGGAACGCAAAGCCCTATTGAATGAGACCGTATCAAAATAAACTTCGCGCTGGTCTATTATGCTTTTATCCGGCGTAAAAATATATTCAATGGGGTCTTCAATGGTTACGATCTTCTCTGTTCGCTCGCGATTAATTTGATCAATCATTGCCGCCATAGTAGTGGATTTGCCATGGCCATTAGGTCCTACCACCAACACGAAACCCTGCGATAGCTTGGTAAATATTTTTACTATCGGCGGCAGATTAAGTTCCTCAATAGTTTTAACATCTTCCGGAATAAGACGGAATGTAGCGGCAAAATTGCCTCTAGTTTGATAAGCATTAACCCTAAAACGCAATTTATTGCTTAGCTCATAAGCAAAATCAAGTTCTTTTTCTGCTAAAAATTTTGCCTTTGACCCATCGGCAAACAGCGATAGAACCAAATTATTAAGCAATCGCCTATCAAGGATATTATGGTCGGTCAGCGGTATCAATCGCCAGTCTACCCGAATTGTCGGGTAATAACCTGGCGACAGATGCAAATCCGAACCGCCTTTTTGCGCCGTAATAGTCAGAAGCTCGTTTAATTGTTTTTTGTAATCCTGCATATCTGAAACAGACCCAACAGTTGGGCCAACCCCAAACTGGGACTGGACAGTTCCAACATTTTTAGCAATAGTCTCTTGTATTTTTTCTGATGTATCCATTCTGGGTAGGTTATAGGTCGTGGGTTATAGGTTATATAAAAGCTGCTTCACCTATTACCTATCACCTATTCTTGCTCGGTTTCTTGGGCTACGGTCAATAGTTCTTCCAACGAAGTTGCACCATTCAATACTTTTATTATACCATCCTGGAACATAGTTATCATACCCTGGCGTTTTGCTTCCACGCGTAATTCTTCCTCTGAGATATTTGTCAGTATTATTTTCTCAAGTTCATCGGTCATTGCCAAGGTTTCAAATATCCCGACTCTTCCCTTATAGCTCCGCCCATTACACTCTTTGCAGCCCTCCGGACTTGGTTTGTATATTTCAAAATTTCCGCTTGGGAGACCTTTTTTAGCCGCGGGGGGCATTTTTTCAATGGTCTGGCGTATCATAGATTCTTCTCCCTGATTTGCTTTATTGCTGACCTTGCAAGTCTGGCAAAGCCGCCTTGTCAGTCTTTGAGCCAAAACAAGATTCAGGGTCGGCGCAAGCAGATATTTTTCCACTCCCATGTCAACTAGCCGCGGAATCGCACCGATAGTGTCATTGGTATGAAGAGTTGAGAGAACAACATGGCCGGTTAAGGCCGCCTGCGTCGCTAAGCTAGCTGTTTCGCTATCGCGTATCTCGCCAACCATAATAATATCCGGATCCTGCCGTAAAATATGCCTAAGGCCACTGGCAAAGGTATAGCCGATCTCTTCATGGGTCTGCGATTGATTAACGCCCTCTATGTAGTACTCAATGGGGTCCTCTAGCGTCACGATATTTACTTCCTCATCATTAATTTCCCGCAATACGGCCGCCAGCGTAGTGGATTTGCCCGAACCGGTCGGTCCGGTTATAAGAATTTCACCGAAGGGTTTTACCATATTTTCACGAACTAGATCCAACGACCTGCCCTCCAGTCCCAAATCGGTAAGTTTTATATCGCCAACCTGCGGATCCAGAATTCTCAATACCACTTTTTCGCCGTTCCTGGTGGGAAAGGTAGAAACGCGGAAATCAACCCGCCTATCTCCAACTTTAGTTGAGAACCTGCCGTCTTGCGCCAAGCGGGTTTCGTCTATCTTTAAATCGGATAGTATCTTTATTCTTGTTACTAGCGCCGAAAGCAAGTTGGTTGGCAGAGATAAAACGGCTCGGAGGACGCCGTCAATGCGAAAACGTAAGCGTAATTTATCCTCAAACGGCTCAATGTGAATGTCAGAAGCTCTGGTTTCAACGGCATGCTTTACAACGATAGCTACTATGCGGGTAACCGGGGCTTCAGCAGTTATTTCTTCCAAGCCGCCGATTTTTTCAGTAATTTTCAGCTCTTTCTGCGAGGCCCCCTCTGATAATTGCTCCAACGCTCGGCCCACCTCAACTGTTAACGTGCGCACGCTTTTGCTTAAATTGTTAAAATCCTTATAGCTTATGAGGTATTTCTCCAGGCTGAGGTCGCGATCGGAAGCGATAAACTTTACGGCTTCTAGAGCATCAATATTTTCCGGGTCTATAATGCCGACTTTCAATGCTGAATTATCTCGGGCGAAAGGTAAAATTTTATAATAACTGATTATGTTTTCTGGAATATCCTTGATCACTTCTCTATCAATTTCAATACCCGAAAGGTCAATGACCGGAAGCTGATATATTCTTGACTTAATTTTCAAAAGATCGGCATCGCCGATCAAACCCCTTCTAACCAAAATATCCCCAAGATCCTTCTGGCCGGCGATGGCTTCTTTTTCAGCATCGCTTAAAACATCGGGACTCAAAAGTCCCTGTCCCTCCAGCTCCTCTATTAATAACTGCGGAAGTTGATACGGCAAACAAAATAGGGTTAATGGTTTAGGGTTTAGGTTTTAGAAAATCACTATATCCTCTACCCTGCGCCCTCTACCCTGCATTAGAATGGTGCGAATATATCCACCCTGCCTGTTGAGCCAGGCTGAACCGGAGATTCTCCAAAAATACGCAAGACCTTAAAGTTTAAGTCGTCCACCGACGAAAAATTAAGTTTGAGGTCCTTAAATTTAGCAAGTTTATCCTCAGCTGGGATACTTATCGGCTGAATCGGCAGAGCTTGGTCTTGCAACGCTTGATTGTAATAAAAATAGCCGGCAATAAGACCGAGGGTAACTATTGCAATAAGTATTACCGGACTGGTTGAGTTTTTAGTTGAAGCAATCGGCATAAACTAGGTTGTAGGTTGTAGGTTATAGGAAACCCACTGTCACCTATTAGCTATTTCAAATAATACGCGTTTATCTTAATCGCAAAATTAACGCTACCGGGTATCGTCGTAGAGGAGGCAGCGGTAATCTCAAAGACATCATATATCCGCAAATTCTGCTCAAGCAACTTCAAAAAATTAACAAAAGCAGGATAAGTGCCTACTATATCCACGCCGATAAAAACTTTTTTATAATCAAGGTTGGTCACAAGAAGGACTTCTGAAGTAGTTAGGCCGACCAATTGCTGGCCTGATTGCTCGGCAATTTTCTGGATGCTTGATACTATCTCATCAATTTGCTTGTGCTCGGGAAGAAATGTCTTGATTTTTTCAATATCTGCCTGTCTGGATTTAGCTTGTTTGTCTAATTCCAAAACGTTATTCAAAAAAGTCTTTCTTTCGCCTAATAATACCTGGCTTGGTCCAATTATTCCTTTGGCGGCTTTTATTATGTCATATTGCGGCAAAACCAAAACAAAAATAAAAAACAACGATAAGGCGAAAATAATTGCGGCTAAAGTATTTTTCTGCATAATTTGGTTATTTCTTAATCAACATCTTACTGGGGTCAAAGAATAATTGCATGGTTAATTCTGTTTGTCCGGTAGGCTGGGTTTGAACCTTGCTTAATATAATATCGGTCACGGAATCAATGGTATAGAAAGAAGCAATCTGTCTGGCAATCGTAGTGTAATTCGCGGCTAAAGCGGTAATTAATATCTTTTTGCCTAAAGCATCGGCGTTTATAGATTTAAATTGAACTTGCGGCTGTACTAAACTTTGGATTTTAGTGAAAGCTTCTGACCAGAAAAAATGGGAACTTATAAGAGGATTGACCACTGATAACTGATTATTTAGATCTAAAAGACGTATTTCCATCTGCTTGTCCCTGGATTTTTCTAACTCCTCCAGCTGTTGGTTAATGGCCGTCATAGAAGAAAATAGCGAACGCTTATATGTCAGCAAGCTAAAATAAAGACCGATGACCAGGGCTAAAATAATCAAACTTAAAATCAAGGACCTGTTTTGCCCCGGCAAGCTGACTTCTATTTTCCTCCTAGTTTCAGGAAGAAGTTGTAGCCCTCCGATGTCTGGCATCTAGTTATATTATAACCTAATTCAATCCAACCGTTATACACATAGTGGGTTTGATGAATAATGTCTTATGACCAAACCCAAAACTAAATTTCTCTCATCGCCAATCCAATGGCTATGGCAAAAGTGGCATTTAGTTCCGATTGTATATCCTTTAATCCCTCCATCATGACAAGACGGGCAAAGGGGTTGCCGATTGCCAGCGGCAATCCAAGCTTAGCTCCGAAATAATCGGCAAAGCTCGGCATATTGGCAAGGCCGCCGACTATTATCACTTTAGTAATTTTGGTATTTTTTAGTTCCTCGTAGCTATGGATAGTTTTTTTGGTTTCAAACGCCATCATATCTATCAATGAACTCATGGCTTGCCGAATCGTGTTATTGTCCGCCTCTTTTATCCCGAAGCTTCTTTTCAATTCTTCAGCTCGCCTCAAACTGATATTCAAAGATGCGGATATTGATTTTGTTATCTCAAAGCTGCCGATTTCATAATTATGGCTTAATCTTTCATAACCCTTGTCAACGATAAGGATTGAAGTGCTTCGCCCGCCGATATTGATTATCGCAACAGGGCTTAGGTCATTTCCTAAAAGCGCTCTTATCAAAGCAGAATTTTCTAATTCCAAAGCTCTAAGATTCAGGCCGGCCAGTTTCATTATATTTCTGTAACGTTCTGTTTCCTGCTTTGGCACAGCGACTATAAAAACCTCTACGGTCGGCGGCTGGCTGGCACTATTTTTAGTTTGCGGGCCAGCAACTGGTGCTTGGTTAGCTGCTATATTTATTATTGACCAATCAAGCACTACTTCGCTCATTGGCAGAGGCACATATTTACGAGCTTCAAAAGGAATCGTTTTGGCCATATCCTTTTCTGAAAGATACGGCATTGTAATAACGGTGGAGAACGTGGAGAAAGACGGCACGGAAGCAATCGCATCCCGAGTTTTTACCTTGCCGCGTTTTAAAACTTCGCGTATACCCCACGCTAGATCCTGGCTGGAGAGATGCACCGCCCCGCCCGCTTTGTGGCTGGCGGCATTTAATGCTTCATCAATTGACTCTAGCTCGAAAAGACCGTAATTCTCCAGCTTAAAACGACCCGCTTCTTTTGAAAGTTCGACTATCTTAATAGAAGCCGTGCCAATATCAATGCCGAGTTTAGATTTTGGCTTGCCTAAACCAAATAACCCCAATTTAGGTTATGGGTTATAGGTTGTAGGTTATAGGAAATTAATTATCACCTATCACCTATCACCTATCACCTGGCTCAATAGCTATTGTCATTATACCATTAAAGGTTTTATGGTTTATGCACACATGTCGGAATTAAAGAATTACTTGCTAGACATACTTTTCCCGCGGCGCTGTTTGGGTTGCGGAATTCTTTTGGACGAAGAGGTTCCATCTCATGTCTGCCGCCCCTGTTTAAATAGCATCTCTTTCGCCAAAAGCTTCGCTTGCGCTTTTTGCAGATCGCCCGTTAAAAACGGCAGAACCTGCCCTTTTTGTATTAAAGATAATTTTTTGGACAGATTGCTCGTTGCAACTTCATATGAAAATCCGCTAACAGAAAAAATGCTGAAAATCATGAAATACCGCTTTGTCGCGTCGCTGGCCAGTGATATTGCTGAACTGATGACTCAATATCTAAAGAATGGGGTAGCAGCTAGATTAAATCTTGACCCAAAATCTTTACTGGTTACGCCGGTGCCGCTGCACTTTAAACGATTAAATTGGCGCGGATTCAATCAGGCCGAGATCATTGCCCGACAGCTCAGTAATTATTTTGACTGGGATTTTGCCGCAAACACCCTTAAACGCGCCAAAAATAAAAAACCTCAAGCCGACATGCCAGACCGATATTCACGCATAAAAAATGTCCAAAATATTTTTAAATTTAATCCAGCCCATCAACATGGCAAATCGATAGATGGCCCGCTAACTGACAAAACAGTAGTCCTCGTGGATGACATCTCAACAACCGGCTCAACCTTAAATGATTGCGCCCGCGCCTTGAAGGGCGCGGGCGCAAAAGAAGTTATCGGTTTTGTGTTTGCGAGAAATAAGATTTGAACTTGGCGAATAATGCCTTCTATCACCGCTAGCAACCCCAGCGAGGTTGCGTCGCTCCGTTGAAAGCGTGGATTCGCCTTGCAGTGGGCTGCCGCCTAAACATTTTACTGCTCGGCGACCATGCAATCCACCCTTTCAACGGTGCTATAAGGCATTATTTGCCAAGTTGTGTGGACACAAAAAGTTATTTTTGACTAATCGAGTATCGTCTTTGCGATTTTATTCAGTTCCTCGAGTGTAGCAAATTTAATGACGATGTTGCCGCCACTGGCGCCGGTTCGTATAAAAACTGACGCACCTAGATTTTTAGACAGATTTTGCTGAAGCTCTTCAAATTTGGGTCCCGCCTCATGCGGCATCTCCCCATCAACTGACCTATGCGCCTTTGCCGCACCCTCAAGATCCCGTACGGCAACATTGCCGGCAAGAATTTGTTTGTACATTTCCCGTTGCTTGCTCTCGTCCTTAAATGCTAAAAGGGCTCGCGCGTGAGTACGGCCGATCTTACCTATTCGCAACGCCGCCTTAATATCGGCCGGCAGATCCAGCAACCTCACGGCATTGGCGACTACCTCCCGGCTCTTACCGACTTTATTGGCAATATCTTTCTGGGTCAGCTTAAACTCGCCGGCTAACTTGGCATAAGCTTCGGCTTCTTCAAGCGGATTAAGGTCTTCACGCTGAATATTCTCAACTAAAGCCACCTCTAATTTAAGCCGGCTTTCGTCAAAATTATCTTTCACGATAACCGGCACATGCGGCAATCCAGCCATTTTTGCCGCGCGCCATCGGCGCTCC
>JACOZZ010000025.1 GCA_016181055.1 Candidatus Yanofskyibacteriota bacterium
TTGATTTGGGAGGAAGATACAGCTGTGGCGGAGAGGCCGGTTGGGATGGAGGGGGAAGTGGTGTCGGATGGAGATGGGGAGCCAACAGGACCCAACACAGTAAACTCATCAATGATATCGTCGAAAGAGTTATAGCCACCGTAAGTCAGATAGTTATCAGCGCCGAGCAGGAAAACGGAACTGGCAGACCAGGCCGGAGTAGCGGGGGTTCTTACTTCGGATAATCTGGTGGTGGCTTCATCGTTGATATAGAGTTTTGAAGTTGTAGCGTCCCAGGCGAGCCTGACTTTGGCGGTTACGCCGTTGCCGAAGAGAGTATCTTCCTGGCCCTGGGGAACGTAGTAGAAATGGTTGCCGGTTTCACCGAGTTTGAAGCTGAAGATGAGACGGCCGCTGACATGGTTTACCAGGAAAGAAAAGAGGTTGCCTGCGGAAGGGTTGTCTTCAACGTTGAAGGTCACTCTGAAACTGCCTGTTTTTCTTTCTGCCCAGCTTTTCTGAGATTTGAGATAGAAACTGATCTCGCCTTCATTGGAATTGAAAATATTACCGATCTGAGAGCCGGTAAATTTATAGTAAGCATTGCTGGCATTGGTGCAACAGTTGCGGAAGAAAACACCATTCCCAATTTGAGCTGGAGCGAAATTGACTGAACCGGTACCGTCAACATCCACTAAACCCGTGATTGAGCCGACTGTAGGAGTTACGGCTGAACCATTCGTAGTTCCTGATACTTCACTCGATTCTCCTTTGATAAGAAGTTTGGGTTCAAGGACTTGCGCGCTAGAAGATGAAAAATTAAAAAACTGGCCGACAAAAACCGACAAAATAACGAGCAACAAAAAAAATTTCCAATTTTTTTTGATAAAAGACATAAAAGACATAAAAGACATAAATTGCACTTATGAGTTCCTTTTCGGAAATTTAATTCTCAAAAGAGTATATGATTAATTGTACATTGTTTTGCCTAAGTAACAATAAAAAATGTGGATATCTTATAAGCTTGCTGCCATACATTTTAAAAAAAACCAAAAAATCTTAACTTAATTACTAGTTGCGCCTTGTGAAAATTATAAATTTATAAAAAAGGAAGTGATTATCCGTACATTATAAGACAATATAAAAATAACAGAATTATCTATTATAAACACCTATAAAGTATAATAGAAAGCTGGAGACCAAAAAATTAAAAATCCGCCTAGAGTTGCGGCTCAGCACATGCTCCGCCGTTCACCGCGTTTTCCCAACGCAGCCCGGGGAAATTCTTTACGCTCGTCGGGGACTCCTCGCTGAATTTCCCGTTCGGAACGAAGCAGTTCATTCCGAACCCCCGTGCAAGACAAGCAGTTGTCTTGCTCACTCCACAAAATTAAAACGGCCTTGTGCCGTTTTAATTTTGTGGAAGTGTGGGGAGTTGAACCCCAGTCTGGAAGATGATCTAAAATTGCACTACAAGTTTAGCCGGACTAATTAGTTTTTGGTTAAAAGCCCAGCAGAATAACCAAGAACCTATTTTGTGTTTTTCGAGCGCTATCGCCGAAACATGTAAAAAACGATAGTGCCTTATCCTGCTAATGACGCCCTGATTCGGCTAGCAGAAATCGCCGAGAGGACGCGCCTTAAGCGTAAGCTAAAGCGTAATTGCTATTGTAATTGGCAATTATGATTTTGGACAAAGGATTTTAAGCGGTGATTATCCATCCGCTACTTGCGCAAATTTTAAAAGAAATCCCATCGAAGCCGGTCACTCCCTTTGTTTCAATGCACGCTCAATTTTTCTTTGTACCTCGCGTTTGGTTATTTTTTCCCGCTTATCGGCTTTCTTTTTTCCTCGGCCTATGCCGATTTCCAATTTAATTAAACCGTTCTTATTATACAACCTAATCGGTACTAAAGTCAATCCTTGTTCCTGAGATTTTCCGATCAGATATTTAAGCTCACTTCGTTTCAATAACAATTTGAGGCTGCGCTGTGAATCATAACCCGCCGGCACATTGCCCGCTTGATACGGTGGAATGGTCGCGCCCAAAAGCCAAGCTTCCTTGCCCGCCGTAGCTTTAGCGAAGGCAGGTCCATCCAGTAACTTAACGTACGCTCCCTTAATTGAAGCACTGCCGCGTTTTACCGACTTGACCTCCTGCCCCAGCAAAACTACTCCCGCCTCAAGCGTCTCCAGTATCTCATAATCAAACCTCGCTTTTTCATTCGCGGCATATACTTGCATAGTTTTATTCTATCACTTAGACTAAAAATACCCACATTAAAATCGGAGGGGGTCAAAATGGAACCTTACCAATTTACATCAGGACGAAACGATATTGTGAGATTACCCGATGGACGGCTGGGAGTAATAAAAGACTGGGATATTATTTGGGGCGGTCATTTTAAAGAAGTAATTGTACACTTACTTTACGCTAGTTTTTGGGAAAAGTTCTTTTGGTTTTTCTTATGCAGACAACGTTTTTACGATGACCAAATCAATCAGCTTCAAAAAATCAGCACGCACAGAACCGGCTCCATCTTGCATCTTCAAGCGGCCTAGCCGCTTTTTTATTCGGCCAAGAGCTTGCCTCCCTGATTTTCTTTGGAAGGGGCGGAGGCCATAGTGCCTTTTGTGACTTCTGGGGTTGTCGCCAGCATGGTCTTGTCAACGACCGAGCAATAGCGAGTGTCTTGACAAGTGGCGGCAATCACAAAAGATGAGACCCGCTCGCTGGAGCGGGTTGAAGTTCCCAAAAGGTACTATGGCATAGCCCTAAAGAAAATCAGGGGAGCTAGCGACGTTCCTCAAGCACCGCCCTCACTTTCGTTGTCTTATCTTTTCGCATAACCGTCATCTCTATTTCATCGCCGACATTGGCGGTTTGTATCAAATCGGCAAGCTCTCTTTTTTCGGTAAGTTTTTCCCCGTTAATCTCAAGAACGATATCATTTTCGCGCACTCCGGCCTTATCTGCGGGGGAATGTCTGACCACTGCCACCGAACCGGGTATATGGTCTTTAATTACCAACGCCCCGTAATCAACTGGCAATTCGTATTTTTCCTTAAGAGCTTTATTAAGCATCACGTAGCGCAAACCAATAAATGGCTTGATAATTCGCCCATGCTTGATGATGTCTTCAAGGTCGGACTTAGCCCAATTAATAGGAAGCGAGAAGCCAATATTCTGGGCGCCGAAAATTATAGCCGTGTTAATACCGACAACCTCCCCGTCTAGATTAATGAGCGGACCGCCGGAATTGCCCTGATTAATCGCCACATCTGTCTGTATGACATTGCGTAAGTGCTCCATTTCCGCGCCTTGGCCTAAAGAAGCTGAAATTTTGCGGCCCAAGCCGGAAATTATGCCCTTGGAAACAGTATTGGTAAAAAGTCCCAGGGCATTACCGATGGCAACGACAGTTTGGCCAAGTTCAATTTTGCTGGAATTGCCCAGCTGTACCGTCGGCAAATTCTTGGCATCAATTTTTAAAACCGCCACATCATTGATCGGATCGCGGGAAATCACGCGGCCATAATATTCTTTTTCATCCTCTGTAATTACGGTATACTCGGCATCGGGGTCAAAAACGACGTGCTTGTTTGTCAGCACTAAACCGTCGGGATGGACTATAAAACCTGAACCGCCGCCGACCTTTACTTTTTCCCCTTCGCCGTCGTGAACCTTGCGATGCGGGTGAGGGATAAACTGGTCCTCGCCGTCACCATTACCGCCATCCGGCATACCGGGCATACCGAATGGCATAAACGGCCCAAAAAACGGCATCATCGGCATGTGCTTGATCTTGGGCATGTGCTTGGAGATGACAATACTGACTACCGCCGGCAAAACTTTTTTGACGGCGTCAATTGTTTGTTTTTCATATTCAATCATATAATCATAATAACATGGCCGAGAAATGTCTTGCAAGATTTTTTACAAAAAAACGGCATTATTGCCGTAGCCTGTGTTGGGGCTTGATATTCTTCACTATCTTAATGTCTCTTATAAGACCGCTGATATATGTTTTGTTTGGACGCGCTTCCTTTTTTGCTATTCTTAATAAATTTCTTAAAGACCTAAGTATTGATGTTTTGCCATATGCTCTTGCCAGATCTGTTACGGTTGGAAATCGAGTCGAAATTATGATTCTCTTTCTTTTTGGCATTCAAACCCTCCGATATACGTCAATAAACGAACTGACTATAATTATTCGGCTGCCAAATTAAAATGTCAAGACTTACTACAAACTCATCCAAGCGGCTTGGAACTACTTTTTTTAATAGGTCTACACTGACCGTAGCCCAAGAATTACTGGGTAAGTTTTTAGTGAGAAGAATAAGAAGAAAAACAATCAGCGTTATGATTACCGAGACTGAAGCGTATTGCGGACCTAGCGACCTTGCCTCACACGCTTCTCGCGGTAGGACGAAACGCACTGAAGTAATGTTTGGCCCTCCGGGACATGCATACATCTATTTAATCTACGGAATGTATCATTGTTTTAACATTGTAACCGAAAAAGAAGATTATCCGGCCGCTGTGTTGATACGGGCCATTGACGCCGAGGGCGTCAATGGCCCAGGCAAACTATGTCGTTATTTCCAAATAAATAGATCACTCAACAATGAGGATTTAACTGCGAGCAAAAAACTTTGGCTTGAAGATCGCAAAGTTAAAGTAAAACCATCGCAAATCAAATGTTTCCCCCGCATCGGCATAGATTATGCCGGTTCGTACAAAAATAAACTTTGGCGGTTTGTATTGAGCCCTTGATTTTTGTTTAATTTTTTAGTAAAATTATAAGGTTCATTTACATTTAAAAAATGGGGGGTGGACGTGATCTCACTGCGCGATGTACCCCTCAGCGGGGACAAGCTTACAGACTGGGTCTTTAAGCAATTTATATTTTTTATTCGCAGGGAAACCCTATATATAAAAAGGAAAAAAAGACTGCTCAATCCCAACGATAAACATCATTGCGCGATAAGGGGACTGATGGATCCGGAGTTTGAGCCAAAAATAGAGATAACAATCAATTCCGCCAAAAGCGTTCACGCAAACAGAAACGAGGAAGTTGAAACACTGATTCATGAACTATGCCACATTTTATTCTGGAAAACGCAGGAGCGGTCAATTTGGCAAACTGAAAGAATTTTGATCAAAAAATTTACCAAAGAACAAAAAGATTTTTTAAAATCATTTATTCCCCATCATGAGGTTAAAAACTAACAACCCGCCTAGCGGGTTTTATTGTTGCCCGCCTAAGTTTTTGGACTTTTGGATCTTTGCGCTGAAAGCGCTTGTCCAAAAATTTAGGCGGGGTTGCATTATCTTTCCGTTGGGAGTAGGTTAATTTTAAAATAGCTCATTGAAATTAGGGGGCCCGAATGGCTGAGATCCCGGATGCAGACACAAATCAACACGAAGAAGATAACCACATAATTTTTAGTGTTGAAAAACGTCGAATTTATATTTTCCGCGAGATAAATAGAGATGCTACTTTGGAAATGCAATCACTTCTAGACGAATTCAGAGAGAATGACGTTGCTAAAAAGAACGATAGGCCGGTTACTCTGATACTCAATACCGATGGCGGCGCCGCATTCCAGGGTTTGGCAATCTATGACCTGCTCAAATCCAGCGGACTCAAATTGATAACAATCGCACTAGGCGAAGTGGCATCTGCCGGAGTGGTCATATTTCTTGCCGGGGACCAGAGATGGATGCATAAAAACGCCGCGATTCATTTCCATTCTACGGCTTTACAATTTGAAAAACCTCAAGAAAGATTGGAACGATTTGAGAGAGACATACTGCAGGCAGAAATAAGAGTTATAGATGATCTTTATAAAAAAATCTATTTATCTAATTCAAATCTTACCGCTAAAAAGCTCAGGGAATTAGAACTAACTGAAACTTGCCTTACTTCTGACCAAGCACTAAAATTAGGACTCGTGCATAAAATTATCGGCTAACAAATTAGACGCTCATCGCGTCTTTTTAATTTGTTATGGGGCATGCTAGAATTTAGGTATGATTCGGGATTTACTTAAAAATTTAGTTAACGAAATTTTGAAAAGCCAGAATTGGCCGGTTTTGGAGTCGGAAGAAATACAAATTGAAAAACCGGATAATCCGGATTTCGGTGATTATGCGGTCAATATCGCTTTTGACCTGGCAAAACAACTGAAAAAATCACCCCAGGAAGTGGCGCAAACTATAGCTGAAGAAATTGACAAAGCCAAACCCACCGAAATCGCAAAAGTTGAAACCGTTGGCGGTTATGTAAATTTTTTCTTGAGTGATGATTTTCTGCACCAGTCACTAGCTGATATTTATAAAAACCGAAAAAACTACGGTAAGTCCGCTAGCGGCAAAGGACAGAAAATAATAGTTGAATACTCACAGCCCAACATCGCCAAGCAGATGCACATCGGCCACCTGCGTACAACCGTGCTCGGCGATGCTATGGCGAATATTTATGAAAACCTCGGCTACAAGGTCATCCGCTGGAACTACTTAGGCGACTGGGGAACGCAATTCGGTAAATTAATCGCAGCTTATAAGCTCTGGGGTTCAAAAAAAGAGATTGAAACCGCACCGATACGTGCATTAACTGGGCTTTATGTTAAATTCCACCAAGAATTAAAAGAACATCCTGAATTGGACCGCCGGGGACAGGAAGAATTCGCAAAACTTGAAGCCAACGATAAAGAAAACCGCAAGTTGTGGAAATGGTTTCGTAAATTATCCATCAAAGAGTTTGAACGAATTTATAAGACGCTGGGAATTAACTTTGATATCTGGCTAGGGGAGAGCCATTTTGAAAAAGAGCTTAAATCGCTAGTGGCTGACCTGCGCAAGCGGGGAATTGCCGAAATCGGCGAGGAGGGGGCAACCATTATTAAATTAGACCAGTTCAATCTGCCACCCGCACTTATACAAAAGGGAGACGGCGCAAGCTTGTATCTGACGCGTGACATCGCCGCGCTTAAGTATCGGCTAGATAAATATAAACCGGCCAAACTACTCTACGTTGTGGGCAACGAACAGTCGCTTCATTTTGAACAGCTGTTCGCGGCGGCTAAAATTTTAGATTTAAACACTGCGGAACTCTCGCATATAAAATACGGCTTAGTGCTGGGAGAAGACAAGAAAAAAATGTCCACGCGGGAGGGCGAGGCAATACCGCTTGAAGAAGTAATCCAAAAAGCAATGGAACTAGCCTACAAAATAGTTGATAAAAAAAGTCAGGATTTACCCGAAAAAGAAAAAGCCGAGATTGCAAGGACTGTTACCCTGGGCGCGTTAAAATATGAGATGCTAAATGAACACCGCAATAGTGATATTGTTTTCAGCTGGGAAAAGATGCTTGATTTTTCCGGCAACAGCGCGCCCTATCTCCAGTACACTTATGCGCGATTGCACAGTATTTTGGATAAGGCTGGCAAAATAGATAAAAGTGATTTTACTATGCTGACCGAAAAATCAGAGTTTGTTATTATCAAACATCTTCTTAACTTTCCCGATGCCGTTGTTGATTCCGCCCGTAACAATCTTACCAATAATCTCGCTCTCTATCTTTATGAACTTTCCAACCTCGTTAACCAATTTTACGAAACCACCCCTATTCTCAAAGATGATGACACTACTCGCCGCCACGCCCGCCTCATCCTCATCCAAACCACCGCCTCTATCCTCAAATCCGGTCTCAACCTCCTTGGCATCCAAACCCTTGACAGGATTTGACATAAAACAAACACGGGTATATGCTCGTAAATGGCTCTTCAGGAGGCTCATTAAAAAAGTAAAGGA
>JACOZZ010000026.1 GCA_016181055.1 Candidatus Yanofskyibacteriota bacterium
CTTTAATGTTAATATAATTGTTCAGGTCTTTTAAAAGGGGGCAAGGATGGTCAAAACCAGGTATTCAAGCATGCTGATCAGTGCATGTTTTTTATCGGGTTTTATCATTATAAGCCCGGCGCATGCGCAAAAAAAACCGAACTTTGATGAGGTAATGTCCGGCTTTATTAAAAAAATAGAGGCCGATTCTTTATATATCGGGGATAATTATACCCACCAGGAGCGAGCGATAACGAAAACATTAAAAAACGGGGTCGTTTCTGGAATTGAAGAAGAGCATTTTCTAGTTGAAAAAAAGAGCGGCCAACTTTATAAAAAGTTGGTAGAAAAAGACGGGTTGGTTATAACTAACCCCGGATTTAAGAAAAAAGATGAGCTTATCAGTATCGGCCTTGAACTTTTGGAAAGATATGAGTTTGTTTTCGCTAGAAATGAAATCTTGTCGGGGACTAGATGCTGGGTTTTTTCTTTTAGGCCTAAAGAAAATCTAAAAGAGCTGAGTGCTAAAGACGCGGCTCTTAATCTGATAGCCGGGGAAATGTGGATTAGTCAAACTGACCTAAGTTTTAAAAAAATATCCGGTTACCTGCTGTCTGAAGCCAATATTTCTAAAATTATCGGCAGTGCCAAGTTGTATAAACTTGATTTTGTTGCCACGGCTAAGTTAATAAACGGCCGTTTCGCGGTAGATCACGTTTGGGCCGAATATATCTATGAAGTAAAGCTGTTCGGATTCGTCAAGGTAATTAATAACAGGCACGAAATTGTGGAAATCTTTTACGAAGATTATAAAAGGAGGACAAAATGAGGCAAATTCTAAACTTGTTGTTACTCTTTTCCGCTTTTTTGTCATGGATTTTCGGGATATTGTTGTTCAAAAGCAGTTACAATGATTTTTCATTAGTAGATTCGTCTTTCATGTTGATTATAATTCCACTTTTATTTAGCGCTTTATTTATGGCGCTGGGCGCATATATAAGTTTTCATACCTTCAGAGGAATGAAGAGACATTAGATCAATCGAGCAAACGCTCGATTTTTTTAATCAAATTTTGCGGCGAATTATTTATGTGATATAATGAATCCATGGCTCAAATAACAATTTATACAACTCCCTGGTGCGCGTATTGTAAAATGGCTAAGGAATACTTCAAGAAGAATAATGTGGAGTATACCGAATATGATGTTGCTGAAGATGCCGTCAAGCGGCAGGAAATGATAGACAAAACCCACCAGATGGGCGTGCCGGTTATTATGATAGACGGTCAGATAGTGATCGGATTTGACCGTGAAAAAATAGCGGGACTTTTGAACATAAAAAAATAGATTATGGCATACGAAATAAAACCATTGCCGTTTGATAAAGAATTAGATGGCATATCCGCAAAAACTAACGAAATCCACCACGATAAGCTCTATAAGGGCTATGTTGATAAGGCAAATGCGATAAGCGAGGAGCTGCGTAAATTAAGGGATGAGATAACTGTCGGTTCAGCGCCTGGTGGCTTGCCTGCGCAGGTAGGCAATCCGACTTATAGTAAGCTTCGCGCCCTCAAGCTCGGCGAGACGTTTGCGATTAACGGCGTCTATCTGCACGAATGGTTTTTCGGTGCGCTTGGAGGCGATGGGGATTTTAACAAAGCGCCGGAGTTATCGGCGATGATTTCGGAAAAATGGGGTTCTGTAGAGAATTTCCAAAAATATTTCGGCGAGTGCGCTATGGCTGCCCGCGGCTGGGCAGTGCTGGCCTGGGATTTACACGAGAAACGTCTCAAACAATATAATGGTGATACCCATGACCATGCCGTCTGGGGCTGTATTCCAATTCTGGCGCTGGACGTTTATGAGCATGCTTACTTCATAGACCACGGCAGCGATCGCAAAGCGTACATCGCCGCATTTTGGAAAAATTTAAATTGGGAAGTTCTTGAAGCAATGTTTAAAAAAGTAAGAACAGTTGGTCTTGACTAAAGCCAGCTGCCAAGCCAAGTGCGAAGGTGATAAGCTTTTTCCGAGAACGGCAGACCGTAGGTAAGAGGAGCAAAGAACAAAAACGCGGCAAAACTTGCCGCCAAGAGAGCAATAGAAGCTCTTTTTTTATTGGGTAACTGGTCCAGTAGATAGACCAGAGCGATTATGGCAAATATCAGGCCTATCATATAGTGATACAAGAACATGGCTCGTTTAATGCCGACAAATGGCATCAAGTTTAGTAAGTATGCCCCCGTAAGTAAAGCCGGCAAGGGCTTGATATTACTACTTGCGAGGTTGCGAAATTTTGATGCCGCAAATTTAAATGCCGATGGAATTAAATAAATTATCAAGAAAAATACGGCCATTGTTGATGTCCACCAAATTACCGGATTGCCCAAAAAATATATGCGCGATTGCTGCCCGTCCGCAGAATCATTCCAATAATAGATCGGCCTGGTCATAAGCGGCCAAGTATACCATTTGCTTGAATACGGGTGGCCGGCCGTTAGTGTGGCATTTGATTTATACATTTGGAGATTGAGTTCGTTGAATTTTTGGAAAAGATTCAGTGGTTTCAAATCGGCGTTAGTGCTATCAGTACTGCCCGCAAGAGTTTTACGGAATTGCGGGGTCATAAAAGCGTCGCCAGGGCCGGATTTATTCAAGAGCAAAAAATGCAAAGCAAAAATTGAAAAATAGACAACGAACGGCAGGATAAGAAGATAACCCAAGCCCTGCGCCGCAACTTTTAATTTTTGCTGTGATTTTAATAGCTCAATAAAGTATAAGACAAAGATAATTGCTAAGAACGTGGCGCCGGTCCACTTAACCGAAATAGCCAATGCACCAAAAATGCCGCTTAAAAACAAATATATCCAATTGTACGACACTCGATGTTGCGCATTATGGCGGTGAAAAAAATAAAAAAGCAGAGCCGAGAAACCGAACAAAAGCAAAAAGGAATCAAGTAAGATTAGCCGCGATTGGACCAGCAGGGCATTTTCCAAAACAATAAGGATTCCGCCGGTAAATGCTGCTAGCCGCGACATGCCCAGTTGTAGAATTAGAAAATAGATAACGAGCGGCAGGAGCGTGCCTGCGATTGTTGGCAGAAGGCGTAGCCATAAATAATGCGTGTCCGGAAATTGCTGGCCTATTTCAGCAAAACTAAAACCCGGCTTGAAGCCGGTAATATAACCCATGCCGGAGATCATTAACTTGCCCAGTGGCGGATGGATGTCAAAAAAATACTCATGGGTAAAATAGCCGGAAATAAACTTGCCGAAATGCACTTCGTCAAAGACTGTTTCCCGTGGCTGACCGAAAAATATAAAATGGGTCAGTAAACTTGCGGCAATAATAATGGCTGGCAGATGTTTACGCATTGTTTTTATGTTATAATAAAAAGTCGCTAGTCGCTAGTCGCTAGTCGCTTTGCTATGTTTGATTTAATCATAATTGGTGGTTCAGCGGCGGCAACTGCCGCAGGAATTTACGCCGCGAGGCGGAATTTGAATTTTAAGATAATCACCAAGGATTTTGGCGGAGAGATAGCAACGTCCGGTGAAATAGCCAACTGGCCGGGAATCATCAAGACAGACGGAATAACATTAGCAAAACAATTCCGGGAACACCTGGAATCTTATAAAGTGCAGATTGAGGAAGGAGTGGAGGTAGATAAGATTACCAAGATGTCCGACGGGACTTATTGCATTACCGCGAAATCCGGAGCAGGACCCAAAATGGCGGCAGAAAAATTATCCGATGGCCAAAAAACCGCGGAACTCAAATGCGATTATGCTGCAAGAGTCGTTATCGTGGCGACGGGCGTACGTCCGCGCGAGTTAAATGTACCCGGTGAAAAAGAATTTCGTAACAAGGGCGTGAGTTATTGTACTGTTTGCGATGGTCCGCTTTTCGCCGGCAAAGCGGTGGCAATCGTCGGTGGCGGCAATTCGGCGTTAGAATCGGCGTTGATGATGGCTGATATTGCTCAAAAAGTTTATGTAGTCAACAAAAATTCCCAGTTTAATGGGGACCAGATATTGATAGATAATTTGAAATTCAAGAAAAATGTTGAGATAATTTATAATGCCGATACAACGCATATAATCGGAAATGAATTTGTGGCCGGTCTGAAATATACTAGGACGGTTCCGACTGAAACATCGGAGGAATTAAAAATAGACGGCATTTTTGTACATATCGGAATGTTACCCAATAGCGGAATGGTTTCGCCGGAGGTTGCAAAAAACCAAACCGGTGAGATAATCGTAGATAAAAATTGCCAGACCAATATCCCAGGCCTTTACGCTGCCGGCGACGTTACTGACATTCCTCACAAACAAATAGTTATTTCTGCCGGACAGGGCTCTTGTGCAGTATTGAGCGCGGTGAATTATTTGAATAAACTAAAATGATATATCTAGGCGCGGATCATCGCGGATATGAGCTAAAAGAAAAGGTTAAGTCCTGGCTTTCAGATTGGGGACATGAGTATGAAGATTGCGGGGCTTTTGAGTATAATAAAGATGATGATTATCCTGATTTCGCAACCGCCGTTGCAGAGAAGGTCGCCCTTCGACAGGCTCAGGATCAAAATGCCAGAGGCATTTTGATCTGCGGTTCAGGCATAGGGGTTGCTATTGCGGCAAATAAAATAAAGGGTATTCGTGCCGGTACAGCGGCAAGCGAGGAGCAAGTTAAGGCATCGGTTAACGACGAGGATTTGAATATTTTAGCGTTGTCAGCAGATTATATTAATGAGAATGAAGCGCAAGAAATTGTGAAGACATTTTTAGAAACCAAATTCTCCGGTGCCGATAGGCATATTAGGAGGGTCAACAAAATAAGAGAGTTGGAAAAATAAATGGCTAAAATATTTATAACTCGTCCAATTCCTGAAGCTGGTTCCAAGATGCTCCGCGATAAGGGCTATGAAGTGGTTGTCAATGAAGCCGCGCGGGAGCGGGCGGCGGCACAGGAAGAAATGCTTGCTGGTATCGTTGGCAGCGATGTTTTGCTTTCGGTTCTGACAGATAAAATTACTGCCGAAATAATGGATGCCGGCCTACCGACGTTGAAAATAATTGCCAACTATGCGGTTGGTTTTGATAATGTTGATATTGAAGCGGCAAAACAGCGGGGAATTATGGTAACCAATACGCCAGGTGTTTTAACTGATACCGTGGCTGAGCATACCTTTGCGCTGATACTGGCAATTGCTCACCGCATTGCCGAAGCCGATAGATTCTCGCGTGCCGGTAAATATCACGCTTGGGGGCCGGAACTACTGCTTGGTTCTGATGTTTCCGGCAAAACCTTGGGTGTACTTGGACTCGGACGCATCGGTTCAAGGGTGGCTTATCATGCCGCTAAGGGATTCGGCATGAAGGTTCTCTATTACGACCCCAAACAAAATCCTGATTTTGAAAAAGAATATGGGGCGGTTTATGTTGCCAATATTGATGACCTATTACCTCAATGTGATTTCGTATCTATACATGTACCGTTATTAGATTCAACTAGACATCTTTTTAATGAAGAGCGGTTTAAAAAAATGAAACCCTCGGCCTATTTGATAAATACTTCACGGGGGCCGATAATTGATGAAAAAGCGCTTGCCCTGAGTTTATCAAAGGGCTTGATCAGGGGAGCCGCAATTGATGTTTTTGAAAACGAACCGGATATTACGCCTGAACTAAAAGAATTAGATAATATAATAATGACCCCGCATATTGCTTCGGCGACGCAAGAGACTCGTGATAAAATGGCGGAATTAGCGGCGACTAATATAATAGAGGCGCTGGAAGGTAGAACGCCCCCTAATTTAGTAAAATGATTGAAATTATTCCGTCAATTCTTGTAAAAACAGGAGAAGAGTTATTAGAAAAAATTACGGCCATTGAGCCATACGTTGAACGCACCCATCTTGATATTGCCGACGGTATTTTTGTTCCCAATATGACAATATTAGGATTTGAAGAAGTGGAGTCGTTGGATACTAATTTAAAAATAGGTGTACACCTAATGGTTTCTAAGCCGGAGAATCATATCGTCCGTTGGCTTGAAACCCCGGCAGATAAATTTATTTTCCACATTGAGGCAACAAGCAAGGCCCAAGAAGTCATTGATGCCGTAAAAGAAACTGAAAAATCGGTGGGTATTGCGGTTAATCCTCAAACGCCGATTGCCAAGATAGAAGCGTTTATTGACCAGGTTGATTTCGTGCATTTTATGACCGTTGAGCCCGGATTTTATGGAGGCGAGTTTGTGGAGTCGGTTGTAGAAAAAATAAAAGATTTCCATTTTTATTATCCCGATAAGCCGATTGAGGTAGATGGAGGAATAACACCGGAAACGGCGCTTAAATTGACTGAGGCGGGTGCGACGATGTTAGTAGCGGGGAGTTATATTTGGGATAGTAAAGATAGGGAGAAAGCAATCGAAAAATTAAAAAGCCCTGCGGCTATATAGTTCCATAGCTTTAAATCTAATGTTTGACATTATCACAATCGGATCCGCTACCAGAGATGTTTTCCTGAAAATGGAGGGCGTTGAATTACGCAAACATGCTGATTCTCCAACCGGGGTGGAACAGTGTTTTTCTCTTGGTTCAAAAATTGAGGTTAAGGAATTGGTATTTGCTACCGGCGGCGGCGGCACTAATTCTGCGGTAACATTCGGACGGCAAGGATTTAAAACTGCCTGCGTCGGCGTAATAGCCGATGATTTGGCCGGCGAAGAGATACTCCGCGAATTAGAAAGAGAAAAAGTTAAGACAATTTTCCAGAAACATGGCGGCAGTTCCACCGCGTATTCACTCATACTGGTCTATCCTAACGCCGAACGCACGATATTGAGCCATAAAGGCGAGGGCCAGCATTTTAATTTAGACGAGGTGCCTTTTAATAAATTAAAAGCCGAATGGTTTTACATTGATTCTCTCGGCGGACATTATGATTTGTTTGAAGCGCTTGTTGATTACGCCGTTAAAAATAATATTAAAATCGCCTGTAACCCGGGCGGTAAAGAATTAGAGCTTGGTTTTGAAAAGTTAGAACCGCTTTTGAAGCATATAGATATTTTTGCCGTAAATAAGGAGGAGGGAGCGCAACTTGTCGGTACGAAACCGGATGAAATAGCCGAAACTTTTAAAAGATTAGCCAAAACTTGTTGCGGGATGGTCATTTTGACCGATGGCCACAATGGTTCAAAGGTTTTTGCCAAGGATGTTTTTTATTCTGCCGGCGTGCCGGATTCGCCTATCGTTGAAAGAACTGGAGCGGGGGATGCTTTTAATTCTGGATTTGTAGCAGAATATATGCGAAGCGGGGATATTAAAAAAGCGATGCAATTTGCTACGGCTAATTCCTCGTCGGTTGTTACAAAAGTGGGGAGCAAGGCGGGGATTCTTAAAAAAGATGATTGGGGCCCATGGCCGTTAGTTGAGGTTAAAACATCATAAACTCGTTTCAAGGGGGCATAACACAACAGTTTTTATTCCGGCTCCGCGTGTGTGTTTTGCTGGCCCTTCGGGACAGGCGCAAAACGCACACGCCTCCGCCGGTAAACCCGCTGGGCTAGTGCTTTTCTTATCAATCTACGAACGATAAAAACCGCCGATTGGTATCGGCTTCTAGTAATTTAAAACGAGTTTATGATATTTTAAAGAAATCGGCCATGGGCCCCGTTGGAGTAGTAATTGAAAGAGAATTTTGAAAAGGCCGAAGGCCTGTAACTTTCAAGGACGGGGAAAATAAAAAAGCCGGCTTGCATGACTGCTTACCGGCATTAAAAAGAACCATGGCTAGGAACACCTGGATCAAACAGGTATCTCCCCAAAACTCCAGCGTTAATCGGAGAATACTTTTGGAGAATGTTTTCATTACACTAATTCCTAGTCTTAAATTCTTGATGCGAACCTTTTCGGAAAGCGACTGGTGCTTCTTAGCCCCGAATGACTTACTTGAGTCCCACAACAAAGGCGGGAAGATGGGGCGAGGTTCGTGATCTTGTTAAAAGAGCGTGGCTGGAAGAATGGAACTGCGACGTCGATTCGGTCCCCCCGGCCTCCTCGGCGCCGAAGCTCTCAATCTTCCAGCCTCGTCTTAAGTATATCAAAGTTGGTGTGGGTTTGTCAAGTGCCCATATTGAATTGACTAAAAATCATTGAAAAATAAGGATTTTTACACTATGAACAAAGGTTATCAAAAACTTGCCCGTATCTTACGCACCAAACCAGAGGTGCTTTTGGGTTTGGAGAAAAAAATGGAAAAGCTGACCGGTAAGTCCGGTATTATTGAACGTGTAGCCGAGGAAAACAGGATACTGATCGGTAGAACCTTGGAAGAATTGGGGTTATCAATTGATGTATGCCATGCCAAGGATGTTTATAAAATTCTTGTTAAGCGCATTGAGCATATGGACGAGCATCTTTATAATTTTCTGGGTAAACCTGATCTTTCCAAGATGTCGTCAGTTTGCGGACGTCTTTGCAACGTGGCCGTCATGTTAAATAAGCCAAGCAGGGGGTTTTTTATCAAAAAAGAAAAAGCGGTTCAAATGCTTGAAAAATTTCCGCCAAATAATCTTCTAGACCACTTCGGATATAAAACAGTATCCGAGCTGGTTGAAAGAGAGGGGTTTGAGTCGGTCTTTAGTTCGCTTCGGTTCGCCCAAGACCAAAAATGGATGCATGAATTTTTTGATAAGGCCTACGATGACTTAACGGCTGATGATTTTGAGGAACGAGAGGTTGTGCTGAAAATACTTGAACCGCAGTGGCTTGATGTTGCCGAAAAGTTTTTAGAAAAAAAATACCATAATGTCAGCCATCTTAAAGAATTCGGCGTGATTTTTATAATCCCGCTTAAAATTGATACGCCGGGTGAAACGCTGCGATTATTTACATTAATTCTTCACTATCTCAACGAAGTGCCGTTTTATTCTAAGTTGTTCAGGAAATTTTCTAGCGAGGGGAACTTTACTGTTAAATTAAAATCGCTTTTGCGCGGGGATGTAAGCGAAGCACCATTGCCGGATGAAAATAGTTTGCGAATTGTGCAAAGATATTTGGCCAAGGACGACCCGGATGACTTTCGGCTGATGGAACCGCACTTTAACCCTGAAGCGGAACATTGGTATAAAGCCGAGGGAGATCTTGGCAAAATTTCCACATTGCTTGGCGTAGAGGGAAGAACTTTTGGGTTTTGGCAGGGATTGGATTTCGTCGGTGATTTTTTCCATGATGGCATAAGCGGTCCGACAAACGACGAATTGGTAAGTTTTGACTTGATTGACCTTGTCATGTCTTTAGTTAAAAAAGGCGAAATTAAATATCTTTATCATCAGCAAGAGGCGCTTTGGAATAAAATTTTCATTGAATATCTGGGACGTGATAAGATTGAAAGTCTCGTTGAGGAGAATATAATAGATGGGTTTATAAAATTATAAATCGCCATTTGCTTAATAGCTCGCCATAGTACCCTTTGGGAACTTCAAAAACTCGCTCGTCATTATGCCTTCTATCACCGCTAGCAACCCCAGCGAGGTTGCTTCGCTCCGTTGAAAGCGTGGATTCGCCTCGCAGTTAAACTATTATACTGCTCGGCGACCATGCAATCCACCCTTTCAACGGTGCTATAAGGCACAATGGCTCGCTGTAATTTTTTAAATACCCCCCCCAGAAGTCCCAAAAGGCACTATAGCTCGCTTGCAATTAGCGATAATATTTTATAGAAATTAAGATTGATATCTGATTTTCGTCATTCATCTGCCAACTAATAAATTAACGGATTGAGCGTACATTGTTACGCTAGAAATATGCGGGCCCCAGAGCCAGCAGGCGGAGGGGGAATGGATAACCGTCATATTTTTAGTAACAATAGCTCAAGGAGGAAAATTTATAGGAAGGCATGATGTTGTAAGAAAATTAGATGTCAATCTGAATTTATGAAAACCTTAAAACAATATTTCCAAGAGGCAGTGAGCGGCAAATGGGCTATCGGGCATTTTAATTTTTCCACGGCGGACCAGCTCAAGGCATTTGTTGAAGCGGCGGCGGAAGTGAAGTCGCCGATTATGGTTGGGACCTCTGAAGGAGAGGCGGATTTTGTCGGCAGAGAGCAGGCGGTGGCGCTGGTTAAGTCATATCAAAATGAAGGTTATACGGTTTTTTTGAATGCCGACCATCATAAAAGCTGGGAAACAATCAAAGCCGCAATTGATACTGGCTATGACACCGTGCTGATTGACGCTTCCAAATTGCCGTTTGAGGAAAACATTGAACTGACTAAAAGGGTTGTTGAATATGCCAAGTCAATCAATCCTGAAATTTTAGTAGAGGGTGAGCTTGGCTATTTGCGCGGAAGTTCTGAAGTTCAGGAAAAAATAGAGATAAGCCAGGCGGATTACACTAAACCCGAAGAAGCGGCAGATTTTGTCGCACGCACGGGCGTTGACCGCCTTGCCGTTGTTTTTGGCAATATCCATGGTATTGTAACCGAGCAGGAAGAACATTTGGATATTGGGCATTTGAAAAAAATAGTACAAGCCGTACCTGAAACGCCGCTAGTACTTCATGGCGCTTCCGGCCTGCCTGCCGATGAAATAAAAATGGCGATACAAAATGGTATTGCCAACGTTCACATCAATACAGAACTCCGCGTGGCTTATCACGATACTCTGCACGAAGAACTTGAAAAAGAACCCAAAGAAACCACGCCCTACAAATACCTCAAGCCGTCCTATGAAGAGATGAAGAGAATGATTAAAAAATATCTGGAACTCTTTGGGTCGGTGGGAAAAATCTAACTCACTCCATCAAAAATTACAAACTTAAGATGGCATAACGGTTTGCTGACCGGCTATGCGCGCGTGTTTTGCTGGCCCTTCGGGACAGGCGCAAAACGCACGCGCCTCCGCCGGTAAACTCGCTTCGCTAGTACTTCATCTTAGTAATTTGCGAACGATAAAAATCACCCCGACGTCCGCCTGCTGGCGGAGTCGGGGGTTTCCGGTTTGTAATTTTTGACGAGGGGCGAGTTACCCTTGTTTTTCTTAGGTTTTCGCACTATTGACAAATCAGTGCTTTTGGGTGTATAATTAAGGTATAAAAAGTTCATATTGTCGCAGGCGATTTGTACTACGAATTGGATGGTCAGCTGCAGGAGATTAAGCGTCAGTTGAGGCAACCGAACGGTTATCCGTTTGACCCCGCCCAGCTCAAGCTTCACCTCCAGGTAGCTGTTGAGGGACGCTTTGAAGTTGTTTCCGGCAACTTCCGTTTGGACAAAAGGAAAGACGGATGGACGTTGTTGGAAAACTCTGCGCGTCGCATCTCCTCTGCTATTAACGGAATCTCGTTTCTCAAAAAGGACGAGGGTTGTGTCAACGGTGAGGAGTTGATCCGTAGAGCCAGAACCGAGTTGAACGCTAACTACGGGCAGGAGGATGCCGAGTGGTTGTTGGAGAACCAGGACAAAATTCCGGCCGAACTCAGGAAATACTACTTGGTTTTTCCGGGGACCATCTGGCGGTCCCGGAGAGTTTACCAGTTCGTGCAGTGCCTGTTCTGGCGCGGCGACCGGTGGTCTCCGGGCTTCCGCTGGCTCGGCTACGGCTGGTTCTCTGATGGCCGTCTCGTAGTTCCCCGCAAGTAGCTTGGGAACCC
>JACOZZ010000027.1 GCA_016181055.1 Candidatus Yanofskyibacteriota bacterium
ACCTCCTTGAATAGCCGCACCAACCGCTACAACTTCATCAGGATTTATATCTTTGTGCGGTTCTTTGCCGAATAATTTTTTAACCGCTTCAATTATGGCTGGCATCCTGGTCTGACCGCCGACAAGTATTACTTCATTGATATCAGAAACCTTAAGTCCGGCCTCTTCTACGGTTCTCTTGGTCAATTCCACTGACTTATCAATATAGTCTTTAACTAGGTCTTCCAGCTTGGCTCTGGTAAACGTCATTGAGAAGTGTTTGGGGCCGCTGGCATCAGCGGTCAAGAAAGGAATATTCACTTCCGTTTGCATAGTACTGGATAGCTCGTGCTTGGCTTTCTCGGCCGCATCCTTAAGCCGCTGAACTGCGAGCTGGTCTTTGCTCACGTCAACGCCCTGCTCTTTTTTAAACTCATCAATCAAATACTGGATGATTCGCTGATCAAGGTCATCGCCGCCTAAATGGGTATCGCCACCCGTGCTTTTTACTTCTATTGTATCCTCGGAAACCTCGAGCACCGAAACGTCAAAAGTCCCGCCGCCGAAGTCATAAACCACGATTTTTTCGTCTTTTTTCTTGTTGAAACCATAGGCAAGAGCGGCCGCCGTCGGCTCATTGATGACGCGCTTAACGTTGAGTCCTGCGATCTCGCCTGCGTCTTTAGTGGCTTTACGCTGCGAATCGTCAAAATAGGCCGGCACCGTGATTATCGCATCGGTAATTTTCTCGCCAAGCTTGTCTTCAGCGTCAGTTTTTAATTTCTGTAAAACCATTGCCGATACCTCCGCCGGCTTATGCCAGTTAGCTCCCATTTTTATTTCAACGTCATTGTTTGACCCTTCGCGTATCTCATAAGGTAAAAGTTTTTTGTCGTGCTGAACTTCCGCATCCGAAAACCGGCGACCGATAAGACGCTTAACTGAAAAAATGGTATTGGCCGGGTTAGTCACGGCCTGCCGTTTGGCAGTTACACCGACATAACGCTCGCCATTCTTGCCAACGGCAACCACCGAGGGTGTAGTCCTCATCCCCTCTTTGTTCTCCAATACCCTCGGCTGGCCGATTTCCACAATCGCCATCGCCGAGTTGGTAGTTCCTAAATCAATTCCCAAAACTTTAGACATAAATTATATAAAGCGCAGTTACAATGCTGGAGTAAAAATGAGCGAACCATCATGCTTTATAGCACCGCTGAAAGGGTGGATTGCATGGTCACCGAGCAGTATAATTGTTTCACTGCGAGGTGAATCCACGCTTTCAACGGAGCGCAGCAACCTCGCTGGGGTTGCTAGCGGTGATAGAAGGCATGGCGGTGAGCTTAGTTTTAAGCCCAGAAAGCATTGTGACGGAACTATTTTATTTTATTATTTTGACTCTTGTTGGTCTTATTACCCTCCCGTGCATGGTATAGCCGGCTCTTATTTCCTCTATTTTTTCCCCCTCCGTACCTTCAATAATTTCATGGTACATTGGGTTAAATTTTTCACCGATAATAATTCTCTCTACTCCATATTTTTTTAACAAATCCTCAAATTTTTTAATAACTTGGCTTAACCCTGAATCCTTGGTCTGCTTGGCTGCCAAATATAAATCATCCAACGTATCCAACAATTCTAGAATCAAACCCTCATTCGCAAATTTAACAAATTCCTCCATCCTCTTGCCCTCATCTTTTTTATAATTCACAAAATCCGCTCGCTCCCGCTTCCAGTTATTTAAATACTCTTCAGCCTGCTTCTTGCAGATATCTAATTCGGCGTTCTCGTTTTCCACTTCTTTCTGTGTTTCTACGGTTTTTAGATTTTGATTCTGGTCTTCCATGGTTTTATACTTCCTTACTAAGCCTATTCAATTCTCGTGTTGTATATTTTATCAAACCTATGTTCTTGGCATAATCCATTCTGGTCGGGCCGATCAGCGTGAGTGAGCCGGTTAAGTCATTCGGAAGATTATATTTTGCCAATATAACAGTCTCATCTCTGATATTACGAACCGGGTTTTCTCGCCCAATAAAAACCTTAATATCACCCTCCTTCGCTAAAGCTTCGGCGGGCAAGTCAAAAAAATCTTTTTCTATTTGATTAAACAATACCTCAAACTCATCGAAAAAACTTGTTAACCGGAACGCTCTGTCAAATTCGCGAAATTCCGGCATTTCAAATAAACTGGATAAACCAACCTTAAAAAAATCATCTTCTTCCGTTATGCCCGTTATGACTAAATTATCCGATAAAGCCGAGAGTGTCTGTGCAATTGCTTTGTTAATTTCTCTTGGATTCTCCCCGGCTTCCATAATGGCATCTCTGATCGCCCATTCATATTTCTCGTTTTTTAGTTTTCGTTTTTCACTTACAACGTTATCCACATAATACCTATATGCCCTGTCTGTCGGAATTCTGCCGCTTGAGGTAAAAAGATGCGCCAAATAACCGCACCCCTCCAACTCGTTCATCTCGGCTCTTATAGTAGCGGAACTCAAATCAAAAAACCCAGATTTTTCAAGTAATTTTGAACTAACCGGCTCTGCGGTTTTAATAAATTCTTCAATCAAGGAAGCAAGCAACGCTCCCTGTCTTTGGCTTATCATATAGACAGTTTAATCAATTAGCTCTCTTGAGTCAAGAGTGCTAAGTATGCTCTTTTTTAGCAAAATGGTAGAATTTTATTAATGGACAAATTAAGAAAATTTTGGATGAGACTGGGACCTGGATTGATTACAGGGGCCTCGGATGACGAACCGTCGGCTATCGCCACCTACTCCATTGCCGGAGCTAAGTTCGGTTATAAGATGCTCTGGGTCGCAGTTTTCGCGTTGCCATTGATGATAGCGATTCAAGAAATGAGCGCAAGAATAGGCCGGGTATCCAATATGGGTCTGGCTGGCAACATGAAAAAACACTACCCCCGCTGGCTTTTGTTTTTTATTGCAACTCTTATTGTAGGCGTTAACACCATAAATATAGGCGCGGATATGTCCGGTATGTCGCAAGCTGCCGCAATGATATTGCCTCTGCCTGAAAAAATAACTGCGCTAGCCATAACCATCATCATTCTTCTGACAACAGTTTTTTTATCATATAAAAGATTGCTTACAATTTTTAAGTGGCTGGCCTTGAGTTTGTTTTCCTACATATTCGCTACCTTTACCATACACCAGAACTGGCCGCAGATTCTTTTCCACGCTCTCGTGCCGCAATTTGTATGGAGTAAAGACTTCTTCATCGTTCTAACTGCCTTCATGGGCACTACTATCTCGCCGTATCTTTTTTTCTGGCAAGCTAATCAAGAAGTTGAAGAAAAGATGATTGAGCAATGCAAACCGGGACAAATCTGCCACTTACAGCCGGCCACACAAGATGAGCTGAAAATCTTAAAGGAAGATACGCGTATCGGCATGAGCTTTTCTAACGTGATAACATTTTTCATTATCGCCCTGACGGCATCAACCTTATTCCGAGCCGGTAATTTTCATATTGAAACCCTGCGTGATGCCGCTGAAGCCCTAAGACCGCTTGCCGGCAATTACGCTTATCTATTATTTACCTTGGGCATAATCAGCTCCGGTTTCTTAGCGATTCCCGTTCTGGCCGGTTCCGCCGCTTATGTTATTGCCGAAGTTTTCGGCTGGTCAGAGGGTCTGAACAAAAGTTTTACCAAAGCTAAGGGATTTTATGGCGTAGTAATCGCTTCAACTATTGTGGGCCTTTTAATTCCGATATTAGGTTTCCATCCGGTAAAAGCTCTTTTTTATACTTCTATCTTATACGGAATGATCGCGCCTATTTTGATTTTTATGGTTTTACATATGGCAAATAACCCTAAAATAATGGGGCAGCACACAAATAGCCGCTCCTTAAATATATTTGGTCATACTACTTTTTTAATTATGTCTTTTTTCGCGGTATTGATATTATTCATATTGTAAACTTGATCATAAAAGAAAACCGACCTAGTCGGTTTGGTTGTAAAATATTTTTTTCCTTATTTTATCGGCTTCTTCTTGATTAAGCTGGCGGCCGTGGGCCTTTCGCGCTTTTTTAGGAATAGCATACCCGCATTTTCCGCAGTCCCAACCATTGAATTCGTCGGATTTACAATTCGGACATTCCATGGCAATGCCTCCAAATAAAAGAACCAATCAAAATATAACACAATTATGAAAATCTACAACACTCTTATTCGCCAAAAAGAAGAATTTGAACCGTCCGGCCACAAAAAGGTCAGGATGTTCGTCTGCGGACCGACGGTTTATGATTATTCTCACATAGGCCATGCACGCACCTATGTTGTCTTTGATGTTGTCGCCAAATACCTGCGTTATCGCGATTATGAAGTTTTTTATCTGCAAAATATCACAGACATTGATGATAAAATCATTGAGCGTGCCAAACAAAAAATGATTAATCCGGCAGATTTAGCATTGGAGTATAAAGAAGCCTACTACGAAGATATGAAGTCTCTAGGTATTACTTCGGTATCGGAATACGCTCCAGCCACTCAATATATTCCCGAAATTGTCAGCCAGGTAAAACGATTGCTGGAAAAAAACATCGCCTATCTTATTGAAGACGATGGCTATTATTTTGATTTAACCAAATTTCCCGACTACGGCAAACTGTCGCTACGGACGACTCAATCAGCCGAAGATGCCATCAGCCGCATAGATGAAAGCATTAAAAAAAGAAATAGGGGTGATTTTGCTTTGTGGAAATTTTCCAAGCCGGAAGAACCAAACATTTCGGTCCCCAATATGACCTGCACGGTGGAGCACAAGACCTGATATTTCCCCACCACGAAGCCGAGATTGCGCAAATGGAATCAATTTCCGGCAAAAAACCCTTCGTTAAATATTGGCTACATCCGGGATTTCTGACCATTAGTAACCAAAAAATGTCCAAATCACTGGGTAACTTTCTTACCATACGCGACACCCTGAAAAAATATCCAGCTGAAGCGCTGCGCCTGATGATACTTATGGCACACTACCGCTCTCCCATTGATTATAGCGAAGAAAACCTGCGGCAAGCCGAAGCCGCAGTAAATCGTCTCGCTGAGTTTAAAAATCGCTTAAAATCAGCAAAAAAATCACTTAGTGGTTCAACCACTAAGTTGGATGTAATTGAAGAAACACGGCAAAATTTTGAAAAAGAGATGGATGACGATTTTAATACGCCGCGAGCCATTAGCCATATTTTTGATATGGCTAAAATTATTAATCCGTTATTAGATTCCGGCGAGTTGGTTAAGTATGACGCTGGAAATATTATTGAACTGCTCAACAATATCAACCAAATTCTCGGCATCATTCCCGAAAAACCGCAAGATATACCGCCAGAAATACAAAAACTAATCAGCGAACGTGAAATTGCCCGTCAAGCTAAAGATTTCGCCCGCGCCGACCAGCTTCGCGGACAAATAAAAAACCTCGGCTATGAGGTTGAGGATACTAATTACGGGCCACTAGTCAAAAAACTTCCGCAAGCCTCCTAATTTTCTTACAACATATCCCTTATACAAATTAGCCTCGCTAAGCTAAATTGTAGGAGACAGACCAGTTCTCCGTTTACCGCTTAAAAACTGCAACCCCGCCTAACGGCGGGGTTTTGTTTTCTGCGCGTTTTCCGACTAGTCTTAGTGTTATCCGACAATTCTTAACGCTTAGCTCGTTAATTTGTTAATCGGGATATGAATGACGAAAATCAGGAGGCCTGCTCCACCCGCTCTTCTTAAAAACAAAAAAGCCAGCGGGTTAGACTGGCTTCACTCGATTACAATGGGTTGCTCCCAAACAATGGTTCACTCGCAAATTCTGGGTTACTCGCATCCCATGGTTCACTAAGCGCTTATGGGTTGATTTTGGCTTCTGGTTCGCTCATCGACAATGGGTTACTTATACTCGATGGCTCGCTTGCTAAGGATGGGTTACTCTGCGTCAATGGCTCACTGACGAATTGCGGGTTCCTCGCCTAGCATGGTTCACTCGCGGAGGATGGGTTACTCTCTAGAAGTGGCTCACCCCTCTATTATGGGTTGCTTTAGTTTTTTGGCTCGCTTTGCCATGATGGGTTACTCATAGGATATGGCTCGCTCAAGACTGATGGGTTACTCTTCGTCGATGACTTGCCTCCAAGAGATTTTTTAGGGGCTCAACCTCCACGAGATTGAGCCCCTAAGTAGTTAGACGGCCGCCAAGGTTTCGGACACACTCTCGGCCACGCTCTCGGACTCACGCTCCAAAGACCCTACGGCTTTGTCGCACATCTGCCATGGGTCAACGATATCCACATGGCCGAGCACGCCCTGCACGTATGGATTGGTAACCGGTAAACCCTCGGCTTCGCGCCAGATGGCCCAGAGGTGGTCCAAAAATCGCTGAACCATCCACCGTCGGCACATCATGTCCAGATGACCTTCAAACAACACCCCGTCCTGCTCCTTCTTGGGAGACAGTTTGGTGTTGCAATCGGGACAAAAGAACGTAGTCCTCGGAACAGTTTTCTCCTGGCCGCACTTGGCGCAGTAGCGGCCCTTGGGCGTCGGCATCACCTTAACGCCAAGACGTCCAAGCTCGGCCAGCTTCCAGCCCTTGTAAAGAAGATACTGTTCGTAATACCGGTTCTTCCTGAACATGAAACCGAACTGGCCCAGCCGGAACAGAATTGCCCGCAGCTCAAGGTTAAACTCCAGCAGCTCACCCGCCTCGCGCTTGCTTTCCGGGGTTAAACCGGCAAACTTGCGCAGGGCGCTTGGCTTGGTCAGCCGTTCAATCCCCCGGACGAAAACCCAGAGATTGCCGCTGCCGTCATCCACCGGCTCAGGATACTTGATGCCCGGCGGAATCATGATATCCCCGGCGGGATACCACTTTCCGAATTCCTCAACTATACCCAGAATCTTGCCCATGATCTCCAGGTAGCAGCCGGTTATCCGGCTCCACCAGAAGAATGTTGGGTGACTGGTGGCGTATTCCTTGAGTTTGTCGTCAACGAAATTCTCAAGATGCTTAGTACGCTTCTCGAGCTCTTTTGTATCTGGGTCAGTGCGCTGGGCATTGGCTAGGTGCTTGTTGCGCACCTGGGTGGCCACACGCAGGCCCTCGGTGCTTAGTGCCGAAGCGGCAAAACTCGCCGCTCCGATTGGTTTTGCCAGACCCAAAGGCCTCGCCAAACCGTTTCCATTGCCATTCACAGCATGGGTTTTTCCGTTCATTTCCTGATTCTCCTCTCCAAATTGGGTTGTCAAACAACGAGATTTTTACACTTTCATTATGCCATAAATATAAAAGAAACGCAAGTTTTTGAAAAGACAAAGCGAGCCCCATCAAAAATTATTTTAAGCGAGCCGTTATGCCTTATAGCACCGTCAAAAGGGTGGATTGTACGGTCATTGAGCAGTATAATATTCGTCACTGCGAGATGAATCCACGCTTTTGACGGAATGCAGAATTCTCGCTGGGAATTCAAGTGGTGATAAAAGGCATAATGGCGAGCGGATAATTTTTGATGGGGCAAGCGATACTCACACTTTATCCCCTACCCAAGTATAATCGGCTGGAATATAATTATTGGTTATGCCGAAATCCCAAACCGCAATAGACAAATTACCACCGCAGAATATTGAAGCCGAGAAAAGCTTGATTGGCTCACTTTTGCTTGATAAAGAAGCAATCAATAAAGTCGCAGACTCTTTGGAACCGGAAGATTTTTATAGCCGTGCTCACCAGATAATTTATGAGGTCATGCTCCGGCTATACGAAAAGCGCGAACCGATTGATATCTTGAGCTTGTCTAATATCCTTGAAGAGACCGGGCATCTTGAGACAATCGGCGGAGTCGGCTACCTCACCTCTCTTGTCAATTCCGTACCCACCGCCGCCCATGTTGTCAATTACGCCAAGATCGTTGAACGCAAAAAGGTTTTGCGCGACCTAATTGATACCGCACATCACATTCTGGGATTGGGCTATCAGGAAGACGAAGACGTGGACTCTCTACTGGACCAGGCAGAGCAAAAGATATTCGCTGTCTCTCAAAAATCCATCCAGCAAACATTCCAACCCCTGGATAAAGCTCTGCACGAAGCGTTTGAACGCTTGGATATGCTGCACAAGTCTGATGGCACATTGCGCGGAGTTACAAGCGGTTTCTACGACCTTGATAATATCACCGCCGGTTTTCAAAAGTCTGACCTGATAATAGTCGGAGCGCGCCCCTCGCTTGGTAAAAGTACACTTGCCCTTGATTTCGCCCGTAACGCCGCTAAAACAACAGGCCTGCCAGTTGGTGTATTCACGCTTGAAATGTCTAAAGACCAAGTGGTGGATCGTCTTATAGCTGCCGAAGCGAATATAAGTTTATGGAAACTGCGCACTGGTAAGTTGTCCTCCGAAGGGGACGGCAATGACTTTGAGAAAATCCAAATCGCGCTGGACAACCTTGCCCAGAGCAACATTTTTATTGATGACGCCTCCTCGCCGACAGTGCTTCAAATACGCGCCATGGCTAGGCGGCTACAGGCAGAAAGGGGCCTGGGAATGCTAATTGTTGATTATCTTCAATTAATACAGCCAGGCCGTGCTTATGACAGCCCCGTCCAGCAAACTACCGAAATTTCCAGAAATCTCAAGGCATTGGCAAGAGAACTAAGTATCCCAGTCATAGCTATTTCACAGCTATCGCGTAATTCCGAAGCGCGTCCAGACCAAAGACCGCGACTATCCGATTTGCGCGACAGCGGGTCGCTGGAACAGGACGCCGACGTGGTAATGTTTATTTACCGCGAAGACCGCGTTAAAAAAGAGACCGAAAAGAAAAACATAGCCGAGATTATTGTTGCCAAACACCGCAACGGCCCGGTCGGGTCAATTGAGTTATATTTTGATGAGGATATGGTATCGTTCAAAAACCTCGCTCGGAATATCTGATTTTTGTTGGCACAACTTATCGCCATTTAAAATTACAAACCTTATTAGCAGATTAGGAATTAGTACGGCTACGCACGCGTGTTTTGCTGGCCCTTCGGGACAGGCGCAAAACGCGCGTGCCTCCGCCTACTAAAACATCCTTGCTTTAGTAATCTGCGAAGTGATAAAAATCGCCGACTGGTGTCGGCTTAGGATTTGTAATTTTAAATGGGGGAAAACAAAAATCAGATATTCTTTCGCTCACACCCTGCGGGGATGGCAAGAAATATAAGAGATGTCACGGCAAGTGACATCTCGCGATCCTTCCGTAGCTTTAGCGAAGGAGGATAAAAAGTGTCATGAGTCATGAGGATGAAAAAAACCCATGCTAGGCATGGGTCATAGGCTGAATTTCACGGACGCGGAGATTTCGATAGTATCCTTTCTCTCCGGCAAGATCTTCAGCTTCACGTTGGATTTCCGCTTGAACAAAGTCGCCTGTCCAACGTATTGCATACGGATAGGTTATCTCAGTGACACCAATTTCCCAAGTTTTCATTGAGCCCTCCAGAAAACTGAATTAACTAAGTAAAATGTATAATATCCATGCGGGCTAGTCAATAAGTAGCAAAAAAGTCATGGGAAATAAAACACTAAAATTTAAGAGTGATAGATTTAGAAAATTACGGGGTGGGCATTCCCGATTGCTTCTGATTTCATGTGCAAAATGCAAAACCCAACTATTTGTGTATCAGAAAGATGGACCCGGTATACTGAAGCGTTTGTATTTAGACAGAATTGCTGGTCAAGTAAAGACACGCTGTGGTAAATGTAAAATCATTATCGGAATTAGAACTGTGTATAAAAAGGAGAACCGCCCAGTTATCCGATTATTTGCAGGAGCGGTTGAAAGGCAGGTGATTAGCGCAGATAAAGCTAAAAAGTTCGTGCGGGGTAGTAAATAAAAGGTAAAGATGTCACGGGAGATAATTGCGAAGAAAAAAGCCACTTTTTAGTGGCTGGGGATTAGGTGATTTCTTGGATGAGTTTTACTTTGTCAGTTTTTATCCTACAAGAAGTTTGCTTAAGAATTCTACCGATTTCACAAGAAAAGATTCGAGCAGTTAGTCTGTATTTTCTCTCGAAATAACGCTTGAGTGCATTGGCATCGCCGCGAGTCGGAGTGACATATAACCCGCCAGATTCGCCATTTTCTGAGACTGAATCGTAGGGAGTCGTCCATCTGCCGATCCGATACTGAATGCGATTATGTCTTGCCGCGCGAAGTCCGAGAGAGGTTAAATCATTCCGAAGAACTTTGAACGCAAGCAATTTACACCTCCAGTGTGCTGATAAGTCTGAAGGCATGTTAAGTTAAAATATGCTCTATGTCAACAAAATAACCTGCATGTCATTTTCTATATTACGGCAAACTAACGATGCCATAGCAGGGAAAATGGCTTAAAACAAAGAGTCGCCTACGCTAAAAGCTTCGGCGGACCAAAGAAATCCCTGCTTTGCAAGCCGTAGCTTGCTTCAGCAAAGCGAAGGCCTGCGGTTGGTTATTGAAAAAGTAAGAAGTGTCATGGTTCGTGAGGATGAAAAAGCTCGATTCCTAAGAACCGAGCATGAATAAAATGGTCGCCAACGCATGAAATTTAGGCTCTTTTGCCCACTCGTTCACCGTTTACATGTAAGACACCCCATTGATACCATTCACTGTCAGCTCCGGGACCGCCATCTAAACTGACGGCAACCGTTACTTCTTCGCCGCTATCAAGTTTCATCACGAAGCCAGTTCCAACCTCTCGACACTCGACAATCGTTCTTCCAATCAGTTTTTCCAGCATTGCATACCTCCTGAAAAAGAAAATAAATATTCTATAGTTAGGTTAATCAATTCGTGCGGTATAGTCAATGCATATAAAAAGTGCCATGGGAAATAATAAAAATAAATTACTATGTCTAATAAATTCCAAAAACTTATAGATTTCTTTACAAAACTGCCGGGAATCGGGCCGAGACAGGCGATGCGGTTGGTTTTGGCTATGGCGGAGTGGCCTAAAAACGAGCTGGATGAATTTTCACAATCTGTAAACACGCTCAAAGATGGGCCGATATTTTGCGCGGAGTGTTTTAATTTTGCGGACTCTGAAAAGTGTGCGATATGCACGAGTATTAAACGTGACCAGACACGCATTGCCGTAGTTGAAAAAGTGACCGACTTGCAATCAATGGAAAATACCGGCGCTTTCAACGGCGCCTACCACGTACTCGGCGGCCACATTAATCCGGCCAACGGCTCGCTGCCTGCAAACCTCAAAATTTCAGAACTGAAAGAAAGAATACAAAAACTAAAAAAAATGACTCCGGACATAGAAGTTATTATCGCCACTAATCCCAATACTTATGGCGAAACCACAGCGCTTTATCTGGAACAAGAACTCGCGCCGCTTGAAGTCAAAATTACTCGTTTGGCTCGCGGCCTTGCCGCGGGTTCATCCGTGGAATATGCCGATGAAATTACTTTGGCTAATGCCCTGAAACATCGGCGCTAGCTCTTTCTTCTGGGTTACCGTCGCATAATTTGACAAGGTGATTTTTTTTAGTTATTCTAAACCCTACTGGTTCATTTATAATTAAAACGCAGGAGAAGCGATGAGACGCCCGGACCAATATGACTATGCTATGATCTTATTATTCCTTACCCTTATTTGCGGCAGTATCCTGCTTGTTAGGAATCACGAACAAAAAGAAAATCCAGCTTTAAGAGAGCAAAATATTCTCGTCTGGAAAACTATAGAATCAGGCACTTATGGCAATACTAATGACATACGTAAAGCATTAGTATCAAATGGTTTTAAGATTGAATACTGGGCCAATGACGCCTTGCGTAAGACGCCGGTAAGCCGAGAAAAAACCAGATTAGAACTCGTGTTAGTATCCGCCGGCCAGTTGGGTTTTAACGACTGGGTTACCTACAAGGACATCTACGAGCGCGCCCAAGAATTAGGCCTAAAACTTGTACCTGCTGAAACCGGTCCGCAATTGCGCCTGCAATACCCCACTCAACCGAAAGATGAGTGGTTACATATAGCCATGGAACCCCTCATTGCTTCTGACGGCGACCCAACGATATTTGATGTAATGTACAACAGCCATCATGCGCACAATGGCC
>JACOZZ010000051.1 GCA_016181055.1 Candidatus Yanofskyibacteriota bacterium
CTGCGATTACGGTTTCAGGTAGAGTGGTGCATGCAGACACTTCAAAAAAATGAAGCTACTTGGTATAGGATGCTAGGGCATTTAAGATGCCGAATACGATACAACCCCAAGAGTATTCAAGGGGTGGTGGCAAGGGAGGCATCCCATACATAAACGCGACTCGAACGGCAACCTCTATGTCCGCTATCTGTTCTTCAACGCCGGGACGTGGAATCGGAACTACAACTGGCTCGACAACGACTGGAACGGCAACAACCCTGCGGCTCTGCTCGCAAATCACTTCATTTCTCTCCCTTATTGGGAGAGTTTTGTTTTTGTAATTGGCCAAGCCAGCCACCAAGCATTTTGCCGATCTCGCCTATTTTTATAGAGAGAACAATATATTTATTATCGTCCAAAGACTTAGTTTCCCAGAGTATCATCAAGAATACTTTTAGTGTATCAACTTTGCGAATAGCTAGTCGAACGTAAGGTAGTTTTTCTTCACGCACCAGAAAAGCAGCAGTAGCTAGTGACTCTATGATTTCAACAAAGATGGTATCAATTCTGACTCCAAGCGAATGCCTGTGCGTCTTGGGTATGATTTGGTAGTATTCATACCAAACAAGATAGGCAGTTTTAGTTTTTTGAAGTAATGGCAAGAGCTGGGGGGGGGGGCTTAACAGAATGATTTTTATGAAAATTCAATTTGCTCATAATTATGATGGTATCATATCTATTGAAAATCTCCTTAAAGCGTGGAAAGAGTTTATCAATGGTAAAAAATCCAGACGAGATGTTCAAGAGTTTCAGCTAAATTTGATGGGCAATATTTTCTCACTTCATAACGACCTTTTCGCAAAGACCTACAAACATTCGGCATATACACCCTTCAATATATCTGATCCAAAACCTAGAAAAATACACAAGGCGAGCGTAAGGGATAGGCTGCTCCATCGCGCCATTTATAGAATGTTGTATCCGCTTTTTGACCGAATTTTTATATCCGACTCCTACTCTTGTAGGCTAAAAAGGGGAACGCACAAATCCATAAATAGGTTTCGTAGTTTTGCCTACAAGGTTTCTAAGAACCATACTCGAACGGCCTGGATACTAAAATGCGATATTAAAAAGTTTTTTGATAATATCGACCACAAGATACTCTTGGCAATTTTAGGCCGCCGATACACTAATGACCAAGATATTTTGTGGCTCCTTGCTAGGGTTATCAATAGTTTTAGCTCAAGTCAGCAGGGTATTGGTTTGCCTCTTGGTAATCTCACCTCTCAATTATTCGTGAATATTTATATGAATGAGTTTGACCAGTTTATTAAGCATAAACTGAAAGCCAGGTATTATATTCGTTATGCTGATGATTTCGTGATATTATTTGAAGATAAAAAATGGCTTAAGAAGATGCTTCCAAAAATCAGTGAGTTTTTACAGAGCAAACTTGGCCTTAAACTGCACGCAGACAAAGTATCAATTAAAACCTTAGCCTCGGGCATTGATTTTCTCGGTTGGGTGCACTTCCCAGACCATAGGTCAGTGCGGACGACAACCAGAAAGAGGATGCTTCGTGGAGTTAAAAGAATCGGATATAAGGATGAGAGTATTCAATCATATCTTGGGTTGTTAAGTCACGGCAATTCGAGAGGATTAAGGCAAAAAATAGAGGAAGAGGTTTATATAAATAGTGGGTGATGGGCTTCCAACTCCTAACAATGGCGAACGGAGAATGCCCAGTTAATTGCATTAAATGGGTTCTAACTTCGTCTAGCCCATACTGCAAATATTCACAGCATACTATGGATTTTAAATTTACAAACGAATATTCAATGGGCCGACTGGATGAGGCGGTTTCTTTTTTATTGGGTCCTCGGCTTTGGATTCCGAGCAATGATTATCCTGATTTTTTAGATTGGGCGCAGAAGACGCACGGAGAACTCAAAAGCAATGCTAAAAGAGCGATAATAGCATTGTCGTGGAATGATATTGTCGGAGTAGTCATATACCAGAGGCATAAAAAAGATAAAAGCTATCTTGAAATAAAAAACCTCACTGTCAGGCCGGATGCGAGAGGTAGGTATATCGCCAGTTTTTTGTTAAGAAACGCGGAAGTTGAGGGGATGAAAGAATTTAGCCCCCAATTTATTACCTGTGATGCCAAAGCCAAAAATTTGGAAATAATGCATTTTCTTTTGAAACATCATTATAAAATTTATGGGAAGCACGATCTCTATGGGCTTAGTTCGGGAGAAGACCTTGTTTATAAAAAGCGTGTTATAAATTTAATAAAATAAACGGCTCACCTAGGTGAGCCGTTTATTTTATTGCGTTTTGTGACATTTCAACTATTTTTTTGAAAATTTCGGGTTCGTGCTGGGCGAGGTCAGATAGGATTTTACGGTCCAGCTCAATGCTGGATTTTTTGAGGCCGTTGATAAATTTACTGTAAGATAGGCCGTTTTGTTGAGTGGCGGCGCCGATTTGAATTTGCCACAGACGGCGAAACTGACCCTTTTTCTTGCGACGGTCATTGAACTGGAATGTCCAAGCATGAAGCAGGGCTTCCTTAGCGGCGCGATATTTAGTTTTTCTGCCCCACATAAAACCCTTTGCGTGTTTCAGCAGATTTTTACGTCGTTTGTTTGCAGTTGTTCCTCGTTTTACCCGTGGCATAGTTTATAGTTTAAAGGTAGGGCATCAGATTTTTTATATCTTTCTCATTCTGTTTGGCAAGAATTTCCTGACCCCTGCTATTTCTACGAGCGGCTCCGTCTTGCCTGGCGTTAAAATGGTTAATTCTTGATCGTCTGCGCTGGAGTTTGCCCCCGGACGAAATCTTAAAACGCTTAGATGCGGATTTAGATGTTTTTAGTTTTAGATTGCTCATGTTGGTTTAGGCGTTGATTTACGTTTTTCGGGGCTTATTAATACCCCCAGACCGAAGGGCGCTCTTTTAACCGGTTCTTCCTGCGCAAACGGTTCGGTTATTAACTTAAGGAATGATTCCATTTTTTCTCTGCCTACGTTAGACATGCTTTTCTCCCGGCCGCGAAGAGGCATCTCAATTCTTACGCGATGGCCAAGTTTGATGAATTTATCTGCCTGTCCAGACCTAACCAGCATATCGTGACCGCCGATAGTGAAGCCGAGCCTTACGGTTTTTATTTCCTGACCGGGGGCTTTGCTAGTTTTACTGCCTCTATCGCGTTTTTCTTTCTGGTACATATACTTACCATAATCTATGATTTTGGCAATAGGAGGCTTGGCCGAAGGTCCTACTTCCACCAAATCAAGCTCGCGCTCATTTGCAAGGCGCAGAGCTTCGTTTGTGGGCATAACACCCAGCTGTTTTCCGTCCGCATCTATGACCTGTACCTGCGATTCTCGTATCTGGTTATTTAATCTTAAACGTTTCTCAAAATGTTTTTGCATGTTGTTTGTTAGATAGATATTAGCATAAAATTTTCTTCATGTGGACCTACGGGGAGTCGGCTTTGACTCTCGCCAGCTTCCGCTGGCTCGGTCTAGCCACCACCTCGCGATGCTCCTCGCCAACTGCTCGTCGCATATCGTTCCGGTGTTCGACTCCCAAACAAAATCAATAAATTGATTTTGTGGACCTACGGGGAGTCGAACCCCGGCCCCGTCCATGCCATGGACGTGTGATACCGTTTCACCATAGGCCCGGCATTTTTTATTCTACCTTTTTGTGCTTCTTACTGAAGACGTAAATATAAAGCATATCCAGGATACCCAGAGTATTGACTACTAGCAGGGCTACAAACCAGCCAGCCGAACCATGGCGGGCGGCTTTCCAAAGCGCCAGGCCCTTCCAGACCAGCGACCAGGCAAGCAGAAGAATAAAAACTACGAATAATCCGCCGGCTAACCAGCCACTGCCCATTGACCATGGCATTTGCCAGAAACCATGCCAGTTTTGCCAATTGTACATCATACTAAATAATTGTTACAAAATGTATTCTTTGCGATTTTATATCGCAACAAGAAATAATTTTGAAACGATTTACACCCCCAACTTTGTAGGCCGTTGAGCTAGTTGCCTCCGCCCCCATAGTGATTGATATTGTATTTGGAAACTAGGATGACCTTGCTTGTACCATTAGATTTTGCTAAAATTAATTTATGTATAGAATCCATTCAATTCAAGAAATACGAAGAATAAAGGAATTAAGAAGGGCTGGCCATAGTATAAATGAATTAGTCAGGATTCTTTCTATTCCCAAAACCACAATATGGCACCACATACAAGGATTAAAGATTCTACCGAAATATACCAAAATTCTTAGGGCAAGGCAAGGAGGAAGTAGAATAAAAAAAGAAAGAGATATGCTAAGGGCTGAAAAAGAGGCTAATCAATTACTAAACGCGAAAGATCGAGACCTTTATATCATTGCCCCGGTTCTATATTGGGCAGAGGGCAGTAAGCGACGCTGCGAGTTTGTTAATACAGATGGAGAGATGATTAAATTATATCTAAAGATTATTCGAAATAATTTTAAAATTTCAGAAAATTTAATTCAGCCAGTTCTTAGAATATTCTCAAATCATGATAAAAATATAAGCTTGAATTATTGGTCTAAAATAACAAAAATACCAAAAGCTAAATTTCAAATTTACTTAAATGATGGTGGAACCAGTGGCAGAACCCCCTATGGAATGTGTAGAATCGTAGTAAGAAGAGGCGGATACCTTTTAAAATTATTTAGAGCTATAATAAAGCAGATATGCGAAGAAAATAATTAAATTAAAAATGCCCTCATAGCTCAACTGGATAGAGTACCTCACTCCTAACGAGGTGATCCAGGTTCAAGTCCTGGTGGGGGCACCGGAGACGGTGCAAAGATCAAAAACAAACACTAAAAAATTAGAAATTCCAAAGGCGGTTTCAGATATTTTGGGTAAACTTAGCGTGGGTGGTTACGAGGCCTTTATTGTCGGCGGGAGCGTGCGGCATTTGCTCATGGGCGAAAAACCCAGCGATTGGGATATAACTACCAATGCCAAGCCGGAAGAAATACAAAAACTTTTTCCGGATAGTTTTTATGAAAATAAATTCGGAACTGTCGGCGTCAAAACCGGAAGCGAAGAACCGGTTCTGCAAATTGTGGAGATCACGACCTATCGCGTAGAGTCCAAATATACCGACAAAAGGCATCCCGATGAATTAAGATTCGCGGAAAAACTGGAAGATGATCTCAAAAGGCGAGATTTTACGATGAATGCTTTGGCGATGGATGCCGGCGGCATAATTGTTGATTTATTTGACGGGCAGACAGACATAAAGAACAAATCAGTTCGCGCGGTAGGGGAGCCGGACGAGCGTTTTAATGAGGATGCTTTGCGCATGATGAGGGCGGTGAGATTTGCCGCCACTCTTGGGTTTAATATTGAGGCCGAAACACTCGGGGCGATTAAAAATAACCACGGCTTGATGGCGGCAATATCCAAAGAGCGGATACGCGAGGAATTGGTTAAAATTATAAATTCAGCCGATGCCGATAAGGGCATGGAGCTTTTGATAGAAACGGAGTTAATGAAATACATACTGCCCGAAATGTTAGAAGGGATAGGCGTTACTCAAAACAAGCATCACATTTATACCGTTTGGGAGCATAATTTGCGAGCTCTTCGCTATGCTTGCGGTAAAAATTATTCGTTTGAAGTGCGTGTGGCGTCACTGCTCCATGATGTCGGCAAGCCGAGAAGCAAGAGAGGTGAAGGGCTGGATTCCACATTTTACGGCCATGAAATAATCGGGGCCAGGATGACGGCCCAAATCATGGATAGGTTGAGATTCCCGCAGAAACAAGCGGAGAAAATAATCAAACTGGTGCGCTATCATCTTTTTTACTATAATGTCGGCGAGGTGACGGAATCATCGGTAAGGCGGCTGGTTGCCAATATCGGCAAGGAAAATGTTGAAGATCTAATCAAGGTGAGGGAGGCAGACAGAATCGGTTCCGGCGTACCCAAGGCTAAGCCATATAAACTGCGCCATCTGCAGTTTATGATTGATAAAGTCGCGCGCGACCCGATATCGCCCAAAATGCTCAAAATAAACGGCGACGGCATTATGCTGCTTTTAGGTCTCAAGCAAGGTCCGCGGGTAGGCATGCTAATGCATGCACTAATGAACGAGGTCTTAGATGAGCCAAGCAAGAACACGCATGAATATCTTGAAACCCGCGCCCGAGAATTAAATATGCTCAACGAGCAGGAATTGGCTGAACTTAGGAAAATGGGTGAAGTAAAAATTTCCGAAGAAGAGCAGAAGGAAGTTGAAAAAATAAAAGAAAAATATTACGTGGAATAACTCGCCTTCGCGAGCTCTCGGGTATTACCCGTCATAGCTCGCTACTGCGAGCGAAGACGGGCTGTAGTGTATCGGCAACACGCATCGTTCGGGACGATGAGACAGAGGGTTCAACTCCCTCCAGCCCGACTGAACAAAGTGAAGGAGGGATGAGCGAATGCCCTGTGGCATTCGCGTGAAGGAGCGGAACGCCGGAGCAATGTTTCGTCGGCAGACGAAACTGCGAGGCGGTGGCCAGACCAAGACTTGCGACTGGCAAGTCTTGAGTCGAGGCCAACTCCCTCCAGCCCGACCAAGCGATTTTAATTAAATCTTCTATGCTTCTGTCACAAAATCAAATCTTAAAACATTTACGCGGGGGGACGATTGTCATTGAGCCCTTCAATAAAAAACAGCTCAAAACGACAAGTTATGACGTAACCCTTGGTGAGTGGTTTTGGCGCGAAGGACATCCGGCCGGTCGGGCAACCATTCATAATCTCTATGATGCAAGATCCACGAATAGCGTCTGGCAGGGGCCGTTCCGCGCCGATTTAGCCGGAGTCGCGCGCAAACGCCTCAATAGCGAGTTTAAAAATATTCCCGACAAAGCGCGGGTAATTCTCATTGCTCCAGGAGAAACGATTCTGGCGCATACTGCTGAATTTATAGGCGGCCGCGAGATTTGTGTGGCTAAGATGTATGCCCGGTCTTCTTTGGGCCGCAATTTCGTTGAGGTTTGTAAAGACGCCGGCTGGGGAGATGTGGGCTATTTCAACCGCTGGACAATGGAGGTTACCAATAATTCCAAATACTACACCATTCCTCTGGTTGTGGGCTGGCGGATCGCCCAGATGGTATTTTACGAAGTCGCCCCTCTTACGGTAAAAAAAATTGATTATGTGGGTGAAGGAGGCAAATACCAACTTTCACAGAACATAAAAGAACTCAAAAAAACCTGGAAGCCGGAAATGATGCTTCCCAAAATGCACCTTGACTGGGAAGTAAACAAACGGTAGTTTAATCTCGTAACTTCGGTACTTTTACAAGTGAATCCAGGAGGATTTTCCATGAATCTTTTTGATATTCTGGAACGAGGAATGAAAAGTTGTCCGGCAAAAGCCGCGCTATGTTCCCAAGAAGCCGACGGCAATTTTTACACATCCCAATATGCTGGAATATCCGATGGTAACCTATGGTGCGCTACGCATAGGAGCCGTTCCTGTGCTTTTGAGCTCCGCCCTAAAGGGCGAAGGAATCTGCAAATACGTAGAGCGTTCAGGGGCAAAGGTATTGGTTACCTGCGACGAGCTTTGGAACGAAGCGTCATCTGCTCTGGGCGTGCGCGGTCTTGAAAAAATTGTGGTGATGGGAAACTCTCACCCAGGGCAATGTATAAATCTTTGGGAAATGTTGAGTCAGGATGTTATTCCTCCGAGATGTGAGCTTCAACCGGATGATCCGGCGTTTATTCTTTATACGTCCGGCACAACGGGAGAACAAAAGGGCGCGATACTTTCGCACGGCAATGTCATTTCCAATATCCAAGCTGTGCGGAGATATGCGGGCATGCGAAACGATGACCGCGTGATGTGTTTTCTGCCATTGTTCCACTGTTTTGGGCAGAACTTTGTGATGAATGCCACATTCAATGCTTTAGGGACGCTTATTTTGCACAAGCGGTTTGTGCTTGATGAAGTTCTGAAATCTTTGGTGCGCAATCAAGTTACGATGTTTTTCTCTATCCCGCCGAATTATCGGGCGCTTCTAAATCTTAATGATATTCGGCCGTTTGAAACCGTACGATACTTTTTTACTGCGGCTGACACGATGCCGGAAGAAATTGTACGAGCTTGGATTTCTAGATACGGCCGGCAGATTTGGGAGGGGTGGGGACTTACCGAGACTTCGCCCTTCGCGACATACAATCATGAGACCCGTTATGTTTTTGGAAGTGTCGGCATGCCGATTGAAGGGGTAGAAATCGGGATTGTTGACGAAAATGGCGGAAGACTTAGACCCGGTGAAATCGGTGAGATTATTATCAAGGGGCCAAATGTTTTTCAGGGATATTTTGACGACCTTGAAGCAACGCGCGAGGCGATACGAAACGGCTGGTTTTTTACCGGCGATATCGGAAGGGTTAATGAGCGGGGATATCTTTATATTGTTGACCGAAAGAATGACCGTATTAAAGTCAGCGGATTCTCTGTTTGGCCAAGGGAAATAGAAAAGTTCATCAGGTCGCATTTTGGGGAGCGGGTAAAAGACATTGGCGTTATTGGCGTGCCAGACAAAGAAAAAGGCGAAGCGCCATTTGCGTATGTGGTAGCCGGCGGAGTTATGCCTGCCAAAGAGGAGATTAAAAGAATTGAGAAATCAGGATACACACGCATAGTAGCGTGTTTTTTATTATCATTGACTTTCTGTGGCTACGAGCGTATGCCTGAAAGAGGAAACTGGTACTTTTACAAAATTTTCAAGGAGTATTTCTCATGAATCTTCCACAAGAAGTGACCGTTGATGGAAACAGTTTAACCATAAAAGACGTTGCCGCGGTCGCGAGGCACAAAATCAATACGTGCCTCACAAGTGACCCGCAAATTCTCCGGCTTATAGAGGAGAGCAGAAAGTTTTACCTCGCAAGTGGTATCCTCGCTTATGGCGACGGCATGGGGGTTGGCGCTAATGTCGGTAAGATTATCCCCAAAGAAAAACGCCGGGCGTTTCAGCCGCGGCTTATAAATTCTCTATCCTGCGGTATCGGCGATGAACTTGCGCCGGAGATTTCAAGGGGCGCCATGCTTTTACGGGCGAACTCGCTTATAAAAATGGGCTGTTCCGCTATCGGTTTGGATAAGATTCAAAAAATAATTGAGCTTTTAAATGCCGATGTTATTCCGGTTATGTACGAGGACGGCTCGGTTTGTGCCAGCGGTGATCTGGTGCCGCTTTCCTCCATTGCTCAAGTTATCCAAGGGAGAGGCAGGGTCTGGTATAAAGGACGTATGCGGAAAACCAGGTTAGTATTCAGCCAAGTGGGGATAACACCGCTTACTCTTGCTGAAAAAGAGGGGCTATCCATTGTCAACGGTACTTCTGTTTCAACCGCGATGGCGGCGCTCGCAATTTATGAAGCAGAATATCTTATAGCGCTTTCAATGTTTTGCGAGGCGCTTGCCATAGAAGCGCTGGAGGGCATGACGGACCATTTGGATGGATTCGTCCACGAAGTTAAAAATCATCAGGGGCAACGTTACGCGGCGACTACCTTGAACTGTATGCTTCAGGATAGTCTGTTAACGAAGGATATTGACGATCTAAGGGCTAAAGTTTCCAAGATTGCCGGAGACTCTGCGCGGGTCATTGAAACGAAAATTGAACTTCAGGACCCCTATTCTTTGCGTTGCGCTCCTCAAATTTTCGGTCCCACCCTTGAACTTGTAGAAAAAGTCATCCGTCCCTGGATTGAGCAAGAGATGAACTCCGCGAATGATAATCCCATTGTAAACTTAGAACATTTTAGAGTGCACCATACGGGTAATTTCTCGGGTTTTTATGTGGCGCTTGGCATGGATACTCTAAAACTTGCCATGTTCAATATCGCCGACCTATTGCATGCTTTGAAATCTCGCATGCTCAACGAAAGGTATAATAGAGACCTTGGGGCAAGTTTAGCCGGGACACAGCCGGGTTTTAACAGCGGATTCAAGGGCGTTGATATCGGTACAACTGATATTTTTGGAAAGATTTGTTTTCTTGCGGGCCCGATGAGCATTCATCGCCGAGCTACCGAATCAAACAATCAAGACGTTGTAAGCTTTGGATTTGCGGCGGCAGAACGCGCGCTTGAGCTCAATGAAGAATACCGAAGACTTCTCGCCGTAACGCTAATTATTCTTGCGCAAGCCGTAGACAAACGAAGCGGCGGAGCGGGAGAAGCGCGGAGAACTCTTGCTCCAAAAACAAAAGAAATTTATGAACAGATACGCGGAAAGGTCAAATATCTTACAAATGATCGGCCGCTTCAGCCGGATATTGATAGGATTCTTATAATGTTGCGAGCACACGAGATAGCCGTATAGTAACCAGCCGAAAAGCTGGTTTTATTGTTTTATATCTAAAAATCTGGTTTAATTATTTTAACCAGGGCCTTAAAAATTATTTTTTGCGAGGAAGCATTATGAAAATAAAAATTTTTGTATTGCTTGTTCTAATTCAAACCGTTGCAATTATACCCATCTCATTTGCCCAAAAAAGAGCAACAACAAGAATCTCGCGTCCGTTGGAACTGCGCGGTTCAAAAGAACAAAGAGTGGCGCAGAATACAAAAGCTAACGAGCTAAATCTTGCCCGCATAGTAACGCGAACCGAATTAGAAGCACTTGCAAGCAGGGGAGTTTTGGTTGAATTGATTGACTCCGATTTTTATTATATTGACCCGAAACCGGAAAGAATTTGCACGCTTGATGCTAGGGGAAGATACGGGGCTAAATCCGCAAAGAGGCGAATCTTTGTTTATCCGGAAGTTAAACAATATTTAGACCAGCGAGCCCGCGAATACTTCGTAGAGTTTCACTCAAAATTTAAAATTACCTCAGGCGCGAGAAGTTTGGAGGAGCAGCTCTCAATGATAACCAGGGGTTCGCCGTGTTTTAACGGTTATGCTGCCGAAGCAGAGAATCCGCTGGAAGAATCATTACACATTAGGGCAATTGCCGTTGACGTATCACGCAAGGTAATTCCGATATCAAGTAAAGGAGCAAAACAAAAAGAAAGACAGATGACTTCTCGCGAGATTGCCTGGATGAGAGCCAGATTAATTGAAGATATGAAATTAAAAGGAATAGAAGCGGAGGAAGAAATCCCGGAAACCATGAGGGGGCTAGAGGTTGCATCCATAGAAGAAAATATTTGTTATCACATAGTCGTATTTCCTAAAACCACAGAAACACAAATAACCCCGCCTTGACGGGGTTTTGATATTTTTGGCTAGAAAATATAAGATAAAGCCGTAGGGGGCCTGTAGTATAGTGGTAATACACCGCATTCGCATTGCGGAGACAGGGATTCGATTTCCCTCAGGTCCACAAACCACAAAAATGAACGGCTCACCATGGGGGTGAGCCGTTCATTTTTGGAAGCGTAATTTACCTGCAAAACCCTCGACAAATCTGTCCTACCCCAGTTATGTCGAGTGTTTTGAGGTATTCCGGCTGTCCCCATAGAACTACTAGACATGGCTAACACATAATGTAAAATTGAACTATGAACACGAAACAACGTCAGATAAAATTAAGGCTCGCATGGTTTAAGCATTTTCAAGAAAAAAGCCACAACGTGGCTAGAACGTGTCGTTATTTTGGGATAAGTAGGTACACCTTTTATTTTTGGTTAAAAAGATACAAAAATAAGGGCGTAGAAGGGCTTTACGACCTATCCAGAAAGCCCAAAACAAGTCCCAGATCCACCTCCGACCAGATTATCAATAAAATAATTAAGTTAAGGAAGGGGCGCGGTTTAGGACCGGTAAAAATCAGTCGGCGCCTGCTAAAAAAATATAATATCAAAATAAGTCACAAAACTGTTTATTTAATTTTAAAAAAAGCGAAACTAAATAAATTGTCAAAACAATTATAAAGATTAATAATCATTCGTAGAAAAAGCTATAATTTAGCCTTTTATATACTGTATATTGCATGGCATCTAAACTATGCGAGTACCGTGCGGCTTTCCCTAGGAATCATGACTAGGCCTTGATTCTGTGCGGAAACAGGTCAGTTGACCCTATCCTGTTGCACATGTTGCCCGCCTAAGTTTTTGGACATGCCCTCAGTAAAGACGACTTTGGTGCAAGTCCAAAATTTAAGCGTGTGTTGATAACTCATTTTGCGCTATATTATCAGTGCAAGTATAATAATACTAGGCCCGACAATTCATTGCTGGTTAGGGAAATGTCGCTATGTCGACGTGCTTTCCCAGCAGAGGTGTAGCCAAAGCAAGTACTCACCGTGATCCGAAAATTTGACAGAGGAATCACGGGAACAAATTAATAATTTTCAACCTGACAAAAGGACCGACGGCGTGAGCCGAGATGTTTTTGTTAGAGATGGAAAAGTTTTTTATTCCGCTGCCGTTGCCGCAAACAAAAGTAAACTTGGATATGCCAGCGACCACGTTACTAGACTAGCCAGACAGAGAAAGATTCTAGCTGTTTATGAAGGGGGGAAATGGTTTGTAGAGCTAGACTCTCTTGAGAGTCACACCAAAAAGGCAGAGGAGAACAGAAAGCTCGGCGGTCTAAAGGCCGTCGGGAAATTAAGTGCAGTTCTTTCAAGCCGTCTCCAGGAGAAGACCCCTGGTTCCGACTGGGGTTCTTCTCATGGGGACGACAAACCCCGTAACGTACATTCGTATGCGTTACGGGACAAACCAGTTCTTTCAGATAAACCCCATAACGCATACTTATGTACGTTACGGGGTAAACCGGTTGTTGACGGTTATGCCGTTGAAACCGATTTTCAAAAACCAGAAACAAAACCCGGTGGGTACTTGTTTTCTGGCTACACTTACCAGGCTCCGTTTTGGAGCTGGGTTCAACGAGCCGCTAGCCGGGCCATCATTGTGCTAGCGGTTCTTTTATTTGCGACAACGGCGGGTGTAGTAGGTATAAAAAATTCTGATTTCATCGCTTCGCATTTGCCCGTTGGACTCGTTTCATCAATTACCCAAATTGAGCAATCGGCAGAAACTATTCCTCCGCAAGTTGCCGGCATCTTTTCATTTTTGCCGGATTTCAAAAAGATGTTTCTCGGGCCGTTTATTGAGCTCGCGAACTATGGGGATAATATTACCCGACAGATTTTAGTGCTTCGCGACAGGATTAACAGAATCGAGTCAACGCTATTTGGTTATAAATTACCACCGCCAGTTGTTCTGGTTCCAGCGCCGGGTCAACCCCGCCCAATCTATGTTGCCGCTCCCATAGACCAGGGTTTTATCAGAAAACTGGTCAAACAATTTTTCAATGAAGAAAAATCTGCGCTTGTGCCCCTAGATCTCGTTTCAATCCAGGGTTCGGTTAATGACTTGAATCAAAAACTTGCCGAGCTTACTTCACGCGTTAATCAAATCCCGCCGCCGCTTCAATATATCGGTGGTGGCGGCGGCCTGCCAAGTACTCCGACTTTGGGTGGTGGCGATCAACCGATAGTCGGTTCCAAACTAACCATCGGCAATACGGTGATCGGTAGCGGCTCAGTTACTACGACCTCCGGCGATCTTACATTAAGCGCAGCCGGCAACGTAATCATTTCAGATAATTTAAGCGTGACCGGCTCAACTTCTTTTAATGGCGTATCATATGGCTGGCCGTCAGCTGACGGTTCTGCCGGTCAGTTTTTAAGCACCAACGGTTCCGGCATTCTATCTTGGACCACATCATCAGGCGTGGCTTCCAACGGTATTGATTTTGATGAAATAGTTGCCAGCGCCTCTCTAGATACCAACTGGGATATCGCTCTCAACGGCAAAAGCATTGATATCGGCGATGGTAAGTTTTTCATAAACAGTTCCGGCGCTTCCACTTCCGGTAATTTTGAAATATCCGGTACGGCCTCCATATCCGGCCGTCTTGATCTTTTCGCCAACGCTTCCATATCTGGCACCTTTGAAGGAGCCGGTACGATTAAAGCCACAACTATAAATTCCGACGGCATTTTAACTATTTCTCCCAACGTTTCCGCTTCGAGCAACATTGAGATAACCGGCTACGCCAGCCCCTCTGCCTTATTCGGAGCCGGCCTTACCGATTGCGACGCAACTCTTGGCGACAAGGCCCTCAATTGGAATGTAACTACCGGCAAGTTTTCCTGCACCGATGATAATTCTTCAACCGGCGGAGCAAACATAGAGGTTGAAGAAACCTTTGACGCTTTCAACGATAATACTATTTCAAGTTTATCATTTGAGGGCAATCATTTCTCTTTAAACGCTTCTGGAAGCAATGATGTGATTATCCGTTTAGATTGGACCAACGGTCCGGCCAGCCGAGCCGCCGCCCAGACAATTGCCGGTAGCTGGACCTTCAGCAACGCCTCTAATCAATTCAGCAATACCCTTGAGATAAAAACTGCAAGTGTTTCCGCCCTTACCGTGGGCGGCAGCACCATCTCGGGGACAAACACCGGCAATGTCACTTTAGCCGGCACCCCCAATTATCTGACCCTCTCGGGACAGGAGATAACTTTAAACAAGCTGGATATTTCCGACGACACCAACGCCACCGGCGGAACAGGTATAGATATTACAACTAATGACTTTACTTTTGACGCCACTGAGCTAGAAGCCCTAACCTGGGGAGCGGGCGGCAACGCTTCAAATGTCTGGACTTTCAATCTTTCAGCGGGCGACCCGACCCTTACCTGGACCCAATCCGGAGCTACTTTATCGCTTAATTTTGAAACCCTCGGCTACGCTTCGTCTTCCAAGACATTCGGTTCCGGCTTAACTGACTGCGACACCGCCACGACAAGCAAACTCTTATGGGACGCCACCGCCGGCAAGTTCAGTTGCGGCACGGACACTGATACCACCGGCACCGCATTTGTATTGGATGTCGGAGATGGCAGTACCTATCATCAGGTATCATCCATATCTTTTGATGCATCACATTTCACCACCACATTCACGGCTTCTCAATCATTCGTAAGGTTA
>JACOZZ010000052.1 GCA_016181055.1 Candidatus Yanofskyibacteriota bacterium
CAGAAAACAAGGATTTATTAATATAAATCCGCAGTTTTCAAGCGGCAAACGGAGAACTGGTCTGTGTCCGACAATTTAGCGAGCAAAGCGTTATTTGTATGAGGGATATGTTGTAAGAAAATTAGGAGGGTGAGCTGGGTTTGTAATTTTTGAGGAGGGCGAGCACTATTTTTCATCAGTGCCGAGAGATTCTTCTAGTATTTTGCGCAAGCCGCCGACATCCACGTTAACTTTGGGTTTTGGCGGCTTGGGTTCTATTTTGCGCCCCTTGAAATCAACCGGACCGTGTTTGAGAGCTTCGGAAAAAGAAGTGGGTTTGATTGAGGGTTTAGCCCCGTAACGTACATTAGTATGCGTTACGGGGTTAGCCGAAATAACCGGTTTGGATGGCACAGATCTTGGCACGATTGGCGCTACGCTCGGCATTGGGTTTCGTGGAAAAACCTGGGGTTTTGGTTCTACTCGCATTGGAGAAGGACTATCAAATCGGCTTGACCCCGTACGAGACAGAGGCACGCTGTGTGCCCTCGCGGTCTCGTTCGGGGTTGAACCTCCATAATTTGAGCGTGGCGAACGCATTTCACCGTAATCACGCCTGCCAGAGCCAAACCCGCCCGAACGTGGCTGACGCTCATCATCAAATCTGCCTACGTCTGCCGTAACCGGGGTATGCCATTCGGTAATTTTTTTCTCCACATCCTCGCGGCGGGCAGAATAGTGTTCTCTGGAATATTCAATTATTCTTTGCCGATTACTGACCGGCAAACGTTTTATCGTTTCCATCGTCATCGCCGAAAACGCCCGTGAAGCCACACCGTCAATCATTAATTTCAGGTATATCTGGCGTTTGCCAAGATTGACTATGTCCGTAGCCATGAATTCCGGCGCCAGTTCTTTTTCCAAAAGTTCGGCATCTTCAGCGCCCACCCTAAAAGAAACGATAGTTCCGACGTTGCCGAAAACCGCGTCTCTTACTCCCTCGTCCATTTGAGCAACGTATTGATGGGCGATCATCAAACTCAAATGATATTTTCGCGCTTCCGATAAGATATTGGCAAAAGATGCCGTAGCAAAGTTCTGAAATTCGTCAACAACCAAAATAAAATCTTTGCGTTCACGTTCCGGCATATCCACGCGCGACATTGCCGCAAGCTGGATTTTGGTAATGATAAGCGCTCCAAGCAATCGCGAGGCATCCTCGCCGATCCTGCCCTTTGAAATATTAACCAATAGAATCTTGCCCTCATCCATAATTTTACGCATATCCAGCGTAGATTTCGGCTGGCCGATGATATTACGAATGAGCGTGGAGGAAACGAACTGGCCGACCTTGTTCTGAATCGCCGCGGTTGCCTCTGACGCAAATCTGTCTGCATATTTAGCAAATTCTTCTGTCCAAAATGCTTTTACTACCGGGTCTGTCAACTGGCTTACAACTTTAGTACGGTAACCTTTTTCGGCAAGCATTCGATTGATACCAAGCAGGGTCGCATCTGGCGTTTCCAAAAGCGCTAAAATTGTGTTGTTAAGAATATATTCCATGCGAGGCGACCAGACATCAACCCAGATTTTTTTGAAAACTCCCATCACGCCATCGGCGACAAGGTGGCGCTTATCGGGGTCAACCTGCTCCATTACATTGAAAGCAATTGGGTATTCCAGGTCGGCCGGATTGATATAAATTACATCTTTAATTCTATCCTCGGGAATATAATCAAAAAGGTCTTCAACTGGGTCGCCATGCGGGTCCACGAAAGCGAGTCCCCTGCCGTCTTGGATGTCTTGAATAGCGATATTTTTAAGTAACTCGGACTTACCCATTCCAGTTTTACCAATAACATACATGTGGCGGCGGCGGTCATCCATCTTAACGCCAAAAGTCACCTTCTTGTTGCGAAAGTTAGTCTCTCCGAATAAAACTACTGGATTTTCAGAATTCGCTACGCTCACTATTTAGAAAGTAGAAAGTAGAAAGTAGAAAGTAGAAAGTAGAATTTGATTCTATTTTCTATTTTCTAAATTCTAGGTTCTAGCCGGTTGGTAAACCTGCGGGGGGTTGTCCTTTTTTGGCTTCCACGCGCGGGAATGCTGGCGCCTTCACGCCAATACCAGGCAAATGAAACAGCGTCGCCAGTTCCTCTGTATTTAAAATTATAAACTGGCTGACAAAGGCTCTCTCACGATATTTTTGGTACAGATGCCATTTGCGCCTATATTCACGCTCGCGATAAAAAAATCCTTTGTCGGAAGGAAAAAGCCACGAAAACCATCCTTTGTCTTTAGTAGTCGCTCTTTTATTGGGTTTAAAGCTGTTGAGGTTATTGAAATAAAGCTGTTTGAACATGCCCATGACTGCAGAAATATGCGACCCGTGGAAACGGTCTTTGCGGGCAATGTAAAAAAATCTATAGCCGGACTTAAAGCCGAGTTTTGAAATTTTATTTTCTACCTGCTCAAGAGTAAACCTCTGGCCAGGCGTAAGTTTTTGAAGTGAAGATTCCTCTTTCTTCTTTTCTTCCTGCGCCGATGCACCGCCGGGCATAAACTTGTCTATGAAATCTACCACTTTACCCAAGGCATCACGTTCAACTTTTGGTTCCTTGCCGATAAGTTTATCAATGTCTGCCTTGGCTTCTTTCACCCAGGCGTCGCCCGTAGCTCTGATAGTAAGCTGCAGCCAGATATGCTCGCCCGGTTCAAGCGCGCTCATTATTTCAGCCAAGGGTGCCAACGGGTCGGTACGCCTAAATTCGTCCTTGCCCGACTCTTCTTCAAAAAACGGGTAAGTCTTGATCGGATAAGCATCTGGTTTTGTAAAAACCAACTCCGTGCCGAAAAGGTCATATTCATCATTAGGAAGATACTCCGGCAGCTGCGCGATGTAATCATCGGCTATTTTAATTTCGGCATCGGGGTATTGGGCGAAGATTTGCGCCTCCACTAAATTGCGCAGATCTTCTGGGGCTCTTACATAAAAATTGGTTTCTCCGCCATTGCCGACTATCTCAAGCGAAAGCCAGGGCTGGACTTCACCCTGAAAAAAACTATCTTTCCAGCTTACAGAACCGGTATAAAGAGCGTGGAGGCCCGAAAAAATATTTTCGGCTATTTTAGGACTTTTTTGGACGTCAGGCGGGGGTTTAATTTCAAGCAAAACCCACCTTAGGGAAAGAAGGTATCGTTTTCTTACATAAAAAAGCCAGCCGTCAAGCGCGCCGAAAAATAACAAAAACGGGGTGAGAATCCACCAGTAGTGTGTTAACAACGAGAAAGCGGTTTTTAGTGGACTAAGAACGTCGGAGAACAAGAACCTCTTGAAACTCGAAACTTGAAACTTGGAACCCTCCTTTTAAGTTCCGGGTGTGAGTCACGAGTTTCAGAACTAGGCTTCGCGCAAGGCATAAACCCCATTGCCTTTTTTATCAAAGGTTTTAGAATCCTGTAAGTTTAAAATTATAGTATTTTCTTTAACCATGCGGTGCGACAATACCTGGGCTACTATATCTTTTTTGTGCATCGGCTGACCGGCTGAGCGCAAAAGGTCGGCAATTACATCCTTGACGGTACCGGCTTTATAGCCCCATTCGGCTAAACCATATAAACCGCGGCCGACTAAAACAAACCTTTTGTCCTTGATCAATTCATTATGGACGGTCTGAACATTCGCCCTACGGCTATCAAAACCAGAACCATTAATGAGCTGGGTAATTTCGCGGAAATGCTTGGGCTTGCCATCGCGCTTGAGCACCAAGAAAGCCTTGTCTCTGACGCCGCGAGGTTTAATGTCTGGCCAGTTGACCAAACCTAACTGGCCAAAATTATTTTTAGCGATACTCTGGGAAATTGAAAGATAGGAAACAATGATTGCCGGAGTTACATCCTTAAGCGAAGCGCCTGATTTTTTATAAAAATCCACGACAGCTGATTCCGCAATAGGAGCCCCTTCCTTTTCTAAAGCATTTACAAAAACAGAAAGCGACTTTTTAAAAGATTCAGCGTGCTGGCCAGACAAAGCCCAGAAAGTATGCAAATCATCAATCTCGGCGAATTTTTTTAGCTGTCCGTCAAGAGAGAGAAAGAAAACCAAAGCGGCATTGGCCGGGCTTTCTTTGGCAACTCCGGAAAACTTGGCAAAAAGATTATCTTCCCTGCTGACACCACCGGCTTGTTCAAGAATATTTTCGGCAAGACTGACAAACGGCTTAACCTTGGCGGCCATGCCGTTATTTAAATTTCCTCTGATTTGCTTCAAGGAAACCTCTTCAATTTGCCTGACTCTTTCTCGAGTTATACCGTAGCTTTTACCTATGGATTCAAGAGTTTCTTTTTTGCCGGTTTTTAAGCCAAAACGGCGTGATATCACGTCTTTATTTCTGGTGCTTAAAACCGCAAGCACTTGTCCGACCACCCCCCTGATTGAGCTATTTAAATTTGCCAAATGAAACGTGGTCAACGGATAATAGCTAAAAGTAGGATTTAGTAGCTACTGTTACCTGCTTGTCCGTTGGCTACTACTTAAAGGATAACATATAGTTAAAAACGGGTCAACTGCTTAACATGTCAACATATAACTAAGCTTTAGCAGTGTCAACCCCGTAATGCATATGCATGTATATTACAGGGTCAAACCTTTCTTTTACCGCTAAGCCAGACAAGGATCGGCGAAGCAACAAAAATTGAAGAATAGGCACCCGAAAAAATACCGATAATCAAAGCTAGGGAAAAATATTTTATTGATTCTCCGCCAAAAAAGAATATGGCAATTAGCGCGAGCAAGGTGGTAAATGTCGTATTTAATGAACGCACTAGCGTTTGCATTATGCTCTTATGGACCAGCCCTCCGAAATCTTGGCTAGAGCCCAGCCGCAGAACATTTTCTCTGACCCTATCAAACACCACTACGGAATCAGAGAGTGAGTAACCGAGTATAGTTAGAGCTGCCGCCACAAAAACTGCGGTAATTTCAATACCATAAAAATGGCCTAACAATGCGAAGACGCCAACGGGTATAACAACGTCATGTATCAAGGCAATGATAGCGGCCAGACCCATCGCCCACGGCGACAACACGCGCGACATTTTTCTGAAAACAAAAGCAATGTATGCAATAATTGCGGCAAGTAAAATCACAATCGCGGTAATGCTTTTGTTTCTTAACTCCTTGCCTATGGTAGGACCGATTGAATCAAAACGGCTTTCATTTATCTCGCCGAATTTCTCAGAAATCTTATTTAAAATATTTTGATGTGTTTGCTCATCAACGTTGTTGAGACGAATCAGCGCCCCTCGCTCCCCGACCGGACTGACATTTTTGTCTTTAGCACCAGAAATCTTACCGATAACATCGCTAAGTTCGGCTGTCGGCGGCCGGCTTACCTTGAAAACAATTTCCATTAACGCTCCGCCCCTGAAATCAACACCGAACCGCAAACCAAAAACAGCCGTTATGATAATCGCGGCTACAGTCAGAGCCACGGAAATAATGAACATGATTTTGTAAATATTTTTCATAAAATTAAAACAGCCACTTTTTATTTTCCAGTCTCGGTCCTATAAATAATTTTAAAAACGACCTGGTCACCACAATGGAACTAAATAAACTCATGAGTACCCCGATGCCCAGCGTCAAAGCAAATCCCTTAACCACAGATGTAGAAAAAATGTACAAGATCAAGGCGCCGAGTATTGTCGTCACATGACTGTCGCGTATTGAATACCAGGCCCGATGAAAACCTTCGCTAAATGAATGGGGCAACGATCTACCCGCCTTAAGTTCTTCGCGAAAACGGGCAAAAATTAAGACATTGGCATCCACAGCCATACCTAGAGATAGTATGAATCCGGCAATACCGGCCAGGGTCAGCGTAACCGGTATCAGCTTATAAATTGCCAGAACAATAACGGTATAGATCAAAAGCGCCAAAACTGAAACCGCGCCGGGAAGACGGTAAAAAATAATCATGAAAATCGCCACAAGCAATAAGCCGTAAAGTCCGGCCTGAAGAGATTTTTGCAAAGACTCTTGACCAAGAGAAGGACCGACTGTCTGCTGTGAAATAAGCGTTATCGGAACCGGCAAAGCACCGGCATTAAGATTATTTGCTAAATCTCTGGCTTCTTTAATTGTAAATCCGCCGCTGATCACGGCACGACCGCCCTCTATTTCGCCCTGAACCACCGGCGCGCTTATGACCATGCCATCAACATATATGGCAACGCGTTTTCCAATATTGCGCTTTGTGATCTCCGCGAATAACTTTGCGCCCTCGTCGTTCAGCTCCAAAGAGATTTCCGGCTGTGATGTATTCGGATCAAAAGCAAGTTGTGAGCGCTTAAGGTGCTTGCCGGTCAAACCGGTTGATTGAAAATAAGGGTCTTCGAATTGTTGTTCGCCTTTTTGTTGGGCATCCAGTATCTTCTGTGACTCTTCCTGTGCACGTTCTTCCTTGAATTCCAGAAAAGGCGTCTGGCCTATCATTTGGATTGCTTGGTTGACGTCGCTAATGCCGGCCAACTCTACCACTAACCTATTCTTGCCTTCAATTTGTACCAATGGCTCAGCCACACCAAAAAGATTGACTCTGCGCTCAATGACATCGCGCACACCGGCCATGGCATCATCGGCGCTTTGGTCGCCAGCACCGGATAAGTCGGCTTGATAAACCAAGTGGGTGCCGCCAAGAAGATCAAGACCTAAATGAAATGCTGGAATTTTAAAAAAGTGCGGGATTTTAAATTTTGAGTTTTGAATTTTTAGTTTTGAATTTACTATATCCGCGCCCCTATCCCAGCCCTGCGGATAAACAAAAACCGCCATAAACAGCGCGGCAGCTAAAATTATCAGCGGTGTGAATTTTCGCAACATTGTTTGATAGTAAAATATTTACATATTAAAATCA
>JACOZZ010000043.1 GCA_016181055.1 Candidatus Yanofskyibacteriota bacterium
ACCTTCACGAACAAGGCCGCCGGCGAAATTAAGGATAGAGTCCATACATTACTGGCAACCAGCAACCAGCAACCAACAACCCACCCCTGGCTGGGCACATTCCACTCAATTTGCCTGAGAATTCTGCGCCGAGACATCAAAGTCCTTTCGCCCTACACCGGGAATTTCGTTATATACGATGAAGACGATCAACTCGGCTTAATAAAAAACATAATGCGCGGGCTGGAACTTGATATTAAGAAATTCAATCCAAAAAATGTGCTTGGCAGAATCTCCGCCCTCAAAAGTGAGCTTGTCGGCCATGAAGAATTCGCAGAAAAAGCCCGAGAATACTTTGAAAAGATCGTCGCCCCCGTTTACGCCGGCTATCAAACTACGCTCCAGCAAAATAATGCTTTGGATTTTGACGATTTGATAATGCTCTGCGTCCGGCTTTTTCAGAAGCATCCCAAGATACTGGAAAAATATCAAAATCTATTTCGGTATATTTTGATAGATGAATATCAAGATACGAATCACAGCCAATATGTCTGGGTAAGCCTGCTCGCGAAAGAGCACAGAAACCTCTTCGTCATCGGCGACGATTACCAGAGCATTTATTCATTTCGCCTCGCCAATATCCGTAATATTCTGGATTTTGAAAAAGATTATCCGGAAGCCAAGGTCATATTGCTTGAACAGAATTACCGCTCCACTCAAAACATCCTGACGGCTGCTAATCACATAATACTTAACAACAAGAACCAGAAACACAAAAAGCTTTGGACCAACAACGAATCCGGCTGCCCGATAATATTAAAAGAAGTGGCTAACGAACGCAGAGAGGGGGATTATATTGTAGAAACAATACGAAACGATATGAAACGTGAGCGGGGATTAAGCGACTTTACCGTCTTATACCGCACTCACGCTCAATCAAGAGCCATAGAAGAAGCAATGCTGAAACACGGGTTTCCATACCGTATAATTGGCGGCGTAAAATTTTACCAAAGGCGGGAGATAAAAGACATTCTGGCCTACTTGCGCCTGGCATTAAATCCAAACGACCGGATGAGTTTTGAACGAATTTACAATGTGCCCGCTCGCGGACTAGGACAGATGACCATGCAGAGACTAACTAAAATCGGCAATATTACTGATGGCTTAAAAGAACTTGCCAATTCCATTGGTCCAAGTAAAAAACAAACAAACACCCTGGAGAGTCTGGCAAACCTGCTTGAAGAATTGAGCAAGAAATCACAAGAACTGCCGCTATCACAACTTGTAAAATATATTCTAAATAAAACTTCTTATGAAACCTACATCAACGATAAAACTACTGACGGCGAGGAACGCTGGGAAAACGTAAAAGAAATTTTCACCGCTACGCGTAAGTACGACAAAGAAACGGCAACAGAAGGCCTGCAAAAATTCCTTGAAGAAGTGGCTTTAATTCAGGAAACGGACAAGTATGATAAAAGAGAAGAGGCAATCAAATTAATGACAATACATTCGGCAAAAGGCTTGGAATTTCCAGTCGTATTTTTGGTTGGCATGGAAGATGGCATCTTCCCGCACTCACGCGCTTTATTTGAGCAGGCCGAATTGGAAGAGGAGAGGCGGCTCTGCTATGTCGGCATCACCCGTGCCCAAAGCGAACTCCATCTGACCTTCGCCCGCGAACGTATGTTTTACGGTACAACACAATCAAACTCACCATCAAGATTCCTATTTGAGATTCCGGAACATTTGTTAAGTTTTTCACCGCTTAGCCAAAATAAATCCCGCATCTTTCCGCAGGGAAAAGTGCGGGATAAATATACAAAGGACTGGGACGATAAAATTGAGTATTATTAAAAATGGGGGCGCATACACGCCCCCACTCCATCCACGCACTCACGGTGGGCTGCTGTCGGAGGATTCATACACCAACGCATGGCAACTAGCGTAAGCTGCTCCGTAACCGACCGTGAACCTTCCAGCGCAGGTTACCCCAGACCAGAATTAACTTAATACTAACATATAAAAATATCTAAGTCAATGGCATTCATGAACTTATCTGCTCGGATTAAAATAGAGTTAAATCAGCTTGGCATCAAACCTAAAAAGTCGCTTGGGCAGAATTTTTTAATTAACGAGGGGATTTATAAAAAAATCGTTGCCGCCGCCGAGGTACAAAGGGGGGATATGGTGATTGAGGTAGGCCCGGGGCTAGGCACATTGACTCAGTTTCTGCTTGATGCCGACGCCGAGATTCTCGCTATTGAAAAAGACAATCAACTTGCCGAATATCTCAAAACCAAGTTTGCCGATTCAAAAAATGTTACAATTGTAGAGGAGGACGTTTTGAGGTTCAATCCTAGAGATACGAAATACAATATACAAAATACGAGATACAAAATTGTCGGCAACATTCCATATTACTTAACCTCGCACCTTCTGAAAATTATTTTTGAGAATTGGTTACAACCCGAAGTTATCGTACTAATGCTTCAAAAAGAAGTCGCCCAAAGAATAACGGCTAAACCGCCGGAGATGAACATGCTAGCGGTTTTAGTTCAGTACCACGCTCGGCCAAAAATAATAAGTTACGTTTCACATGGCAGTTTTTATCCGCCGCCCGAAGTGGATTCGGCAATTATAAAACTAGAATTTAAAAACCGGGATATAGAATCTGGAGCAGACTCTAAAAACTTTTTTAAGATCGTAAAGATTGGATTTTCGGAAAAAAGAAAACAGCTGGGCAATAATTTGTCCGGCGGACTAAAATTAGAAAAAAAAATCGTTGAAGAAAAATTAAAGTCGGCCGGCATTAACCCGACGCGCCGTGCCGAAACATTGACTCTAGACGAATGGCAACGAGTCACAAATATTTTCTCATTGCAGGATTAAGCGGCCTATTGCTTGCTTTGTCATATCCAGGCTGGGATTTTGATTTGGGGTTTTTGGCCTGGTTCGGACTTATACCGTTTTTTTGGTCATTTTCCCGTGTTGTTTCTGAACATGACCGCGCTCGCAAACTGCATGTATTTTTTATCGGGTTTGCCGCAGGGCTGGTTTATTTTTTGATAATCTTCCGGTGGTTTTGGTCTATCTATCCGCTGGATACGCTTGGTATTGAAAGCCGGCTCGTCTCCTTCATCGGCGTTCTGCTTATTTACCTGATTAGTTCTACCGGAATGGCACTGTTCTGGGGTCTGTTCGGACTGGTTACTGGCAACTGGTTACTGGCAACTGGCAAATCAAAACCCTACCGATTACTAACCATACCGGCTCTTTTCGTCCTGCTAGAGTACGCCCGTTCCTGGGGCTTTGGTTTTTTGTGGGCCGGCTCTAGTTCGCTTTTCGGACCGCATTGGACATTGGGCAATCTAGCTTATTCGCTGGCAAACAATTCTTTGGCTTTAAAACTCACATCTCTCGTCGGCATTTATGGAGTAATGTTTGTGATTGTCTTGATAAATTGTCTGGCTTTTATAATTTTAAAAAATGGGTCGCAAACTTTTTCAACCTCCCCGAGAATCACCCTCGGTATAAAAATGACTCTCGTGGTTCTGATGCTTGTGACGCTTAATTTTTTGGGTCCCAAATTAATCAAACCGCAAACTATAGAACAGGGGGGTGGAAATGCCAAAAAAATAAACTTTGCAGTTATTCAAACCACCCAACCGACAAAATCTATCTATACTTCCAAAGAAATACTCTCCGGCCTGGAAGAACAGCTGAAACTTCTAGCTCGTGTCGCCAAAGAATCTCCTGAAAGCCAGCTGATCGTTTTTCCGGAAACCAGCGAGTTATTAAAAAATATTTCATTGTTTATGACTTCGGCGCAAGCCAAAGAATATTTCAACAACCTTTTTGAAGAACCGAAATTAATAATCGCCGGCGGCAGAGTTTTTGATGCCAATGGCAGAGCTTATTCGCGCGTTTTTGATTTGGACACCCAAAATGACATCATTAATTACTATGATAAGCAGTTATTAACGCCGGGCGGTGAATTTTTACCTTATCCGATAAAATTAATCGCTTGGCTGTTTTCCAAAACCACAACCACCGAATATGACAGTTTGCGAGAATTTAATGTCGGCGCCAAAGATGTATCAACTGTTAATTTCCGCGAGCAATTCAAGGCGGCGCCTATGATCTGTTCAGAACTTCTGTCGCCGGGCCTGACTAAACAAACTAGCCAAAATTCAGATGTGCTCATCAGCATGGCAAGTTACGGTATTTTTCACGGGAATCCTGTTATCGCAAGACAGATGCTTGCCGCTACGCGTTTCAGAGCGGCAGAAACCGCCAAACCCGTAATAACTTCTGCTAATATGGGCCTGTCCTATATGATAGACAGCCAAGGAAATATCGCCTATCTAGCCCAAAACCAAACTCCGCAGATATTAACAGGTTCTGTTGTACTTGACCCCAGAGAAACGTGGTATAATAAGGTAGGTGATTTGCCAATAATTTTGGTATCTTTGCTATTGATAATAAGTTTAATTTTTTTAACATGGTTTAGTGGAATAAGGAGGCCATAAACCGCAATTTTATTGTGTCTACAAAATTAAAAATTGCTTTGGGAATACTTCTGATAATTGCCGGATTTTTACTTGTCCGGCTGGGTTTGTTTTTTAAACAGAGCGTCAAAACAGCGACATCGGCAAATTTAAACCGGCAGGTTGCCGGAGTTAATATTGATGACCCCGCAAATATAGACTCCGACAGCGACGGTATTCCTGACAATCTTGAAGCTTATTATCGTACCGACCCATTCAATCCCGATACCGATGGAGATGGTTTTATGGACGGCGAAGAAGTTGTATCCAGTTATAACCCTGCAAGAAAGGAGGGGCCAAGTGAGCGAAACAAACAAAATACAAATGCAACGGCGTCTTTAGCCCAACGCATGGTTGTTGGTCTTTATACCGGCGACCTAGTGTCAAATCAAGTCGGGGAAAACAAGTACGAAAAAAATGTGGATCTTTTAGCGCTGGGTACATTTGATGAGGTGGATGTCCTGCTGAATCCGCCTCCAGCCTCGGATGCTAGTCTAGTCGTAACCAATAAATCAAAACAGTCTCAAGAGGAGTACCTTGCCAAGACCGCCTCTCTTTTGGAAGGACCGTTTTTAAGTTCCTTCACGCAACAACCATATGTTATGAACCAGGCGGCAAATTTTTTGGGAGTAGGCAACTATGACAAAGCTAAAGAACTTTTTAGAAATTACTATCTTGCATATTCAAGCGCTTACAGCCAGCTTCTATCTGTTCCGGTTCCTGAAAACTGGATTGATTTTCACAAACACCTTTTAACAATTTTTCAAAAACTTTCCATAAACTATCTCTCGCTGACCAAAATAGAGGATGACCCGTTACTGGCCTTAACAGCTCTGCAAGATCTACCGAATAATCTTCTGGAAATAGATTATTCTTTGCTCCAAAAACTTAAAATTTTAATCCAAACAGAAAACCTGGAGATACCCAATTCTCCTCTTTTCAGTATTTTGGATTTGCTAAGAACTGAGCAGAACCAATGAATCCCGTATGAGACAGCTCTTACTGACAACAAGGAAGGGTTACAATGGCTGTCTAAGCGGGATTAATAAACTAACTTATCTATAGGCACGGAGATGATTTACTCATGTAAATCATCTCCTGTCTCGTACGGGATGAACAACTCTTGGAAAAAAACACTGGCGAGCTTCATAATAATCGGCTTTCTGGTTTTTTTACCTATACAAGCGGTTAATTCGGCCGGCGCCGTTGTCTATGTCCTCAAAGAATTCGGCCTTGACCTCGTAGCAAGAGTAATAGCCAGAACTTTTTTAAGCACCATGACGAATGCCATGTCTAAGTTTATTGGAGAGAACGGACGCGACGGGCTTCCTAATTTCGTGCAGGATTGGCGTTATTTTCTTGAGGATGCCCAGTACAGGGGCGAGGATATAACAAGAGCTATAATAGGCGACGCCATAGATATTTCTTCAGGCACGGTTTGCCAATATTTAAGAGGTTCCCTGGGTTCCGCTTTTGGCGCGGGAAAGGTGCCCGGTTTCAGTCCCTTCAATAATAGAGTTGATTCTCTTCAATATTATAAATTGCGCAATAGATGCACGCTACCGGCTAATTTTAATGTTGGCTTATTTAGAAATGATTTTTCCGCCGGCGGCGGCTGGGCGGCGTGGGATAAGCTAATCCAACCGCAAAATAATTTTTTCGGGGTCTATGCTGATTCCCTTGATGAGGTAGAGCGGCAGCGAAGTTTTGAGGAGTCACGTGACCGCAGTGAGGCCGAAGCTGGCAGCGGTTTTACTTCAAAGATGAGCGGAGACGACGGCTGTTTAATACGGGGCGGAAATTCGTCCTGTTTGGTTCTGGGAAGTGTCCTAACGCCGGCAAAAATACTTGAAGCGACTGGAAGCCAGCTGAATACATCTGAATTTGATTTTATAACCGGCTGCGACGAATTGAGTGAGTGTATTTATAATGTACTGTCCTCGCTTACCGATAGACTCTCAAGCTTCATTGACGCAAAGGTCGGTGAGGCATTTGAGGCAGATACATCGCGAGGCGATGCATTGATGGAAAAAGCCAGGCAGGATTGCATTAAAGCGGGAGAGAATACCTGCACGGAAAAAGCTAAAAAACTTGATTGCGATGCTTCAGCTACGGGTGGTGACGGCGGTAATGTAGATGGTGGTGGTGGCGGCGGCGATTCAAGCATAGATTGCATAGAAAGAATTGATTCGGGGATTTTTAACACCTGCATGGCAGAAGTAAATAATAATTGCGACATAAGGTAACCAGATTAAATTTTAATGCTGGCTAAATCAAAAAAAATATATGCACTACTGGCGGTAATTATAGTACTGCTGGCTTGCTTAATATAGGTAGCATTGCCAGTGGGGCGATAGCGAAAGTGGTGGGTTATATAAATACCCTTTTACTTAGCTTTCTAGGAGAAGTTATATCATATTTTGCACAGCTTCTTGAAGAGTTTATCACGCTTCAAACCGACGGCGCCATTTATAATGTTGCCGTAGTTGATGGGAGTTGGACTATCATCAGGAATTTCGTAAACTTATTTTTTATTTTGGCTCTGATAGTAATGGCATTCGGCACGATATTTAATATTCAAAAATATACTTGGAAAAATATGCTGGCCCCTTTTTTAATAGCCGCCCTTCTCATAAATTTCAGTCTAACCATTGGACAATACATTATTACAGTTGCCAATGGTTTAGCCACTGTTTTTTTAAGAGAAATGCAAGACCCGCTGGTGGGAGGTATTGCAGCCAATTTTCAGGATGGATTTAGCAGCACAAAAATAATAACAAGCGGCACAACAAGTATTAGCGCTTTACAAGCAATGGGCGATGCTGGCGCGGGTATCGGCAGCGTTGTCCTTACCCTAATTTTTTCTGTTATATTTTTAATGGCCATAGCATTAGCGTTCATTGCAACGGCTATTTTTTCAATAGTGAGACTATTTATGCTTTGGTTTCTTTTAATTATTTCCCCGATTGCTTGGTTTGGTTATACGATGCCCAATTTGAGAAGCGGAACGTGGAGCGCCTGGTGGAAGCAATTTTTGTGCTGGTGTTTTTTCTTGCCGTATTTCCTGTTTTTTATGATGTTTGCGGTTATCTTCATTAAAAACAAAAGTTTAATACCTCTACCCTCAACTCTCGGACGCATATCGGTGGCTGGTATGGCCGGAAATGATTTTGTATTTTACTTATTAGGCTTAATATTCCTCTTCGGCGGTATGATTATGGCGCGAAAACTTGCTTGCGCGAGTGGGACGGGGGTTAAAGCGGTATTCGGCAAAATTGAAACCGGGGTACGCAAATATGCCCCCGGAGCGGCTTATGTCAGGGCAACTTATACCGGAGCAAAAGAAGGGCTAAAAGAACGTGGCGGAGAGATTGCGGAAAGGGGACTTTTCGGCATCGGCGGAGCGCAAAGAGAACGCTTGCGCGTAGCTGAAACAAAAGGTTTTGTTGCCGGCATCCCCGGTCCCGGCAGAGTACCGGGAGCAAAGGAAGAAGCGTATAGAGCACAGGCGGCGGAAGTGGATAAGGAAACAAAAAGATTACAAGTATTGAACTTAACTCTTGACCAGCTGAATGAGCGCTTGGTCAAAGGAGGAGCACCGGAAAGACTGGCGGCGCTTAAAATTAAAGCTGAAAATGGTTGGCTGGACCCGACCGACTTGAACAAAGTAAACGATGCTATGAGAAACGCCGGCGGAGGAAGAACTGCTTTGGGCTCATCGATCATCTCATCGCTTAAGAAAGGCAAGTTTAATGAAATAGCGCAAACGACCGCTCAAAAAGAATTTATCTTTGATAATCTTGAAGATGCTGAGGTTAAGAAGGTATTCGGTCTGGGCATGGCTGAAGGCAGAGAAGTTATGAATGAAACCATAGCCGAGAGATTGCTTGAACTTTATTCGGGAGACGCCAAAGAAGTGCAGGATAAAGTTGCCGCGGCCGTTGAAAAAAATATTGAAAACTTTGCCCGAGATAAAACGGCCAGAGAAACTATCGCAACCAGGGCTGTAACGCCGACAATGTCTAGAGCGGAAAGGAAACTTATCGAGCTTGCAGGCAAAACAATGGTGGACAAGAAAGAAGTTGACAGCTGGAAAATCAGAAGATCTATTTTACAATCAGCCGGGGGCATGGACCCAACTACCGGGGACGCACTATCGGCAGAAGGCAGGACGCTGGCAAAAGAAATTAAAGACAACAATACGCTGTTCAAAGAAGAAGGCGATTACCGAGCTGGCCATGGCATTCTGCCAACAGTTGATTTAATGCCAAATCAACGAACCGATGTCCAACACCAAATAGAAACAAACGTAGCAAACGGTTTAATTCAGAACTTAAGCACAGAGGAGCTGAAAACGCCGGAGATTTACAATGCAATATTTTCAATTAATGCCGCGGGCAATATGACGGCCAGATTAAGACAACAAATGCTGGGTAAAAAGGCAGATAGAAAAAGAAGAGAAGCATTTGATAAGGCCCTGGCTGGACCGCCAATACCTTACTAATGGCAAACGATTTGTTAAAACTAAGTCCGTATTCTGTTGATGGCTTACAGACGCCAGGTTTTAATTACAGCAGATTTCAGGATAAATTAGATACTTTGCCCGAGGATTTGGTTGAACTTTTACTTGACCCCGCCACAACTGACTTTGTTCAGTCGCTGACCCAAAAATATATCCAACTTTCGGTGCAGGGACCGGATATGGCTAGGTTGATCAGGGATGTGACGATTGGGGATATATTTATCGGGGATATGCCCAAAGAAATTTCACATCGGCTGGGAATTGACCAAACTTTCGCCCGCGAGATTACGAATTTAATTGTTTCCCAGCTTTTCACACCGGTTATTGAAGATATAAAGAAAGTGCAGAATGAACGCTATCCGGGCAAACTGCCCCGCCAAAATTTTGCTCCGCAAAACTCAGGCGGGCAAGCGCCTAAACCGACAGTACCACCAGCACCAGCAACACAACATTATCAAGGGGAGGAGCTGCCAGAGTCAGGCGGAAACATAATTGACCTAAGAAATACAAAATAAGTGAGGAATTGCAGACCTAAACGACATGAGATTCCAGGTTCCCCAATTCATAGAAACAGAAACTAAGATTGTCGGGCCGTTCACGCTCAAACAGTTTTTATTTTTGGCAACTGGGGCGGTGATAATCTTTATACTGCAATACGTCATCACAAATTTCACTTTTTTAATAATCGCAGCCTTGCCGATTGCCGCCGCATCTATTGCTCTCGCGTTTTACCGAATAGATGATATGCCGCTGCCGCAATACTTATTGATGGCATTATCGTATGCGACGGGGGCAAAGAGATATCAGTTTAGAAAAGATAATCCTCCCCCGACACAAATACACGAATAAAATTATGGCTACAGCTCCAAAAAATCAATCCACTAAGGATTTCGTAGAAATCGCGGACATTCGCGATAATGTTGCGATACTAAAAGACGGCTCTTTGCGGTCAGTACTTGAAGTAGGCTCAATGAATTTCGCACTGAAATCAGCCGATGAACAAACGGCGATAATAAGCGCCTTTCAGAATTTTTTGAACTCCATTGATTTTCCGCTTCAAATCGCCATAAATTCGCGCAAGCTGGATATCGGACCATATATGGAATCGCTAGGCGAATTAACGCAGAGCATTTCCAATGAGCTTATGAAAATACAAGCTGTTGAATATACTCGTTTTATCAAGGGACTGACTGAACTTGCCAATATAATGTCTAAAAAATTTTACATTGTCATTCCGCTTTATCTTGTAGAAACAATCGGCAAAGGAGACCAGAAAACCAGTATTTTTGGCGCATTTAAAAGTGTTGTTGCCCCGTCCAAAATTGCAAAAACGCTTACTGACCAGGAATTTGAAAATTATAAAACGCAGCTTGGCCAAAAAAGCCAATTCGTTATGGACAGCATCAGCGGATTAGGAATTGAAACACGGATATTGGGAAAAGAGGAGCTAAGGAATCTGTATTATTCTTATTACAATCCCGGACACCACCTGTGAACTAGGTGATAGGTGTTAGGTGATAGGCGTTAGTCAGAAACCTATAACCTATAACTTATAATCTATAACCTGAAATTGCCATTATTCGGTAAAAAATCACAACCAACCATTCAGCCCGCAGAACCGCCGGTAAAAATGCTGGACGACATTTTGGCTCCTTCGGCGATTGATGTTTCTTCCAACTACCTACAAATAGGCGATACTTACGCCCGCACTTTTTTCTTAGCAACTTATCCAAGATACCTAAATACCAATTGGTTTTCGCCGATCATTAATATGGACCGGCCTTTTGATGTGTCTATTTTCGCGCATCCGGAAAATACCGCACAAATGCTCAAGCAACTGCGTGACCGCTTAGGCCGGATTCAGGCGCAAGAGATGGAAGAACAAGCGGCCGGCAAAGTAAGAGACCCCGTGCTAGAAACGGCTATCGGCGACATTGAAACTCTGCGTGATAAACTCCAGCAAGGAACAGAAAGATTCTTTAGACTTGGGGTTTATATAACGATCTATGGCAGCTCTATTAAAGAACTTGATGAGACGGAAAATAAGATAAAATCTATCCTTGACGGCCAACTGGTTTATTCCAAATTGGCGACTTTCAGAATGAAAGAGGGGTTTTTCTCCACGCTTCCGCTCGCCGATGATCAGCTTCAGGTCCATAATTCTTTGAATACCGAACCGATTTCCTCACTTTTCCCCTTTGTGTCTTACGACCTGACTACCGAAAAGGGAATACTTTACGGAATAAATACTCATAATAATTCTCTAGTTCTCTTTGACAGATTCAGTATGGAAAACGCTAATATGGTCATCTTCGGCAAATCCGGCGGAGGCAAGAGCTATGCGGTTAAGCTGGAAATACTGCGCAGTTTAATGTTCGGCACACAGGTTTTTGTAATAGACCCGGAAAATGAATACAAATTCCTTTCCGATACCGTGGGCGGCACTTCCATAAAAATATCAATATCTTCCCCGCATCATATTAATCCCTTTGATCTGCCCAAACCACTGCCCGACGAAAGCCCAACTGACGTCCTACGCTCTCATGTAATTAACCTGATGGGCCTTTTTAAGCTCATGCTGGGAACGCTCACGCCGGAAGAAGAGGCAATCCTAGACGAAACAATTAATCAAACCTACGCCACCAAGGATATTACGCCGGAAACTTCTGATTTAAAAAATGCCGTGCCTCCATTAATGTCTGATTTCCAAAACGTTTTAGAGGGAATGACCGGCACGGAATCTTTGCTCATCAGGATTAAAAAATACACGGAGGGCACTTTTGCCGGCTTCCTGAACAACCCGACTAACGTTGAGCTGGATAATCAATTGATAGCCTTCAGCATCCGCGACATGGAGGAAGAATTACGGCCAATTGCAATGTATCTGGTTCTTAATTTTATCTGGACACAGGTCAGAACCGAATTAAAAAAGCGTATTTTGGCCGTAGACGAGGCATGGGTATTGATGAAATACGAATCCGGCGCAGCATTTTTATTCAATATAGCCAAACGTGCACGCAAATATTACCTGGGTCTAACTACAATTTCCCAGGATATCCCAGATTTCATGGCTTCACCTTATGGTAAACCTATCGTTACTAATTCATCCCTGCAGCTATTATTGAAACAATCGCCAGCCTCAATTGATCTGGTAAAACAAACGTTCAATCTGACAGACGCGGAAAAATTTTATCTCTTAGAATCGCGAGTGGGCCACGGTTTGTTTTTTGCCGGCATTAATCATGTAGCTCTGCGAGTGGTGGCTTCATACGCCGAAGACCAGATTATTACCTCGGACCCAAGGCAAATACTGGAAATAGAAGCAGCCAAAAAAGAGCTGGCCAAGCAATCTTGATTTATGATTTAAGATTTATGATTTAAGAATATTACTCATAAATCGTAATCCATAAATCGTAATTCATGCCCGCTGATGATCAATACTACTATGACCTTGCCTATGCCCGAGCCCAGCAAAAAGAACAGGCGGAAATGCAAGATACCGCTAACCGTATCGTAAGGCCGCCGTCGGGAACTTTGTATTTTTTTCTTTATGTATTGGCCGGAACCGGCGACTTAGTGGATTGGCTTGTTTTCACCGGAATCGGAGCGATCATTTC
>JACOZZ010000044.1 GCA_016181055.1 Candidatus Yanofskyibacteriota bacterium
AAAAATTTACTCCCGCCCCCACCTTGATTGCCGGTATAATACGCTTCTCAGACCAGCTGTCGGTATCTTCAAACTGGAAGTTCAATCCGGGTGCCACAAAACGTGCAGTGCGAAAATCGGTTTTTGCAAAGTTCGCTCCGCCACCAACACCCAGAAACGGCCTCACTCTGCCTTTGGTAAGCAGGTTGATATAGACCGTGCTGACAAGAGTGCTCATGCTGACTTCTCTGTTAAGGGTAACACCGGCAAGTTCTTGGCCGGTAACAGTATCGGCCATTATTATAAAGTGTTCCGGTTCGGCATCAAGCCCCCACCTCTGATAACCGACCCCGATGGTTACACGCCCATCCTGATTGAAACGAACTTCCGCTCCCGGGAAAACGGCGCTCTTGGCTTTCATCTGGTTTAGTCCGCCAGAATCTTTCAAAAAGTTCGTTTTGCCAGCAAGAGCCATCCCATCAAACAGCAGTGCGACATTGCCCTGGCCATAAGCAATATTTGGCAACGTAGCGACAAACACCACAAAAATACTCAAAAAAACCACCAAAAGCTTGGTTTTCATTGGCTCCTCCTTTTGTTAACGTCCTTGGGGTTTACACTAGTTTTAGCTATACTCCAACTGCCATTATTTGTCTAGATATTGACTTTGAGTGTTATTTGCTTTATAATATTAATATGAGGATTTGAACTTTAACAACCTGGAGGCAAAAATGAGGTTAACGCGTCTATTTTTGTTGTTTTTTTGCTTTACAACCGAAAGTCCGCTCTTTGGCCAAAATGGCATAGTAAAGGCCGTCTACCTAATACCGACTGACCGCCAGTACAAAGTAGAGTATCGGAATGCGATAGATTCCGCTCTAAAAAATCTCCAGCAGTGGTATTACAGACAAATGGGTGATAAGACCTTCCATTTGAGCGAGCCCACAGTTGAAGTTATTCGAACACCGCATGAGGCAGGCTGGTATTCAACCAACCCCAATATTTATGAACAGCAGTATATTTTTTGGGGTAATGTCGATGCGGATATAAATGCGGTTTATAGCGGCGGTTTTTGGCAAGATGGGAAAGTTTTAATTTTCTTCATTGACGCCGACCAGGACTGTCTTCAGTTTGGTTTTACCGGCCAGGGAGATGGCGCAAGAGGAAGCGCATTTATGGCAGCGGACGCCCTGAGGGGTCTTGCCGGCGAACCGCTAATAGGCTGCTCTCATGTCAGCCAAAGACAGTCTAGCGTTAATTTTTGGACGTGTATGACCGGACACGAGTTGGGTCACGGTTTCTCACTTTCACATCCGCCGAACGGGGCAGGGACAAGCATAATGAGTCCCTGCGGCCACGAGCTTTATCCCAACATTTCACTTTTAGACGAGGAGAAGCGAATCCTTGGTGAAAGTATATTTTTTAAATCGGCGAGGAAAGACATCTCGCTTCAGGCCGTAGTCAATGGCGCAAGTTTCAAGCCTGGCCTGGTAGCGCCCGGTGAAATAATCTCGCTTTTCGGGACTGGCTTGGCGGGTTATACGGTGGCGGCCGGAACGTTACCGCTCCCGACAGAACTTGGCGACGCTCGCGTTACTATAAACGGGGAGAACGCGCCATTGTATTACGTATCCCCCGGACAAATCAACGCTCAAGTTACTTCGGTTCAACCTGGGGGAATTGCGAGAATTGAGGTCTATGATGCTACCGGTATGTTTTCTTCCGCCAAGGAGATAGTGGTGGCACCTACCGCTCCGGGCTTGTTCATGTATAATGGACTCGCCATTGTAACCTTGGCCAACGGACCAAACGCGGGCAAATTGGTCAATCCAGAAAACCCGGCCCAATCTTCCGTCAGCTGCGAGTTTTGCATTGTCTCTCTGTGGGCAGCCGGACTTGGCAGAACAGAGTTATCAGTACCCGCCGGCCAAGCACCAGGAGAACCGACAAGAACAACAGCTAGGGTGGAGGTTTTTATTGATGGAATATACGCGGAAATCCAGTATTCAGGGCTCCATCCGTATTTCACGGGATTATATCAGATTAATTTCGTCGTTCCGCCAAGCCTGCCCAGCGGCCAGCATATGGGAGAATTGCTGGTAGACGGAGAAAGTATTACAAAATTTTTAATAGACACCATCACCCAGTAACAAAGTAACAAAAAAAACCGGCCGATTCCAGCCGGTTTTATTTATTGCGAAAGCATTAACTCAAAAACTAACCTCAAACGATCGGGTTACTCCCCGATAGGTACCGTCGGATTTAATTGGAAAAATTGAACAGTCGGCCGGTATGAAGGGCAGACCGGTATTGCCGTTGATATATGTTGCACCGTTGCTCATAACTGGCATTGCAGCCGCACCCCTTCGATCAACATACAGGCACCACTCAATACCGCTTTCAGCGGCATATAGCGCCCCAGCTGAACTTTTTATGTCACTCGACGTTCTGATTTTCGGAATAAAAATTGCTGAAAGCGTGAAAACAATGGATAAAAAGAGACCAATTAAAAGCACGGTAAAAATAACGGCCGCTCCTTCATTAGTTTTTAGTCGAAAATTCAAAAAAATAAGAATCTAGAAACTAGAAGCTAGCAACTAGAAACTAGTTACTTAAAAATCTTTGGGATACGGTTGTTTGGAAATTTATTATTGCCTGCTGACGACTTTTTATGCTCTTCAGAGTGCCTAAAATTGTAACCCGCGGCTGTTGCTGGTCACCAATCAGAGCGCCAGAGACACAAAACCGCATATTAGTAAATTCAACGGTATTGGAACTGATAATGCTATCCGTCCCGTTAACATTTCTATGAATAGCACCACCGGAAAGAGAGTAGACGATATTGCCGTTAACCGGATGGGTAACGTTCAGGGTCGTATCGGACAATGAGGAACAACCGCTACCATCGGGGATAGCAACCTGACTTACACGAATTTCTTTAGCCATTAACTCAAGGGTGAAATTAACGTTTTCCTCGGTCTGTTGAAGATTAAACGCCCGCCTTTGCAAATCCAAAGAACTAACAAAAACCCCGCCCATTAAAACAGCAAGAACTGAAAACAGTAAAATTACAAGGAGTGTTTCAATCAGGGTAAATCCCAAGCTGGTCGGGACAATTTTAAATTTTGGATTTGTTTTATAATTCAAAATTTATAATTTATAATTCAGTTTAACGCCAGTTAAACAGGTGTTCTTCCGCGCTCAATGATTTTGATGCCCCGCCCCTTTCGGTCCAGACAACATTTACGGTAATCTTTTTCTCTACGTCAGCAATTACTGTTTCAATTTCTAATGAACGTTTAAATATCGTGGGTTCACCAAAATTACCGGAAACAACATAACTGAATAACCCGGTACCGACATCCCTAGTCAAATTGGGATTATTATCTAGAGCAATCATGGCTTGTGAATCCCACTGCACCCTATAAGTACCGTCAGGTATTGAAGTGCCAAAAGGATTTCCCAAAAACCAATCGCGGTCACGAATATTCCTTGCAATTTCTAACCCCTCCTGCGATAAACCGCTAGCTATAAAATTGTCCCTGATCGCTGTCGCGCTCCTTAGATTCATAACTAAAATAGATGTGGTTGCCGTAAAAGCCAGCCCGAAAAGAAAAATAGCCACCAGTAACTCAACCAGGGTAAACCCGGCATTAGTCTGGGGCAATTTTAAATTTTCAATTTTAAATTTTAGAATTTTCAATTTTAGAATTTTTAAAATCGGGGCTATTTTATAATTTATAATTATCAATTTGTCATATCAATCTGGCCCGTCGGGTAAATTACAACCTTGGTACATGATTTCTGGCCGCAATTTTGCTGGCCCTTTAATTGAACGGTAATAGTAGATGGCGAACCCTCTAGGTCAAATTCATCATCTATGTAGGTCTTGGGGTCTGGCGGTTCAAAAAAAACATCATCAAAAACAGATCTTATTTCCATATTTACATTGATAAGGATTTTGGTTTCTACGATCGGGTCGCCCGCCTGATAATTGCGGGTTGCGACAGAAAAGCACGGGCCGGATGCTGGCACCGCTTTGGCGTAAAGCAAGTAGGAGGTTGGGTTAATATAATGAACGCCATAACCGCAAACTAGATTTCCCTGATAACGGCTCCCCGATAAAGCTAGCGATTGCGCCCGTCTTACATCAGATAAAATGACAGAAGCCGTTTGCTCGCGCGCCGTTCTGCTGGTAGGAGAAGACCTGAAATTTAAAATTAAAACCACCGAGAAAGTGGCAATAATAGCAGTAATAACCAAGAGTTCAATTATAGAAAAACCTCTGGACATGAAGTATTAAGTATCCAGTATTAAGTACTATTCGTATTTTACCTCAATTAAATCCCCCGTTTTAATTTTAATCTTATTTATATCACCGGTATTAACGGACTCGCCGTTAAGGTAAAAATGCCAGCTTTGATTTCCAAAATTAATCGCGTCGCCTATTTTGGCCAAAACCACGACACCATCTTTTTGTATTGAATACCTCAGCTCAAAATCATCCCCCCTAGAAGAAGCATGCAGAGCCTCTAGAATGGTCATGTCGCCTATTACAGGACCTTCAAACTGCTTTCTCTCGCCATTTTCAAAATTTATCACCAACTGCGCTTCGGCATTTGTTTCTGGCATATTAAACTTCAAATAGAAAAAAACTGCGCCCAAAACTAAAACAGCAACTACCGTGATCAGGCTATTTCTTAATATTTTATTGATCTTACCCATTACTTAAAAATAAATGGTACCGAAAAGAATAACGGCTTTACTTTTTCCAAAATCCCCTGGCCTAAAAAAATATAAACAGTTGCAGAAAAACTAATAAATGTTCCTAGCGGCAGCTTTGTTTTTAGGTTTGCCCGATGGCTTGCCAACAAAACTAGCCCCGCCACCGTTCCCGCTATTATCGCGCCGTAAATTATGACTAGTCCGCCCCAAAGCCCGAAAACCAAACCTACTAAACCGGCTAATTTAGCATCGCCAAGCCCAAGCCAAGCACCTTTGGAAAAAAACCAAAAAATAAAAAATGTTAAAAACAGAACGGCTGCGCCTATAAGATTGTTAAAAGAAAAAATATTAAACAAGTAGCGACCGCTTGAATATTCCAAAATTCCACATGCTAAAATACCCGACAGCATCACCAGCATTATGGCATCCGGCAAAATAAGGTTCTTAAGATCAATTAAAGCAAGGGCGAGCAGTATTTCTAAAATAAAAACCAGAAACAACCGATTAACCATACCGACTTGGCCCGCGAAACTGAAAACAAGCAAAAAAATTATTCCCGAATATAGTTCTACGGCCGGATAAATCCAAGAAATACGTTGATGGCATTGCTTACAGCGAAATTTGAGAACAAAAAAACTGACGACAGGAATCAGATCAAACCAGTATATTTTGTTTCCGCAATGAGTACACCTGGAACGTCCTGACACTACGGATTCACCGCGAGGAACACGAAAGATAACGACATTAACAAAACTCCCGACTATCAAACCGAGAAAAAAAATATAAATGAGCAGTAACAAATATCTGGCTAGAATCGGCCTATGGCTAAACCAATTCGATATTCATTAAATATCGAATTGGTTGCCCGACCATTTGCTAGCAAATGGCCTATGGTTGCCCTGAATCGTAAATGCAGTCACTGGCTGCAGTATTGGTACAAGTTTCAGTCGTACCGATGATTGTGGCACCGCTCCAACCGGTAGAGTTAATATCGGTATCATTATTAAGAGCGTTGGTATTCTTCTGCTCTAACTCCGCCCAAACCTGCATACTTCTCGGGGTAGTAGCTGGATTCCACGCATAACCGTAGCAGTTAAAAATGCTTGAAACCGTACCGGCATAGGTATCAGTACAGCCAGAGGCAATCGGGTCATGAGGAATGTTATTCATATAGGTTGGCTTTAAACCAGCCATATTATTAGTGGCTTGATAAGAACCATTATCATCAAAATATAATTCCAATGCTGAACGAACTTGATTAACATCAGCGATTCGCTTAGCATCTCTTGCCTTAGCTCGCGCAACGCCTAATTGCAACAACAATAATGTTGCCAAAATAGAGATAATGGCAATAACGACTAGCAATTCGACCAAAGTAAAACCACGGGATTTGTTACTGGCTTTTCTACCTCCACCAGTGGGCCATCCAAAACCCAAAAATTCTAATAGATTCGACACTTTTTATATAGCTTGTAGCTTATAGCTTGTAGCTTGTAGCTTTAAAGCCACACGCCGAAACTGGTGCTAAAAGCTTATTAATTACTCAATAAATTATAAATCGCCTGAAAATTAAGGGCAAATAGAGTTATGCACAATTTGTCCAAGAGGACAAGCGTAATCGCGCAGTCCGATTGGGTAATAAATTGTGCACCCGCCCAAATTTTTCCATCGTATATCACAAGATTTTCTATATATCCCTAACTAATAACTAATCGAAAATATAAACTTGTTCTCGATAGAAAAACTTAGGCGGGTAAGTATTCGCTGCCGTACTCGCCGGCGCTGCGCTTGGCTGCGTGCGGGCGACTACTTATCCAGCTCCAACTAAACTATAGATAGGCAATAAAACGGCAGCCACTAAAAGACCGACGCCCAATCCTAGGACTAATATCAGCACCGGCTCTATTAATTGCGAAAGGTTCTGGACGCTGTTCTCAGATTCAGCTTTATAAAAATTAAAAATATTTTCAAGCATAAAATCTGTCCGGCCGGTTTTCTCGCCAATAACAAGCATGGAAGCAACCAAAGCATAAAATCTGTCCGGCCGGTTTTCTCGCCAATAACAAGCATGGAAGCAACCAATGGCGGAATCTCATCGTGTTTTTCAAAAACTTCAGAAATCGTGCCGCCCCCTTGGACATTTTCTTTTGCCTCAAGCAAAATATTCTTAAATACGGCGTTACCAACAACATCCGAAGTAATGCTGAGCCCATCTAATATCGGCACGCCCGATTTTACTAAGACGGCAAGTGTCTCGGCAATACGCGCAAGATAAAAACTCCTGACTACTTTGCCAAATTGCGGCATTTTTATTTTAAAATTATCAAACCTGGAACGGCCCTGCGGCGTTTTAACGTAATAAAAAAGCAAAATTACCCCGCCTAACAATAAGACCACCAGAAGAATAATGAAACGATTAACAAAGGACGTTACGGCGATCAAGGCTTTGGTGGTAAATGGAATGTCTTGGATTCCGGCATCTTTGATGATGGCAAGAAGCTGCGGCAAAACCGTAGTCATTAAAATTGCCGTAACTGCAACCATAGCGAAAAGGACGAAAACCGGATACGCCAGCGCTCCTTTTATTTTTGAATTTAAAGAGGCGCTCCTTTCCAAATAATCGGCAAGATATGACAGCGTAGTCTGGAGTTTGCCTGCCACCTCGCCTGCTCTTACCAAGCTGATGTAAAAACTGCCGAAAATTTTATGGAATTCGGCTAGGGCAGCTGACAGCGAGGCGCCGCCTTCAACTGAAGAA
>JACOZZ010000045.1 GCA_016181055.1 Candidatus Yanofskyibacteriota bacterium
ATGTTTCAATGTGTTTAAATCCAAACCTTTTGGCGATCAACTCCGCCTGCGTTCCCTTGCCCGCCCCCGGCGGCGCAATAAAGATTACAACACGTTTAAGCATAATGTACTTATATTAACACAAAATTCCTCTGAGAAGGAATTTTTAATATAGGCATTACCTGGATAAATTCGTGTACTAGCGCCACATCCTAATACTCGTACATTGAGAGTTGGGCATCCACCGATTTCATTGTCTCCAAAATCACGCTGACAACGATCAGGATTGAAGTGCCGCCAATAGCAAATGTGGTAACGCCAGTCGCGCCCTGAACAACCTGCGGTAAAACCGCTATCAAGCCCAAAAATATAGCACCCACCAATGTTACCCGGTTCAACAGATGGAGCAGAAACTGCGACGTAGGCTGGCCCGGACGAATGCCCGGAATGTAACCGCCTTGCTTTTGGATATTTTCGGAAATGGATTTCGGGTCAAAGGTAACAGCCGTGTAAAAATAAGTAAATAAAACCACCAGCAAAAAGTAAGATATGCCATAAATTAACTGGTTCTGCACAAAATTGTTAAAAAATCCTGCGATACCGGCAATAAAAGCAATTTTAGAGCCGCTCAAAAAACTGGCGATCATCCCCGGAAATAACAAAATGGAAAGTGCGAAAATTATCGGCATAACGCCGGCATTATTAACACGCATCGGCAAATACGTGGAAACCCCGCCGAATACCCGCGAACCACGGATGCGACGAGCATAGTTAATGGGAATGTTACGCTGGGCTTCCGTCAGATAAACCACGCCAGCAATTACGATCAGGGCGATAACTATGAATCCTACAAACGTGAAAAGCTGATCGGCGGTATAGGTCAGCAAGGTTTGCCTGACCGTGGTCGGAAATCCGGCAACAATACCGGCAAAAATAAGCAGAGAGACGCCGTTGCCAAGATTTTTCTCGGATATCAACTCCCCAAGCCACATCAAGAAAACTGAACCGGCGGCAATGACCAAAAGGGAACTGGCCCAAGTGAAAATATCTAGATGGCCGATAACGCCTTGCCGGGACAAGAGAACTATAAAAGCATACCCCTGCAGCATAGCAAGCGGTACAGTTAAAAGACGGGAATATTGGTTGAATTTTTGCCTGCCCGCCTCACCTTCATATTTATACATCTGCTCCATGGCAGGAAATATCATGGTTAAAAGCTGCATTATAATAGAAGCAGTGATATATGGACCCAAGCCCAGCATAGCAATTGAAAAATTATCCAGCCCGCCGCCGGTAAAAGCGCTGATTAAACCGAAAAGCTGGTTATTCGCCAAAAAATCCTTGAGCCGTGAAGGGTCAACGCCGGGAATCGGAATAGCTGCGGCAACGCGAAAAACCACCAAAAGAGCCAAAATAAAAATCACTTTATTGCGCAAGTCCTTGATTTTAAAAATTTTTATGATTCGCTCCATTATTTTATTGTACTGCCGAACTTTAATATTTTTTCCTTGGCTGATTTTGAAAATTTAAATCCTGAAAAATTAAGTTTTTTCGTCAGCTCTCCGCCGCTTAAAACTTTTACGCCGTATTTAGAACTATTAATAATACGTTTTTTTAGCAGAATAGCCGGCGAAACGGACTCATTGTCTTGAAAATTGGAACTTAAAACATCCAAGTTAATGATTGCCGGCTTACTGTACTTGACCTGAAATGCCCGATGTTTGATATCAACCTTTTTGGTTGCGCCGCGCTGTTTCGGGAAAAGTTTCCAAATCGGATTGTCGCCGCCGCGAAAACCGGGCCTAATCCTGGCTCCAGCGCGAGACTTCTGACCTTTGCTGCCATGGCCTGAATAAGTGCCACGCTTACCGCCGCGACCCACCCGCTTGCGTTTTTTATTTTTAGTTGTTGACTTTAGTTGGTGTAGCTGCATTAAAACTAGAAGCTAGAATCTAGAAAATAGAATCTAGAATAAAATTTTATAATCTATAATTTTTATTTTAGGCTTTGAGTTTACTCAAGGCACCAATCGTAGCCCTTGCTATATTTATCTTATTGCCGGTTCTTTTTATTAATTTAGCTGTAATGTTCTCTATGCCAGCAAGTTTTACTACCGCGCGCACCGGCCCGCCGGCTTTTACACCGCTACCAGACCGTGCCGGCTTCAATAATACGACCGCACTATTATATTTAAATTGAATATCCCGGGGAATTGTTCCATTTTTAATCGATATAGTAACCATATTCTTGCGGGCTTGATGCGTTGCTTTTTGCATTGATTGGGCTACATCGTGGCCCTGGGCAACGCCAACTCCTACCCTGCCCTTGCCATCGCCTATTGCTATGGTGGCGCGAAAACTGAAACGCTTACCGCCCTTGGTTACACGAGTTACGCGCGCAATATCTAAAACCTTGGAATCAAATTCCGATTTCTCTTTGGGGGCGCCCCTGCCTCTGCCAAACCCCGGCCTATTACCAAATCTTTTATTATTTTTCTGTTCCTCCACTTCTTCGCTCCTAGCGGAGCTTCGAAGTGCAGGCATTTCTTCTGGAGCGAAGAAGTGCCCTTCCGAAGCTTTAGCGTAGGAGGGCTAATTCTAGAATTTCAATCCGCCCTTGCGCAATCCATCTGCCAATGCCTTAACTCGGCCATGATATTTATATCCGCCACGGTCAAAAACGACTTTGTTTATTCCGGTTTCCTGAGCTTTCTTGGCAAGCGTTTCGCCGATTACGGAAGCCTTCTCTATTTTTGTTCCTTTTGCTGTAGTTTTTTTGACAGATTTAATATCGTTACTTACTAATGTTTTGCCAGTCGCGTCATCTATGATTTGAGCAAAAATATGAAGGTTGCTGCGAAAAACCGAAACCCGCGGAATACTAGCCGTACCTTTTATTTTAGCGCGCACGCGAGCGTGCCGTTTATTTCTATGTTGGAATTTTGAAACTTTCATTTTATTTTGTTTAGCTTTATCCCGCCGTTGTTGCCGCTTTCTTTCCTGCCTTTCTTATAATTATTTCTTCTTTGTATTTAATACCTGCGCCCTTATATGGCTCCGGCGGTTTAGCCGCTCTTATTAAAGCTGCGGCGTGGCCGACTTTTTCCTTGTCCGAGCCAGTTACTTTTATAACATTTTTTTCCACTTTAAAAGTTACTCCTTGAGGCGCCATTATAGAAACGGGATTGGTATAACCCAAGCTTAATTCAATTGAATCATCCTTTACTTGAGCTTTGAAACCCACTCCGTTAAACTCCAGAACTTTTTCAAAACCATCGGAAACTCCCCTAATCATCGTCGCTACTAATGCCCTGCCTAACCCCCAAAATTTAGAATTTTCTTTGCTAGCATCTAGCCCCTGTTTTAATCCGATGATAACGGCGCCATCTTCCACTTGCACAGCCAAAACATTCGGAAGATTTTTTTCCAGTTCACCCTTAGGACCCTTGACATGAAACTTCTGCCCATCAATTTTAACTTCCACGCCATCCGGAATTTTTATTGATTTTTTACCGATTCTGCTCAATTTAGAAAGTAGAAAGTAGAAAGTAGAAAGTAGAATTTGATTCTAGATTCTATTTTCTATTTTCTAGATTCTGCCACCCCTACCACATCTCGAACAATACCTCTCCGCCTAACCCGGCCTTTCTTGCATCTTCACCGGCCATTATTCCCTTGGAAGTTGAAACTACTGAAATGCCATAGCCGCTCTTAACGGGTTTTAGATCTTTTTTCCCGGCATACATTCTTCGCGAGGGTTTTGAAATCAACTTGATCCCCTCAATCGCGCCCGCGCCATCGCTATATTTTAACTCAATTGCCAGCATATCAAACTCGGATTTTTTGGTTTTTCTTTTTCTTTTATCCACTTCGGTAATAAATCCCTTATTTTTTAAAATTCCGGCAATTTCAAACTTAATTATCGAAAAAGGCAAAACTATCTCGCTCTTGCCGCGAGCTTGTGCATTCTTTATTTGTGTTAGCATGTTTGCGATTGGACTCATATTTAGAAAGTAGAAAGTAGAAAGTAGAAAGTAGAATTTGATTCTAGATTCTATTTTCTATTTTCTAGATTCTACGCCTCTACCAACTACTCTTATGCACCCCCGGCAATAATCCTTGGCCCGCCAATTCTCTGAAATGGATTCTACACAATCCGAACTTCCTCATATAGCCATGCTTGCGGCCACACATAAAACAGCGGTTTACGGTTCTGCTTGAAAATTTGGGCTTCTTATCTGATCTTGCGATTGTAGACTTTTTTGGCATATCTATTTTTTAATTGGAAACCCCATTAATCTCAACAGCTCCACGCCTTCTTCTTTAGATCTCGCTGTCGTTACCACCGTAACCTCCAAAGGAAATATATCCTTCAGTGATTCATATGTAACTTCCGGGAAAATAGTCTGTTCTTTGATCCCTATGTTAAGATTGCCGCGTTGATCAAAAACTTTCTGTTCCAAGCCATGGAAATCGCGCGAACGCGGTAAAGCTATTGAAATTAATCTATCTATAAAATCATACATTCGCCTTCCGCGCAAGGTCACCATTACTCCCACATTCTGCCCTTGGCGCACCTTAAAACCGGAAATTGATTGTTTCGCTTTGCGTGTCGCGGCTTTCTGGCCGGTTATTTTAGCCAAATCCTGCTCAATTTTCTCAATAGCTTTGGTTTCCTTAGCCACAGCCCTGCGCCCATAGCCGACATTCACCACGACCTTCTCAATCTTCGGCACCGCCATCACATTCTTGTAACCAAACTTCACCTTCATGGCGGGAAGGACTTCTTTACGATATTTAGTTAATAATCTTGCTGTATTTGACATAAATCGGATTCGGCCTGATTTTTTATTGCTCCGCTCCGCATTTTTTGCACACCCTAACTTTTACATCACCGACCAGCTTTTTTCCTATACGGCTTGGTTTCCCGCAGCTCTTGCATACCAGCATTACTCTTGAAGAATCAATTGCCCGCTCTTTGTGTATGATCTGCCCCTTCTGCCCTTGCTTTCTTGCGCGCAAATGTTTAGCGACGGTATTTAATTTCTCAACCACAACTTTGCTTTCCTTTGGAAAAACAAACAAAACCTTCCCCGTCTTACCCCGGTCTTTACCGCTCAACATGATTACATTGTCACCTTTTTTGATATCCATAATTAAACGATCTCTTGTGCCAAACTTGCTATCGTATCAAATCCTCTTTCTTTTATTTCTCTGGGTATAGGCCCGAAAATTCTGCCACCCTTTGGTTCTTTGCTTGCACCCTCAAGTATCACAACGGCATTATCGTCAAACCTAACGTAACTGCCGTCTTTTCTTCTAAAATTATTCCTTTGGCGTACTATCACGGCCCTTAACACGTCCTTCTTTTTAACCTGCTTGCGTGGCTCAGCTTCTTTGACAGATACAACAATAATATCGCCAAGCTGGCCGTATCTGTGCCTAGTTCCGCCCAAAACCTGAATTACACCAACTCTTTTGGCTCCACTGTTATCGGCAACATTTAGGATTGTACGTAATTGAATCACGCAAACTAGAATTTAGAAGCTAGAAAGTAGAATAAAAATTCTATTTTCTATTTTCTATTTTCTCTATAACGACCCACCTCTTATCTTTAGACATCGGCTTTGTCTCTTGCATTACCACCTTATCGCCCGGATGATATTCCCCCTTCTCATCATGCGCTTTAAACCTATTAGTTACCTTGTAATATTTCTTGTATTTAGGATGTTTCTTCAACCGCGTAACTGAAACCACCACAGTTTTCTGCATTTTATCGGAAACAATTATGCCTTTAAGGGTTCGGGGGGTTTTATTTATTTTCTCCATAATTTTGTAGCTTTAAAACTTCGCGGCTATATGGCCGCAGAGTCCTTTACGTTATTAATTGCCGTTATTATCCTAGCAATATCTCGCCTAGTTTTGCCAATCTGGCTGGTGTCCTTCAATGACTTATTCGCCAATTCAAATCTTGATTTGCCCAGCTTAATTTGCAGCTCTTTAAGCATTTCGTTTAATTCAGTTTTAGATTTTAATTGTAATTCTGAAAATTTCATAATTGGACTTATTTTTTGATAAATCTCGTTTTAATCGGCAATTTGTGCGCCGCCAAACGTAATGCTTCCATCGCCACTTTCTCTGTTATGCCATCCATCTCAAATAATACCCTTCCCGCCTCAACTGGCGCCACAAAATGCGATAGTGATCCGGCACCGCCGCCCATCCCAACTTCCGCACCCTTTTGCGTCCGCGGTTTGTCAGGAAATACCCTTATCCATATTTTGCCGCCGCGCTGAATGAAGTGCGTAATTGCTCGCCTGGCCGCTTCCAATTGATTGGCTTTCAGCCAGCTTGATTCCATCGCTTTTAGGCCGTAACTGCCAAAACTCAAATAGTGCCCGCGTGTTGCGGTTTTTTTTAATGTTCCCTTATGAACCTTGCGGTGTTTTATACGTTTAGGCTG
>JACOZZ010000046.1 GCA_016181055.1 Candidatus Yanofskyibacteriota bacterium
GTACCTATTAGGGTAATTTTGGAACGCGGGTATCGGTCTATTTCCGTTATCGGTATCTGAGTTTCTTTTTTAATTTTTATCTGATTGAACTCTTTGGCAATTTCCACATTGCTCTTGAGACTAAAACCGTCAAACACCACCTTACGGCCATATTTTTCGGATAAGGTTATCAATTGCTGGATACGATTGATGATAGATGAAAAAGTTGCCGCCAGTATCATGCCGCCGCCGCTTGATTCTTCAAATATTTTCTCTAAATTTTCCTGAATTACGCTTTCCGATATTGATTTACCGTCTTTCTCGGCGCCGGTAGAATCTGACATAAGCATAGAAATCCCGCGATCGCCGATGCTCTTGATAAAATTCAGATCCGCTGGCTTCTCATTAAGCGGTTGGGGGTCAAATTTAAAATCTGCGGTGTGCACAATACGGCCGGCCGGAGTGGTAATAATGAGCGCCGTGTCATCGGGAATATTGTGATTGACGTGAAAAAACTCTATTTCAAATTCGCCAAGATGAATTATCTCTCCTGAATGCACGATATTAATATCCAGCTCTGGCAGATGCGGAAACTCTTGATGGCGCTTGATGGCTAAGCCGCGGGTAAGATTCATGGCGTAAATGGTCGGATTTCCAAGACGGTTGATAAGATAGGGAAGTCCGCCGATATGGTCCATATGGCCGTGAGTTAATACTATACCCTTGATCCTCTCTTGCTTACCGTCCAGATAGGCGATATTAGGCAGTGTGTAATCAATGCCTGGCATATCTTCTTCCGGAAAACCAAAACCGACGTCAATTATCATGATGTCGTTCTTATATTCAAGTACGCACATATTGCGTCCCACTTCGCCAAGGCCTCCTAGGGGTATGATCTTAACCGTATCATCTGGCGTACCGGCACCTTCTTGGCGCTGTGGGCGTTCAATTGGCGCAAGCCGCCTTGAGCGCGGCAAATCCCGCCTATCCTTGAATCGCGGTGCTCTGCTGCGTCTTGGCCTCATCCCTTGAGATTCGGGATGCCCTGCCTGTGCAGACGGGTGCGTATTTGATTGTCTGTCAGCCGGAGTTTTGGCTGACGCTAGTTGTACCTTATTTTCTTCTGTCATATTTAAATAATTAGATTTCTAGTTTTGCGTAAGCCATAGTGCCTTTTGGGACTTCTGGGGTTCTGAAAATACGAGAGCGAGGCCATTATGTCTCATAGCACCGTCAAAAGAGTGGATTGCATGGCTTGCGAGCAGTATAATATTCGTCACTGCGAGCAAAATCCACGCTTTTGACGGAATGCAGTCCGCTCGCTGGGCGGACAAGTGGTGATAGGAGGCATAATGGCGAGCTAGTTTTGAAGTTCCTAAAAGGTACTATGGCTGAAGCAATTTATTATTCCAAAGTATTCGTTCTACTTTTCGTATTGGTTGGCCGTCTTTTGCGCCAAATGTCCAATGATGTAGAATCGGCTGTCGTTTCTCGTACTCATGGCTTATTGCTTTATTATTACCTATATAAAATCCGACATGCTTATGCTGGCCCTTTTCGAATTTTTTAGTTTCCCAGACTAGTACGGCGCCGATTTTGGGTTTCGTTATTTTTATCCAGCCCGATTTTTCCAAATCATTCACTGTTCCCGTGACCGTTGCGTGCAAATCGGAAATTAATTTATGGAGATATAGAATGGAAGAAACGAATATGGCGCAAGATAGGTTGCCATTTTCTAAAATATCTTTTTTCCTCCCGTCTATTTTTGCATAAAGATTGCGAAACAAATTAGAACCAATACTATTTTTTACGGCTTGCATGTAGGAATCATATAAAATTATTTTTGTTTTTGTTTGTTTTTGCAAAAGAAATTTAAGAGATGTGCCCAGGGGGAGATTTGAACTCCCACGGACTTGCGTCCATAGCGTTCTGAACGCTACATGTCTGCCGATTCCATCACCTGGGCTTAATTAGGTAACGCGTATGCCGAAGTGAATTTTTTAACGGCTCGCCGCAATTCGCTTTGCTCATTGCAAGTCTCGCCTAAAATTCCCATTGAAAGCCAAGTAGTTGGCTTTCAATGCCGCCACGCGCCCTACGTGGCTAAAAAAACGAGATTCCTAATATGTAATTCAATTATAGCAAACGCGCATATAGTTGTCAAACTTAGCGCCAAATCCTTTTTGTTTTTATATGCCATTCATTTATAGTATCAAACCGGCCGGAAGGCATTGAGATCAATTGAGTATCGTTGCCTTTAATTTTTGCGGGTTGGGCGTATAAGTAGTCGGGGCTGTAAAGAAATACGGCTGGAATATCGTTGGCTATAATTTTTTGGAGCTCATCATATTTTGATAATCGTGCCGAACGATCAAGCGTAAGGCGCGTATCTTCTAATAATTTATCGGCGTCCTTATTGTCATAGAGCGCTAAATTAAGTCCCGGATCGCGTTTTTGGGATGAATGCCAAAAACTGAACGGGTCCGGATCAAGAGCAAGCACTTCGCCGAAAAGCAGGGCATCATAATTTCTCTCTTTGATCGCTCTTTGTAATTCCGGCAGGGGCAGAGTTTCCAGAATAACCGCCGCGCCTATCGCTTCCCATTGCCTTTTTATTTCATTACCGGCAGCTACAAGTTCAGGCCAGTCAGAAGTGGTCAATTTAATTTCCAGTTTGACGGCCTCACCGACTTTTTCATTTTTATTTTTTGGCGGCGAAGGAGCTTTTTCTCTAATTTTAATATCACTTGAGGAACTCGCGGGATAGGTCCACTTGGCGTCATCTAGCGTTTTTGCGGCAAGTTCAATATTAAACTCCTGTTTTGCAGATAGCTCCGGCACGTCTGTAATTCCTGGCAGCATGGGTGAATCAACCGCCATGCCGTTGCCGTTTAATATTTTTTCCACCAAGCCGCTCTTATTCGTAGCATAACTTAAAGCAAGCCGTATGTTTTTATCGGAAAGCTGTTCGCTGCGGTTCTGGTTAAAAAATACTGCAAAATAACGCGGCAATCGCAGTTTTACGGTTTTCAACTGGCCCAGGAATCTGATGGAACTAAGATTCTGAGGCGAGATAAATCCCAGACCTTCAATTTCATTGCTGTTATACGCGTCAATCATATCATTTTCAGACTGATAGAATTTAAAAGTAAGTTTAGAAATTAACGGTTTGCCGGCATAATATTTTTCAAATGCGGCCAGCTCAAAAGATCTAATGCCTCCGGCGGTATCGCGTCTAACTTTAGAAAACTTGTAAGGTCCTGAACCAACCGGCTTAATGTTGAAATCCGAGAGTTCAAAACTGGCCGGTTTTATATTCTCCCAGATATGCTTGGGCATTATTCCCAGCGTCGCATTGCTTAAGAACTGCGCATATTTGTTTTTTAATTTAAATATTACTGTCCGGTCGTCGGTTGCAATTGCCTCAACTCCCTGCCAGTTGATCCTTTGCGGACTTCCATAATCAGAATTCTGGGCTGTGAGAACCGTGAAAATAACATCATTGGCTGTAAGAGGTCGCCCATCATGCCATGCAAGATTATCCCGCAGTTTAAAAGTATATGTTAGCCCGTCTTCTGATATTTCGTAAGATTGAGCAAGGCTGTTTTCAATTTTACCCCGGCCGTCATATCGCAATAAACCGTCATAGACCAAACTGGTCAGATCTTTTTCCGTATCATTACTTTGGGCAAGAAGGGGATTAATGTGCTGGGGTACGCCTACTAAACCCTCAACTAAACTGCCGCCAAAATCAGGAACCGGTTTAGTAAAGTGATAATAACCGGCTATAGGCATGGCTATCAAAGCGCTAACGGCAATAAAAAACAAAAAAACAATTAAATTCCTCTCTTTTTTAGATAGTACTTTAGGCAAGTGCCGCAACTGCTGTTTGGCAGGCAGTAATCCAAACAGCCGATTGGTTTTATCAATACGTTTGCGGTCTTTTATTTTCTTAGGAGACGCGAAAAAATTATCTAATTGGTTATAATCGTTATTAATTTGAGGAGTTTACAGTTTACAGTTTACAGTTTACAGAAGATGCCGACTGTTAACTGGCAACTGTCAGCTGTAAACTAGAGCAGCAGTCTGGCAATTGAAATGCCGAAAAATAAAACCGCCACTATGATAGTTCCTTTGAAGAGGATCTTTTCTATTCCTCGGCGGGTTGAATAAACACTGCCCTCGCCGCCAAAAGCACCCGAAAGCCCGGTACCGCGCTGCTGTAATAAAATAGCTGCGATCAGAAGGACGGCAAGGATTAATTGTATTATAGTGATCAAGTTATATTTATTTAAACCAATGGGCGATGAAATTTACCGCTGCTATCACGATCGTTGCCCATAAAAGAGCGATGTAATTTTCTATAACTACGTATCCGGTCAGCTGGGCGGTAAGCCATAGTATTATGGCATTTATAACTATCAGGAATAGTCCGAGTGAAACCATTATAAGCGGGAAAGTAATAATTTTTAAAATCGGTCTGATTATAAGATTGAGCAGTCCCAAGACTATTCCAGCTACCAAATATGCCTGCCAGCCGTCAATTATGCTAAAACCGCTTACCCAAAGATTAGCTAAATACAAACCCAGTATATTAGCAAAAAACCTTATAAAAATAGCCATATTAGGGCATTTCCAAGTATAGCATCAGGACCATTTTATGCAAACCTTGACTTTTGATATAAATGGGTGTATAATATAGATACAGGTTGTAAATCCAGACATGGGAGGATTAGCATGATTCACCAGATCTTTTCAAAGTTTTTGGGATATTTCGGTCTGCAGCAACGGCAGCAAGTGTTTTTGCTCACGAGGCCGGCTTCCACAATGAAATCGGTTACCATTGATCCTGCGTCTTTTTCACCAAACGCAAAGATCAGATTCCTGACCCGCGCCGGCAATCTCTTGACCGCCGACGTTATCGAGCCGCCTGTTAGCGGCCCGTACAAACTGCGGCGGAGCGGCCATCGACGAGCTACCGTATTCATTCGCTCGGCAGACCGGGTCTTTGCCCGCACGTCTTGCGGATGATTAACCCTCCGATGCATTTGGGCCGAGAAAGGAGTTGGCCATGCCAGGTTGAACCAGCACATGCATGGACCGTCTAAGGACAGTTCATAATCTAACGGTAGCGTAGGGAGGTTTATATCTTTACTCCCGCGGGGGACCGAAACATCCCGCAAAGTAGGCCTCGACAGGGCCGAAGAAGATTCCTGGCAGGCGTGGAGGTCAATGCCTGCAAAATCAGCCGGACACCGTCGCAAGATGGAGTCCGGCTTTTTAATTCAATTTTCTGTGCAGTTTCCTATAATAACTGATAGCGAACCGATGGGCCTCGGAATCAACTTGTAAAATTAGGTTACGGATTTCGAGCGGCAATTTGGTCAGCGGAACGTTTGTTTGCGCTGATTTCCCGTAATTGTCGGCAGACAATTTTACGGGGTTGTTTATGTAAATATGATCTCCGCGGTGTCTGTCATTTTTAGTAAGTGCGATAATGGCCATTTTTTTTAAAATTGAAAATTTAAAATTTAGAATTACTGAACGCGCTATATTCAGTTGTGCTTTCCCGCCATCTACGATTATCAAGTCCGGATATAGCCACTCAGGGTGATTGAATCGCCGAACCAGCGTCTCTTTTAGCATTGCAATGTCATTAGGCGAATTAGCAATCCTAATTTTAAATTTACGATATTGGCTTTTGTCAGGCTGGCCGTCGGTAAAAACCGCCATCGCTCCGGTAGCAAATTCGCCTTGGATATTAGAAATATCATAACCCTCTATCCGCTTTGGGATATATTTTATGCCGACAATTTTAGCTAAGTTTTCTAAAGCATCTTTACTCGCGTATTTGTTTTTAGAATCTAGAATAATGCGGGCGTTTTCAAATACTTTTTTTAACTTTTCTAATTTGTCTCGCAAGTCCGCGGCTTCTTCAAACATTTCTTTTTTTGCCAGCAAGCCCATCTTCTTTTCCAGTTTTTTAATTAATGTAGCCTTTTTCCCGGACAAGATATCTTTTATTGCCCCGATATTTTTCTTGTACTCATTTTTAAAATTTAAAATTTGAGTTTTAAAACTCGGCTCTGGTTGCTTCAAGCAACAGATGCCGCCGCATTTCCCGATGTGATAATTAAGGCAGTAATTATTGTGCTTCTGTTTACAAGTACAGTAGGGAAAAATGCGGCGTAGAAGCCGCAAAACAGTTTTTAACGCTCCGCCATCTGTAAACGGCCCTAGGAATTTGGTATTTAGTAGTTTGTATTTAGTATCTTGTATTTGATGGGAAAGAAAAATTTTTGGGAACTGTTCATTGGTAAATCCGACATAGAAATATTGCTTGTCGTCGCGAAGCATAATATTGAAAAGCGGGTGATATTTTTTAATAAGCCGAGACTCTACTATTAGAGCCTCT
>JACOZZ010000006.1 GCA_016181055.1 Candidatus Yanofskyibacteriota bacterium
TGTGTCTGCTATACTAGTATCGTAGGCGAAGTTTTGGCCTATAAATTACTCCGAGGGGAGAAAGTTATGAGAAAATCCCCTAAGCAGCATCTGCAGCTTAAGGATTTGTTCATTCTTCTGTGTTCTCTAAAAAATAGCATCGGCTGGGTGCAGGCACCCAACGGGCGCGCATTGATTAAGCACCTTTCCGAAGAAACAAAAGTTAGTCCAGCGCCAATCGGCAAAAAGATACAGGAGCTGGAAAAACTTGGCTACATCCAAGAGGACTTTCACGGAAATACTCTTTGGAGGATTAGGATACTGATCCCGGAATGGGATGAGAGCCGCCTTCCGAAAAAACAAGAGACGGCAAGATCTGAACCGGCATCTAAATCGCCCAAACCGGCCAAACCGCAAGAAAAAAGGTTCGCGGTTTTTATGGATTATAAGAATCTGGAGATGAACCTCCCCAGATCGACTGACAAATTCAGAAATTTTTCATGGTTGCTGGACCCCATACTGAACCAGGGGAAAATAATCTTTGCATTCGTTTTTATTCCAGACCACTACGTTAGCCGGGCTCCGATTATGCAGTTGACCCATAAACATCATTTTCATGCCATATTCTGTCCGCGGCAAATAAACGGCGTAACGACTAAGGACGCCGACACCGTGGACGCCCAGATGCAGGAACTGGCCTGGGCATTAATTCAGAACAGTGATATCACCGATGTAGTTATCGTAACTGGCGATAGCGACTTCCAACGGCTTGCCACTCATGCCAAATGGCAACAAAAAAGGGTTTGGGTGGTCTCCGCTGAAAAAGCCGTCTCGGGAAGATTTCTTGAGATGGCACAGGACGGCTCATTGGCCTTACAGTTGGTTATGTAGGTTTCGGCGGCGGGCGCGCGTAGAGCGCCCGCCTTTTTATTTGCTTAACCTAGTTTTTTGTGATAATTTACATCCCATGAGAAGTTTAATTAAATACATCGTCATTGTCTTTCTGATACTCTTGGTTATCTCGGGTTTTACGGCGTTGGTACGCTCGCCTTTTTCTCAGGATAAAAACGAGGTATCGCTAACCACGCTGGTCAACCAGATAAATCAAGAGGGAGTAAAAGAAATAATCGTCCGCGGAGAAAAATTGGAAATAACTCTCAGCGATGATAAAAAAGAACTTTCAAAAAAAGAACCCGGTTCGTCCATCAGCGAAACTCTTTTTAATCTCGGCGTAGATAAGGGAAAATTAAATCTGGTCAATCTGGATATAAAAAACGAGTCGGGTCTCGCATTTTACCTGGTTAACCTTTTGCCGGTTATTCTTCCCTTTTTGTTGGTTGTGTTTTTGTTCTGGTTCATGTTCCGCCAAGCTCAGCGCGGAGCAGTGTCTGCTATGACATTCGGAAAAACGAAAGCGCGATTGGCAGGCGGGGAAAGTAATGGCAAAAAGAAACTCACTTTCAAGGATGTCGCCGGCCTGACTGAAGCCAAAGAAGAAATTACCGAGGTCGTGGAATTTTTACGGGATCCAAAGAGATTTCAGAAACTCGGCGCCCGTATTCCCCGCGGCGTCTTACTTGTAGGTTCTCCCGGCACCGGTAAAACACTCCTGGCAAAGGCCGTGGCTAATGAAGCTAACGTCCCCTTCTATTTTGTTTCCGGCTCCGAATTCGTGGAAATGTTCGTCGGGGTAGGCGCAAACAGGGTGCGTGATACTTTTGAAGTAGCAAAAAAAACCTCGCCCTCAATTATTTTTATTGACGAGATAGACGCGGTCGGACGCCATCGCGGTGCCGGTCTCGGCGGTGGCCACGATGAACGCGAACAAACGCTTAATCAGATACTTGTTGAAATGGACGGATTTGATACTAATGACGCCGTAATTGTGGTAGCGGCTACAAACCGGCCTGATATTTTAGACCCTGCTCTGTTGCGCCCGGGACGTTTTGACAGACGTATAATACTTGATGAACCATCAATGAAAGACCGCGAAGCGATTCTTCGTATCCATGCCTCGGACAAGCCGCTTGCCAAAAATACCAATCTCAAACTGGTAGCCGAGCGCACGCCGGGGTTTTCCGGCGCCGATTTGGCCAATCTGCTGAACGAAGCCGCAATTTTGGCGGTCCGCAAAAACCAAAAAGAGATCTCGCAGGAAAATCTTCTGCAATCAATTGAGAAGGTCATGCTCGGACCGGAAAGACGTTCACATGTGTTCACTAAAAAAGAAAAGGAGATTGCCGCTTATCATGAAGCGGGCCACGCGCTGATCGCCGCTTCCCTGCCACATACTGACCCGGTGCATAAGGTTTCAATCGTATCCCGCGGACGAGCGGGCGGATATACTTTGAAACTGCCGCTTGAAGATAAGCATCTGCGTTCGCGCTCGGAATTTGAATCGGAACTCGCGGTTCTACTCGGTGGATTTACCGCCGAAAAATTGATTTTCAATGAGCTAACGACTGGCGCTTCCAACGACTTGAAAGTCGCTTCCGAATTGGCCCGCAAGATGGTTACGCAATATGGCATGTCGGATAAACTCGGACCCATAACATTCGGCGAAAAAGAAGAGCTGGTATTCCTTGGCAAGGAATTGGGTACTGAGAAAAATTATTCCAATGAGATTGCCTATCAGATAGACGGCGAGGTCAAAAATTTTATTTCTAAAGCGCTCAAAAAAGCTCGCGAAGTGCTTACTAAAAAAATGGCGGTTTTAGAAAAAATCGCTAAGGAACTGATAGCTAAGGAAACTCTGGAACAAAAAGAGTTCTACGCGCTGGTTCGGTAAAAACAACCTAAACTTTTAATTCTGGCTCCACCTATCCGAATTAAAAGTTTAGGTTGTTTTGATTTTGATAAACCAGGCGACTCCGAAAAAAACCGAGGAATTGTTTTTTATCTAACGCTTTGCTAGGGTAATAAAAACTGGACCTTAAAAAAATGGGGATGAATGCCAATAAGAGCGGTAATTTTGGATTTTGATGGAACGATTTATGACTCATCCAGCCTAAATAATGCTGGCAGGAGAATTGTTGAGATTGTAAATAAATGCGGCCATAAAATTCCCGAGAACATTTATGTAAGACTTAAGGATAACTGGGGGACTGGCGGCACTAAGATGATTGCTGATAGCTTTGGTTTAGACTTAGAAATTGCCAAGGAAATTTACCACGAATGGTGGAAAATAGATCTGACAGATCCATTTCCGCTTATTCAAGGACTAAAAGAGACTCTAATAACACTCGAGTCGCGACAAATAAAAATTCTGATACTTACGAATAGGCACAGAAAAAACCTAACGCCAATATTAAATCACTTCTGTCTGGCACGATTCTTTGATTTTATACAGACAATGGATGACTGGGCATTTTCAAAGCCCGACCCGCATACTTTTTGTTTCGTCTTGCACCAACTTGCAAAATCGGGAATTCTCTCTAAAGAATGCGTTTACGTCGGCGATACGATTATGGATTTTGAATGCACGTCGGCAAGAGGTCTGACAAGCGTCAGCGTAACCACTGGGGTTTTTAACGAACCGGATTTTGTAAAAGCCGGGCAGAAAAAAGAAAATATTATTCGCTCAATCGCTGACCTCCCAGAATGGATTGAAAAATATAATAAAACACATGGCTGAAGATTGCTAAAGGCAATCTTTTTTGTTAAATTTTATGAAGAAACGGGCGTGTAGTTTAACGGCAAAACAAGGATCTTATAAGTCCTGGAAGATGGTTCGACTCCATCCACGCCCACCAGATTATCGGAGCGCTTAACGAAGTGGGCTGAAGTGCTCACTCAGCACTTCAGCGGGAAATTTAGCGAGCGGCAGCAAGCGTATTTGCCCAAGATGTAATCTTGGGCAGCAAATCAAATTTCCCGGGATAGAGTGGTTCGTTTACAAAAATAATGGACGGTTAGCTCAGCGGTAGAGCGTCTCTCTTACACAGAGAAGGTCACAGGTTCGAGCCCTGTACCGTCCACCAAAATAAGTAGCTAATTTTTATCGCCCTCAGCGCCCACAAAATATATTGACTTTTTTAGTACATCAGTTTAGGCTGACAACGTCTTGATTCTTTAAAAAAGAGGTGGACGATGCCCTACGTACCCAGCAAAAAGACGGACGGTAAGTCAACTGATAGAGAGGTGATCTGTGAAGCAGTTGATATTTTGGCTTGCCAAGCCGCATCACGCATCACAGACAATCGTTCTCTTATAAAAGTTTATAGCGATATTTTTATAAAGACCGCGCGTACGCTTAGCTGGCTGATACAAGGCGGGAGAATCCAAGAATGCGAACTTGCCCCAGATCATCTTGCCGGTACAATTTTTTTGGTAGCAAAAAAATATGATTATGCTGGCGCCGAACTCGGGGAATTCAATTACGCGATTACCAAGTTAATCCAGCAGGTTCCTCAAATCAAGGTTGCAAGGGGCGACTGGAAAGAGACGGATGAATTTCGCTATTGGCTGTATGCCTGCACCGCTTCTGCGTTAGTTTATGCCTCGCGGCACACAGAAGATTTGGGTATTGGACTAGATGGCGTATTTATTGATATTAAGGATGAGTACAAATGGAAAGTTAACAGGCCCTACGAAGCGGCACAAATTTTGAAAAGCGGCGATTGTTATTACGCGCCCTATTATACGCGTTTGGTGGAAATGGCAAATGAAAGCGGCGAAGTGATCGGCCATATGGATATCCTGCTGAAACGAGACGCAAGCACTCTTAGCAAAGACGTTCTTGATTGGCAGCTGGTTCTTAAGAAAAAATAGTTTTAACAAAAAAATCGGCATCACTGCCGATTTATTTTTTGTTTAGGGGTTATTTGCCAGTTCCACCATCGCCTCAAGCGCAACCAGAATGCATCGCTCTATCCGTTCCGCCGCATATGCCGCGTCTATCATCTGGTCGGATACGAGATTATCAAGCACGGTACAGATCGCCCCCGCCCGATATCCAAGCATCTCATTGGCAAGACGGAAAAGAACACTGGTTTCCATTTCAATATTTACAACCCTAAAACCGTTAATTTCCAGTTTAATCATTGCCTCAAGAAACTCGCTTTGCGTAAATGCAGTTGATATTCGGCCGATTCTTCTGCCTTCCGGTCCGAAAAAGCCCGGGGAAGCCACGCTAATACCGCAAGCGGCAAGAGACTCCGCTTCGCCCGTTCTGCTAACAGCATCTTGCAGGGCCTCCACGACTTCAGGATTTGCTGTTGAAACATAATGCGTTGAATTAGCTTTTTGCCTTGCCCGCCAAAATAACGCATCTATATTTTCTTTGACCATATCCACTGACGAATATTTCGGAGGATAGAAAACACCAAGATTATCTAAACCCAAAGAAAAACGCGAAATGGCAAGGGTGCCAAGAGGAATTTCTTCAAGCACCGCCCCCGCAGTACCCACGCGAATAAGATTGACCCGCGCGGACGTATCGCTCCACTTATTCTTTTCGCAGTCAAACTCGAAAAGAGCATGGAGCTCCGTGAGCGCTATCTCAATATTGGCCACTCCGATTCCATGGGACATTGCCGCCATTGGCACGCCCCTATATGTGCCGCAAACAATATAAAATTCCGGCCGTTCCTTATTTTGATGCCCAAATTGGATGGAGTCAAAATGTTTAGCTATGGCATTAACACGCCCAGCCGCTCCAACCAAAAAAATATTTGGCGGAATATTGTCTGATTTTTTGAGGTCTATGTGGTAAAGCGTTCCGTCGGGATAGATAATTAGCTGCGAACCCCTGGCTTTTCCTTGATGCATCGTCTCTCCTCATTTTCTTATCAAGGTGCTATTATCTGTGATGATAAAAGGAGACTATGATTAAGTCAAATAATTACGCTCAGATTAAAATAATTTATGAAGACCCGGATTTTTTGATAATTGACAAGCCGTCGGGACTTTTGACGCACCCCGTGAATCGCCAAGATAAAAGCGAGAGTGTAGTCGGCTGGCTTTTAGAAAAATATCCCGAGATCGCCAACGTACGCGACCAATACGGCACAAGCGTCGGCGAATGGACAGACTTAAGGCCCGGCATCGTCCATCGCTTAGACCGCGAAACATCAGGATTATTACTGATAGCCAAAAACCAACCGGCCTTTGATTATCTCAAAAAACTTTTCGCGGAAAGAAATATCAAGAAAACTTACCTTGCGCTTGTACACGGCCGTCTTAAAGATAAAAGCGGCACAATAGAAAAACCGCTTGGCAAACTTGGTGCCCGCCAAACTACAAAAATCAGCGGCAAACACAC
>JACOZZ010000007.1 GCA_016181055.1 Candidatus Yanofskyibacteriota bacterium
AAAATTGCCGTCACACATTACCCGTCGGGGTTTAAGGAACCAGTTTTTCAGGACCACAAACCGCTTGGCGAAGGCTCGTTAGACCTTAAAAAAGATGTCCTATTGCCCCTTAAACAAGTAGGATTTTCCGGTCCTATTGTCATAGAAGACTACTATCATGACCCCCTGCCGTCAGTTAAGATTTTAAGACAGGCAGTCGATGAGATTAACCGAACAACCGTCCCATAAGACGGTTTTTTAATAAAAAAACCGTCCAAGATCGGACGGAACAAGGTATTAAAATCCCCTAAGAAAAGCTTTGAGCGTTAAATTCGTCAGGCCGTTATACGGCAGCAACCACGGCTCTCTGTCTTTGAAAAACGGCAGATGGAAGAATGAGTGCTTATGCCAGACTATCGTATTCGGATCATCAAAACGTTCATCGCCTGAATATCCATGGCGTTCAAGCCCGCAAACCGGAGCGACGCTGCGCTTCCTACCACACTGTGGAGCTTCTGTAATGAACCAATTAACCATGGCATCGTTGCCGACGATATTGCCGATATTATCAGAAAGACGTTCGGCAAGCTCATAAAAATTTTTCTCATTCTTTGTAAAAATTGAAGCGTTTAATCCCAAGTGCGTCTTTGTAGCAAGACGAATCGCCTCTTCTTCGTTATCAAACGGGATAATCGGCAATACAGGGCCGAAGGTTTCTTTTCGCACCACATCCATATCTTCGGTGGCCCAAAGAATAACTGTCGGCTGATACCAATAACCGGCTTTTCCGCTGATTTCCCAACCGCCGGCAATATAGGCCTTGAGAGCTCTAGCTTGTTCAACCTGATTTTTTACAATATCTAATTGCTGCTTAGTAATAATGGGTCCGTAATCTTTGCCGGACACCAAATTATTAACAAGGCGCAAAAGCCGGTTAACAACCTCATTAAAAATACTGCGGTGGATTAGTGCGACTTCAAATGCCTTGCAATAATGGCCGTTATTACTGAAAGCGCCGTAGAGCAAACCGTAAACAGTACGGTCAATGTTGGCATCGGCAAGAACAATGGCCGGAGCTTTTCCGCCCATTTCAAGATGATATGAAATGCGGCGCCCGTCACAGATTGCTTTTACTTTTTCCCCGGTCGCACAGGAGCCGGTAAAAACAATGCAATCAGCAACCTCGCAAAGTGCCGCGCCGGTCTCTCCATAACCGACGGCAACCTGAAGGAGATAATCGGGAAACCCGATTTTTATCATTGCTTCTTTCAACTTTAAAGCGCTCAGCGGCGTAAATTCAGATGGTTTCCAGATAACCGCATTGCCGCGGAAAAGCGCCGGAAATATATCAGCTGCCGGAATCGCAAGCGGTAAATTCCAAGGTGAGATTATACCTACTACTCCCTTGGGTCTGCGCGGTACAGTCGTTCTTTTGTTGCGTAGAAAAGGGTGAGTTTTGACGGGCTTTGAGAATTCTAAAACGCGGCTAACGCCATTTTTTTCAATATTATAAATTTCAGCAACCGCGGAGATCACGTCTACCATTGCGTCAGGCCAGGTTTTCCCGGTTTCTGATTGGATTACCGATATAAATTCCTGATAATTGCGTTGGATATATCTTTTTAATCTATTGAAAAGCTGCAATCGGTCATAGAGAGACGTAGTTTTCCATTTCTCTTGAGCGGTTCTGGCTCTTAGCGTCAGGATATCCATATCAGATCTGTTGCAAACCTGCAGCTTTCTTACCATTTGTAAATTGGCTGGGTTCACAATGACAACTTCGTTTTCGCTCATTTTCTTCCTTGTTTTTAAAGACCGCAAAATCTAATCGCAGTCTATTTAAAACATGACTAAAAAACAAGGGGTGAGGTTTGACATCTTGTCAATAATATCAAAAGATATGCTTAATTAGACAGTTCATTAAAAAAGAAAGAGGAAATGAATGCCGGAAATCAAAAAACCCACTGCTTTGGTAACCGGTGCCTACGGATTCGTAGGACCGCATATGGTACGGCTGTTATCGCAAAATGGTTACGATGTTATAGCCACCGACCATCCCAATGTTAAACCCAAGCTCTTGCCGGCCGATGTAGATTTTCATCCTTGCGACTTGACAAACTTATCGGACGTGGAACGCATGATGAATAAATACCAACCCGACCTTGAATTTCTTGTTGCATCAATCTTTAGATATGATATCCCCCGCCAAACCATCCTCAAAACCAACTCCGCTATTATGGAAAATTGCCTGAGGGCGACTCGGGAATACAATCCGAATGTGCGCCATATCGTGGCTTGGATCTCGTCATCTGTCTATGGCGATAGCTTCAAAAATATCATGCCCGGGACATCGCTCACGGAAGACGCGCCGATGCTCCCGCGAAATGCCTATGAGGAATCAAAATTCCTCCAGCATATCATTTGCAGACAATATAACGATCTACCCCTAACTGAAATTTTTCCTATGGCAATTTACGGCCCTGGCGGAAATTATGGGGCAATGGTGGTCATTGATATGATGGCAAGGAATCAGCTCCCCGGCTTCCCTGGCGGAGGCAAAAACCGCATCAGTTTGGTACACGTCACCGATGTGTGCCGAGCAGCGCTTTTCCTGGCACAGCGAACAGATACAATTGGAAAGCGCTATAATCTGGGAGATAGCTCCAACTATACCATTAAAGAGCTAATGAAATGGCTCAAAGTTAAATTCAACCACTTGGGCGTCAAAGTTGACCTGTTTCCGGTCAGCTACCCGCTTTGGCTTATGAGATTTTTTGCCTGGCGGTCTGAACAAATCGCGCGGAAGCACAAACATCCGCCATTAGTACAGCGTGATTTCTTGGGTTATTTTGACAAGGGCTTTAACTTCCTTGTTAATTCAGAAGCAATTCGAGAACTCGGATTTGATTTTTTATACGACAACCTTTATAGCGGCGGACTGCGTGAAACTCTAGAATGGATGAAAAAGGAGGGACAGATATGATAACCCTGCTCTTGTTTATTCTCGGCAGCATCAGCATTGTTCTTGCCGCCGAACGTCATCCTAAAACTCGGGCTGCAATGCGAAAACTCACGCAGACATATGCCCCTGGTACTTGTCGGAGTTTCATACTGGACATCTTGATCCTTTTACCGCTTGTCGGCCTTCTGGTAGAAGCTCTGGCGCGGCGCATTGAAAACCCCAGAGTTGCCACATGGTTTCCGGCAATTGCCGGACTGTTGCTCTTTTTCACGGGATACTTTATTCAAAACACCTTCATTGTACTCATGGGCCTTGCGCTTTATGCTTCGCTGTTAGCAATATTGACGGGGGCACCAGAGGAGTGGCCGTCAGTGCGACAAATCCTATATGCTACCGCCCTGTGGATTTTCTTTACCATTTCCGGTTCGCTTTACTTGGATTATCTAAATTTTTATTTCTTAGCGCCATTACTGGGTCATCCGGAAGCATGGGGCGGAAATCATTTTATGTGGAATTCCGGATTGGAAGTGCTCAGATTGAAACCCATTGTTGATACCGCCATACCGACCTATCAAAACTTCTGGGGATTCTGGAATCTACTTGCCATGGTTCTTCTGGGCCCGGCCTACGCTCTTGTTTTGGTAAAAGCAGGCACACGATTGCATGGTTTACTTTTCGGCTATACCGAGAAACAAACTGGTATCTCCGCATTATTTTTTGAGCGCAAAACACGCTAAATCAATCAGGATTTTATCCTGATTTTTTATTTTCAACGGCTAGAGCGAGCCCCTCATCACAAAAATTGCAATTACTGGGAGCGAAGCGCTTTTTATCACTCCGCCGATTGATAAGTAAAGGATGTTTCTACCGGCGGAGGCGCGCGCGTTTTGCGCCTGTCCCGAAGGGCCAGCAAAACACGCACGCGTAGCCGGTAAGCAAACTTCTGTATCAAAAATTGCAATTTTTGTGATTAGGGGCGAGTGTCACTTTACAAGTTTTCTAATATGGCGTAATTTTTTAGATGGATTAATACTGAACTTTAAAAATACGGGAGAAGACCATGGAAAAGATTGAAAGAATTGCTGTTTTTGGCGCCGGTACTATGGGTTTAGGCATCGCGCAGACTGCCGTGCAAAATGGTTTTGAAGTGTACCTTTTTGATGTTTTCGGTGAAATGGCCAAAAAAAAAGCCGGAAATAGTCCGTTTGAGCTGGTCTATCATGAAATTATCCGGGATTTCCAAAATAAATTGTGGCTCGCGCTTTTCTTGGCAAAAGGAACGGACGGCAAATTCTTATACCAGTCCAAAGAAGCCGTTGACAAAGCCCTGAACCGCATCCAGTTTTTAGACTCAAGAAATTTAGAATCTTTAGCTTTTGTTGATTTTATCATTGAGGCCATTTTTGAAAACGCTGAAGCAAAAATGGAATTGTATCGGGCAATCACTGAAAAAGTTGACTCCGGCGTTCCCATCGCTTCCAATACCTCAACTATCAGGATCGGCGGTTTAGCGCAAGCCGTTAAAAATCCCGAAAGATTTTTGGGAATGCATTTTTTCAATCCGGTACCGCGCATGGAATTAGTTGAACTGATTTTTTCTGAATTAACCAACGGCGAAACTGCTGCCTGGGCTACTCATTTGACTGCCGCGCTGGGCAAAACCCACGTAGTTGCGCCCGACATTCCCGGTTTCATTGTAAATCGCGTGGCTCTGCCGATGGTTGCCGCCACTTTTAAAGCGTTGCTGGATCGCGGCACAACCAAAGAAGAAATAGATGGTGCTTTTTTGAGAGGTGAGTGGTTCAAGCATCCCGCTGCTTTGGAAATTATAAAAGAGATGGCCGATTCAGTTTCCGAACTTGTCAAAGAAACCGGCTGTTCTCTTGAAACACTGGACAAGGCCACGCAGCTTGGCTTGAGCTGGCCCATCAAGGCATCCGAGCTTAACGAACTCCTGCAGTTGCCGCCGGAAAAACTTGAAGAGCAAAAAGACCGGCTTAAATTCAGAATGGGGCCCGTGATGTTTTGCGATTTGGTCGGCAATGACGTCAGTTTGGACGCCCTGAGATCATTTCAACAGCAAGAGCCGGAAAAACATCGCCCCATTCCCCCATTGCTTGAAAAAATGGTTGCCGAGAAAAAATTCGGCATGAAAACGGGAGTTGGTTTTTATGAGCATGGCTCCAAAGTAAAGCTCAACAACCTCGGCGACGGTTACTGGCAGCTCGCTTTCGGCGACGGCCGGGGTAACATTTTATCATCTTCAGTCGTCAGACAGCTTCGCGAAACGATTGAATCATTAAAAAACATAAAAGATATCAAGGCCTTATTTATTGGGGCTAATGGGCCGGTCAACGGCGCTAATATTAAGGAATTTCCCATGTGCTTGCATAGCGAGGAGCGCGCGCAAAAAGCGGTCGGCGAATTCAATGAGCTGCTGGAAATAATTGAGAACTTTCCGGCGCCTGTTGTCTCTTTGATACGCAAACGGGCTTTTGGCGGCGGCTATGAACTGGCGCTGGCCTGTGATTGGATAATCGCGGAAGAAGGAAGCTCGGTCGGTTTACCGGAAGTGACTTTAGGAATTATGCCTGGCGCCGGTGGCACTCAACGTTTGCCTCGCCGAGCAGGAAAGGCTCTAGCGGTTAATCTCATACTTTCGGGCAGACCGCAAGAAGCCCGCGAACCTCTGGTTGATTTGGTTCTATCGAATTATCAGATGGAGCCGGAACTCTTAAAATTAACTTTCGAACGGTTAGACAAGTTTGTCAGTTGCAAATTTGAATCCAGGAGACAGTTAAAAAAATCGCCCCTAAAAGAAGGACTCTACAACAGATTAGCCGCCTTAAAAGAAATGAAAAAAATACAGCTCGGCTGGAAAATGGCGGGCCAGACCACTCCAAGATCATTTGCGCTGGCCTGGCAAGCCATTTCAAACGGCAATAAGAAATACCTCAGCGAGGGATTGGCTGACGAGAAAAATGGAATTTTGGAAGTTTTCCAAACCCATGACGCTGAAGAGGGCGTAAGGGCATTTATTGAAAAAAGAAAACCGAAATTCAGGGGACAATAAAATCCCACGCTTGAAAATGACTTTATCAAAATTTATCCCGACACTGTCGGGATTTTAATTTTTAGCGGCAGGGTTATTCAAAAAAAACCGCCCCAAGGGACGGCTTAATATGATCGGACTAATCTT
>JACOZZ010000008.1 GCA_016181055.1 Candidatus Yanofskyibacteriota bacterium
GTAAATCCGACATAGAAATATTGCTTGTCGTCGCGAAGCATAATATTGAAAAGCGGGTGATATTTTTTAATAAGCCGAGACTCTACTATTAGAGCCTCTATTTCTGAACCGGTTTCCTGCCAATTCACCCTTGCGGCCAGTTCAAGCATCTTAGCAATGCGCGGATTACTATCCCGATAGGGAAAATAGGATTTTAAACGATTTCTCAAGTTGACCGCTTTGCCGATATATAAAATCCGCCCGCGTTTATCGCGGAAAAAATACACCCCCGGAACATTTGGAATAGTTTTTTTATTTAATTTCATTTACGTTACTAGGTTGACATTTTATCATTTTTTCTGTTAATTTCAAGCAGGATAATCCCAAATAATCAAGGATGAGCAAAAATGGGACGTTCTTTAACAGACAGGGAAATCAGAGAAACAGCTGACAAATACAGTACGCATCATTATGAACATTATCCATTGGTTTTAGATACTGGCCGTGGCTGTTGGATTACCAACGAAGAAACCGGACAGCGTTACCTTGATATGATAGCCGGCTATTCGGCTGTTATTTTCGGCAGAAGCGGAAAATATTATAGCCGTCTTTTAGACGCTTTGAATCGCCAAGCGAAAAAGCTGACTTTAGTTACGGGCAGTTATTATACCGCACCGTATGCCCAATTGTGTGAAAAATTGACCCATTTCTGCAATATGGATACGGTTTTAATGATGAACACGGGAGCAGAGGCCGTGGAAACGGCCCTGAAGATCGCTAAAAGATACGCTTATCTAACAAAGGGGATATCGGAAAATTCAGCAGAAATTATTTCCTGCGAGAATAATTTCCATGGCCGTACGCAAGGAGTTTTATCCCTTTCCTCTAATGATTTTTATAGAAAGCATTTCGGACCATTTTTACCAGGATGCAAAAGCGTGCCATTTGATGATTTTGATAAACTTCTGCGGGCGGTAAACCGCAATACGGCAGCTTTTATCGTAGAGCCGATACAAGGAGAAGGCGGAATCAATATTCCCTTCCCTAATTATTTGAAAAAAGTTGAAAACCTTTGCAAGGAAAACGACATTCTATTTATCCTGGATGAGATTCAAACCGGTTTTGGGAGAACCGGCACTATGTTTGCCCATCAGGAATACGGAGTAAAGCCAGATATAATGACAGTGGGGAAAGCCATAAGTGGCGGCATCTTACCGATTTCGGCCGTGCTGGGGAGAAATGAGGTCATGCGGGTGTTGGATCCGGGCAGCCATGGCAGTACTTTTGGCGGCAATCCGTTAGCTTGCGCCGTTGCTTGCGAGGTAATTGATATTTTGATAGAAGACTCTAGTTTTGTAGGACGCGCACGCAAGATCGGCGAGTATTTTTTAAGCGAACTGCAAAAAATTAAAAGTCCCGCAATAAAAGAAGTCAGGGGACGCGGATTTTTGATAGGAGTGGAGTTAAATTCGCCGTTCAACGCGGATTTGTATAGAGACGGGCTTTTGAAAGAAGGGATAATGTGTGGCATCGCCCATGAGCGCACACTAAGATTCAGCCCGCCCTTGATAATTACCAAAAGAGAGATTGATTGGGCGTTGCCAAAAATATCCAAAGTTTTGCAAGAAACCGGATAAGTATAATGAAAATAACTATCGTCCGATTTTTGCTGGCCGTCAGCATTTTGTCTGTTTCCGGTTGCGGACCGCCCAAGGTATCAAGCGTTTGTCAAAATCCGGCTTACTACCAACAAAATATCGTAATTAGAGAGGCATTATTCATAAGAGAAAGAAATTGTTCATTGCATATTCTGGCCTCGGCTTTCTTAATTGACAGGGAACGCGGACTTTTCGCCTCTGCCAAGCATTTTATCGGCAGCGAGAGCGATGGCAAAGCCAAAGTATTTTTTAACGGCAGAGTATATGACGGCTTTCTGGTATGGCTCCCGCCGGTTACCGATGTTGCCATAATAAAAATAGCCGGCAACTATGATCCGGCAAGTTTCCCGGAACCGTACAAGGTCGCGCAAAATATCAAAGTTGGCGACAAGGTATTTGTAAGAGGGATACATCCCCATCCGGCAGCGCTCCAAGGAAACAAAATTATTTTACCCATATTACGCGGCTATTACGGGGTGTTAGGAAAGAATGAAGAGTTTGTACACGACGATCTGGAAGGCAAGATAACAGATATAGCTGCTAAAATTCAGAATAAAAATATTGTCGGTTCATCAGAACTTTTATCTGAAGTGACTAACACTTATATTAAATTAGAAACCAAAGAAGACCATTTATTTTCTTTCGGCGGTTTAAGCGGCGGCCCGACTGTTAATGAGGAAAGCGAACTCGTAGGCATAAATTCTTCGGAACAAGGCGGGTACTTGGAACTGACCGAAAGGGGAATTGAATATCACCCATGGAAAACGTTCCACTTGGTTCCCGCCTCCGAGCTTGAAAAACTAATGCCGATGATCGCCAATATCAAATGAGACAATGCTTCCAAAAGGAGCATTTTTATTTATTGACAGCATGTTATATTTCCATTATTATCCGAACAATTACGAACCTTAATAATTTAGAGGGAGAACACATGGATCCGATTACGCCGAAGCGTATTAGAGAAATTGAACAAAATTTACTTGCCGAAACCACAAAATGGCTATTCGGTCTTGAAGAACCGGCCAGAATGATCGTCAGAGCGCTTTTCACATTGATTCCCTACTCCGATAAAATTACTAAGACTAAACTTCTGGGCCAGCCCAATATTATGATGTATGGCGGCACCGGAGTCGGCAAAACCGACCTAATTGAATCTGTTGCTTCCGCGATAACTGCTAAATCCTCCAGAGTCCAAGGTACGCCGGACCTGATGCCTTATGATATTTTAGGCCATCCGGAAATGATAGAAACGAAGGGCGGAGAAAGAAAAATTGTTTTTTGCCCCGGACCGATATGCGCTCATATAGTAAAGGTTGACGAGGGTAATCGTATGCGCGGCCAGACTTGGGCGTCGCTTTTAGAAGCCATGGAGGAGCACTCTATTTCACCCAAAGTTGAACATTTCGGTGAGCTAGCCAAACAAATGTCCGCCATTCCTCTTTTTCCGTTATCGCATAATTTTGAAGACATTGAAGGGCCAAGGTTTTTTATGACGCTCATTACACAAAATATTTTCGGCGAGGAAGAAGGAACGTATGAGAATCCAATGGCTGAACTGGATCGAGTTACACTGGCTATTTTTATGAAGCGGCCTAGTCCAACGAATGAAGTTAGGATCAGCGCCGATAATGTTGTCGGCAAGAGCATTAACCAGATAACAACTTTGGAAGAAATTCTTGCCTGCGCGCACTATATTTTTGAAAATGTGAAATCGCATCCCTTCGCAACTGAATACAGGGTCAGATTGTTGAGGAATACCGATCCGGAAACAGTTGAGGGCAAATCATCATTTAGGCAATACGTAAAAGAGCACATCAGGGTGGGAGCCACTCCCAGGGTTAATTTCCATTTTGAAGGCGTTGCCAGAACCCAGGCGTTTTTTGACGGCAATAACGAAATTAGGCCTGAACATTTTAAGAAAATTGCCAAACCGGTTATTATGCACCGCTTGCGTTTGACCCCGGGCAAGGAATTTAAAGTTTCAAAAGATGAGGTTTTTGAGGAAATCTTAGAAAATACTATGGTACCAAAATGGTAGAAACAGAAAGCATTTTTGAGGAGCTCCAGAAAATCCAACAGGAAATTTTCAGAAGAAAAACAATAAATCTATCTATCGGCGAACATCGCAGTAACCTGAAGGGCGTTGGCTTGGATATCTACGACATTAACAAGTGGCGCAAAGGCGATCCCCTGGATAGCATAGATTGGACATTGACCCTTCCTAACTGGCCCCGGAATATATTAAAAATAGAAAAGCCGGAAACAAAGAAAACGCCGTCCATTTTAGTGGTTGATATTTCGCCCTCAATTTTTGTGGAAGTTGATAAAACGGCAAATAAATTCAGGCTCTTGCTTCATTTGATAGGCGCATTAGGGTTTACCGCCAATCATTTTCATGATCCGGTTGGAATACTTTGCATTTCTGACGACATTGAGTTCTATCTACCGCCTAAATTCGGTTCCGGCCATATTTTTTACGCAATAAAATTGATAGTTGAAAAAGCAAATGCATTCGATGCGCAGAAGAAAAAAAATCAATTTATCAAAAAAAGGTCAGATCTAAATGCTGCGTTTGAATTCTTGGCAGCCCGGCTCCGATGCCAATGCTCCATTGTGGTGCTTTCGGACCTTATGGATGTTATCAATAACCAATCGGAGATAAATTACGACGTACTCGAATTTTTATCGGCAAAACACAACTGGAATGTTATTGCGGTAATCCTTGATGACCCCAATGAACTCATGTGGCATGGCAGCGCGGGAACGATCTTGGCAAGAGACATTGAAACTGGCACCACTCAAAAAATTAAGGCTGGGCAGGCGATAAGCATCAGGCAAGAATTTTTGGAAAAAATGAGTAAACTTCGCGAAACATTAGAAAGGTCCGGCGTTGATTCAATTACCCTGAATTTCGGTGAGCATTTTAACGAACTGGCACAATTTTTATCTCAAAGAAAAGCAATGCACAGATAATGCAGTTTAAACCCGGCTAATAGTCGGGCTTTATATTTTAAGAAGCCCTTGACTCTGCAATTTGTTTATTTTATCCTTGCTGCAACAAAGAACTTTCACAAATTGAGGAATCATAAAGATGAGAAAACGCCAAACATTCATGCTATTGATCGCTATTTGGCTGGCGCTAATCATTCCAGCTTGCCGCCAAGAAATTCAGCCTACGCCATCGGTAGAAAATCCGGTTATTGTTGATCAACCCATAAGCGATAGGACCGTTTATACTAATTGGGAAGAAGTCAAACTAACATATACCGTCCGGTGGCTGGATGGCTACAAGTTGCTATATGAGATGTCTGAACCGGAAAATATGTCTTTTGGCGAATTTGAGCTTGACCCCATAAGGGGGCATGAGCTTGAACGTCAAAATCGGCGCAGATATAAAAAAGAAAACTATGAAGATTTGGTCTATTATCTTAGGCACATTGACATTAAAAAGGGAGATATGCTGATCCCTGAGCAAGAATTTCAGTATGTGAAAGAAGAAGCCGGCAGATCAAAAGAGGACTTGGAAGTTTACACCGTTAAAGCCCCAGGCATTATGCTGCGCTATGACAGCGTCCTGACCAAAAATGCTGATGATATCATAGATAGAGTTGATTTCGGGTCCTTCAAAGAACAAGAAAATATAATGAACGGCCTAATAGGCGTACTGTTCATGATATTCGGCGCGGCTATCTTCCAGCTGTTTTGGAAACCGGCTGTTTCTACGGCCAGGAAAACAAGCAAAACAAAAACGGCATCTGCCAGCCAGATAATTGATGAGCAAGAGGAGCGGCTTGCGCCCAAACATGCTCTTATGTTCTTGAACAATAAACTTGCCCAGTTGCAAGCAAACCTTGCGGGCGAATCAGATAACCAAAAATTGCGCGAAACAAGGGCTGCGGTTTGTAATGAACTGCGCAGGTTCTTCTTGTCATATGTGGCCGAGCTTAGGGATGGCGAGTTTACATACGATGATATCGGAAGCAAAATCTCGCAAATATCGCAAAAAAGAAAAAGAGAGTTACTGTTCCTTCTTAATAATCGGCTGGAACACAACGAGAATATTTTATATCGTGAAGAAACCCGGAGCGGCTTAATTGATGAAATTACTGCTATGAGAAAGTTCGCCGGTGAGTTAAGCGATTGGAGAATTTGGTTATTTAATAAACGGCAGAAATGGCAAGGACTGAATAAATGGTTCAATAAATTTCTCCGGAGGGCCAAATGAACCTTCTAAACGCACTTCGCGAACTTATAGAGCTGAACCTTGTTGGACTTTTTAGTACCGACTGGGCGGTCGTTCAATTCAAACATCAAAGTTTTACAGTCTGGGCCGCGACACTATTGGGAGCGGCTCTTTTGCTAAAAATATTGTGGCGGA
>JACOZZ010000009.1 GCA_016181055.1 Candidatus Yanofskyibacteriota bacterium
CGTCTCGATTGGTCGCCGCCGGACTCAAGCGGCGGAGTTGCAATCACCGGATATCGCATTTTTCGTGGCGGAGCATCAGGCGCGCTGAATAAGCTTACAGAAACGTCAGGCCGCGCTCATTCATATACCGATCAAACTGCAGCGAATGGAATAACGTATTACTATTCCGTGCAGGCGATAAATTCAAAAGGGGCTGGGGCGTTTTCGAGAGAAGTCGTGGTTACGCCATCTGCGGCATATTCTTCCACGAATGGAGCATTGAAACCAACCGAACCAATATGCGTCCTGCCGTTAAAAAACTCCCGCCCGACCAGCCAAGAAAATTAAAAATAGAAGTGTTATAAAAAATCCGCCGCAAGGCGGATTTAATTATTTCTCTACTTATAACTTATTCTCAAATTCTTGAGAATTTGAGAATAAGTTATAATTTAAATAGCAATTATGTCTATCTGATAACTTGACTAAATACTCATTCATTACTAGATTTGAAAGTATAAAATTTAGAACATTAAAAAAAGGGGGGCGAATGAGGATAATCAAAACCGAAATCAGAATTCAACTTTTAGATTTTGACGAACTAACCGCTGGAGAACAAACACTTATTAGCCGAGCTTGCAAAGTACGGCTTAATGCCCAAGCTCCTTATTCTCATTATTGGATGGGTTGTTCTGTTATGACACCTTGGGGAAATTTCTTTGATGGTTGCAACGTAGAAAGAGCCAGCTGGACGCAAACTACCCACGCAGAGCAAAATGCCTTAGACAACATGATAGCCGTTCTTGGTCCGCATAGAATCGCCGGCATAGCAGTCGTGGGAGCGCCGGAAGGAAAAGAAATACCTTGGCCGCTACCCCTGAATGATTTGAAAGATTTACCGCCCGATCTCTCCCCTGCCGATTTTTGCCCTTCCTGCGGCCATTGCCTGCAAAACATTGCTGAAAATTGTTTTGATGAAAGCGGTCAATTTGATCCTACAATTAAACTTTTGAACTATAGCGAAAATCAAAAGATAATTTACCGCACTACCATTGGCAACGCCTACCCTATGCCTTTTCTCCCCCAATACCTTGGCATCAACTATGCCAAGGATCAGAGAGCGAAAAACCACAAATAGTTTTCAATAAATATAAAACCGAGCTTTGCTCGGTTGTTTTATTTCTTATTTCTTTAAGTTCGTAATCGGCGCAATGCCCAAGCTCTCAATAAAAGAGTTGACCAAATCCAGATTATCTACGGGCTGAGATTTCGCCCCTCCATAGAATGCGCTCTCTGTCATGAAAACCTTGCCGTCCTTGGAGATTATTCTTAAAAATCCAACCCCCTGATCTACCTGTTTCATTTTGTGTCTCTCAAAATGAGAACCGTGTTTTATCGTACCGATCTGTTGGCATACCCTTTGTCCTAAATCCATATCCCACTCGCATACCATCTCACTGACATGGAAGTTTGCCCCAATAACAACCTGGCAGCCGCTTGATTTGGCAAAAACCAACATCTCCTGCGGCCTTAAAGAGGTTGTCTTAGCTCTCGCCATATATGGGTGCTGAATAGAAACTTTCAGCCCTGATGGCAAATTAAAATATTCTTTTCTCTCAATCTTATTCTCAATCAATATATTTAAACCCGTACATAGCGGCAATTTTTGAGATAGAAAATAGCTATGAATTTCTTCGGTCAAAAATTTAGCCAGTGTAATGTGGAAGAGTTCAAGTGGGTCATGCCCGTCTTCCGCTTCCCACGTGTCATGATTACCAAGAATATAGACAAAACGAAGCAGACAACGATTAACTAAGTCTGCAATTAATGCGTCGCTTATTTTTTCCTGATCTTTGACTGCCAAAGTAAATCTTTCTTTAAATACTCTTGCCATAACCATGCCTATCATATGGGCCGCAAATTTTTCTTGTTGTGTATTGTTCATTCCAGCAATAATTTCACCCTTGGACATTAAATTATGCCTCGTTCCTTCTTTTGTATCCCCGGCATCAATTAATGTGGTCGCTCCGGAACTAAGAATGATCTCCGGAACTCTATTTACAAAAAAATGGTAGTCAGTTTCAACCGAACCAGCATGTATACAAGCAAAGTTCACGATCCTGTCTTCTTGCCAGGGGCCGCTAGGAACGGCATATTTTAATTTTTCTTGAATATATTTTAAATCAAAATAATGTTTTTTAGCGGCTTCTTGATAATAAATACCGGGCCAGTTTTCACCTTTTCTGCGAAACGTTTTCTTTTTAGTTAAGCTCTTCAGAGCTTTAGTGATATCTTCCGGCGGTAATTTCAAATCACTCTGCAAAATACCTGGCGTAGCCCAACCGCGAGATTTAATAACATCAATTATCTTTTTCTCAATAGCGGTAGCGCGTTCGGGAGCAACAACAAAACTTAGCTCTTTACTGACCAGATCTTTAAAATTATACACTCTGTATAGATGCTCGCTCGCATCCGGTGGAAACTCAAGAACTCCGACACCAATTTGGTTTTCTGAGACCCTTGTCTCCTCCAGCCTATGACAAACTGGCACTGATAAATACTGATATTCAAGTTCTCCTTTAGGCTTATGTATACTAGACCCAAATCCGAAAACTATAAAAAGATCCGGCGAGCTTTGTGAGGTTTGTTTTCTTTTATCCTTAATTACTCTCTCAACAGCTGTGCTATAGTAATCACCACGCATCCAGACTGCTTTTTGCGGAGTCAAGGCCCAAACCAATTTATTAACAAACTTAACCGGAAAACGGTCTCCGCCGGCGTTCCAAACCCGTATATCGTCTCGTATCTCTGATAAAAATTGGGCAACTCTTTCACCTACTACGCCATCAAATGCAGGACTTGTAATGACGAACAGGTCAATTTTCTTTTCTTTATTAATGTTTTCAGGATCCGGCACGGTAGTGATGGGAATTATTTTAGCTAGTTGCTGGGCAATTTTAATTAAGAACTTATCTTCCAGGTCTTGCTTCGCGGCAAAACGTTCTGCGCTGTTTCTTTTGTGACCATTAAGTTCGCGCTTTACGTATGCTTTCATCTCTTGGGTAATATCTTTCTGGGAAATCAGGCCTGCGCCAAGGATATTAAAATGTGTGCCCTCTTTTCGAAAAACATTAAAAGCCATGTCCAGTAATGACTGCCTAAACCCCTTAGAACCATAATCGATTCTGGATATCAACCCTATTTTTGCACCCTTTTGTGGGTTCATTGCTCTCTCCTTTTTTTATTCAATTATCAACGTACTGCTTGTCATCATACTAACAATTAAAAAGTTTTTGGCAAGGGCCGCTTGGATATGAAATAAAAAAACCCCGTTTTTAGGGGTTATTAATACGCGGTAGTTCTGCGTATCGGCTGGAAAAGCTCAATACGCTTCTTGCAAACAGAATTAAACAAGCAACTCTGGCAATCGGGTGTTTCTATCTCGGGACAATAGCGTCGGCCGTTCCAATAATTTTCATCCACAAAAGACATGGGCTTACCTGATTCTTTTATAATCGTTTCCATGGCCTCGTAAACCGATTGGCGAATAGATGCCTCGGTTGTCAAATCGGTCCACTTTCTAGCTTCATTTTGTTCCCCTTCCTTATCGTCAAGGTCAACCAACCCTTGTCGCAAAGCCAATCTCATAAGATGGTAATCAATAATCGGCCGCCAATTCTGCGGATCTTTGATTTCCAACCATTTTTCCGGCCTATTGGCCAAAGCCATGGCAAGAAGCAGGTTTTTCTTTTGAAGTTCATCTTCATTATAGCCCGGTACTTCTCGCATTAGCTCAAGAAACTTGGCTAATGAGTTTTTACTGCAATTGCTGAATCGAACTAATTCTTGGGGATTTTTAGAACTTGCTTTTTGAAACCATAGTCCATAAGCCCGCGTCAGTTGAAATCTAGTTTCAAAATCAGGAAATGTAACGGGACCGTTATCGTCGCTAAAAATCTTTCGGGCTAAATCGTGCGGCCTGATTATAGCCAGTTTCTTCGGCTCAAAACATTCGACATCTTCATTAAATGCTCGCATTGCCGCTTTCCATAACAAATCAGAACCCTTATTCTTTTTGCCGTTTACCGTCCCGAAAAGCGGCTCAACGTAACCGCGCTCATCTCCATACCAAAATCCAAATTGATGCATGCAAACAAAAAAGAAAAAATTGATTGATTGCGGATGATTAAGCGGCGGGTACATGTCGGAGGCAATAATTTCTCTGCCTTCCTTTTGAAAACTGTAGAAGTTCAAGCCACTGCCATTATCCGGCAAATTCTTTAAAAATTCCGCATTTTTTTTAATTTGTCCATGGTTGATTGTTGGCATTTATTTCCTCCCCATTTACCTGTTTAAACCGAGTAGTTTGGCTTGAAACGCCAAAGCTGATTTAAGAGCTTCTTGCGCGTTAATCCCAACCCAGCGATCAACAACTGGTGTGTAAACTTGTTTTAATTGCGACTGGTAAATTTGGTTACCACAACGTAAACAGGTAAAGCCTGATTCTTTTTTAATCAATACACTATAAGTCCGGGTATCGATACCAGCAACATAGAGTTCGCATTCATTGGTTTGAACGCCCGCCCTGACAACCTGCCAAATACCTAGTTCTTCCGCATGGCCACAAGCACCAATCATAGCATCGGAACGAGACTGCATAGACAGTCTGATACAAGTCGGCTCGCAAAACGATTTTAACGGTTCGAGGGTTTGATTGTGAGTTTCTGAAATTACTGTTTGATCTTTAGTAATAACGCAGCCAAATTTTAATTTCTGACACGACGAATTCAAAGCATTAAACAAACATTTTTGATAAATTGGGTCGTCAAAAAGCGGATTATTATTGTTTAGTATTTTGGCCAACCTTAATGCTAAAAGTTTGTACCTTTTGGCAGTTTCAGGATATGACAAAACGTAAGATCGCTGTTTAGATTCGTGATTTAATCCATGTGGATATCTGGTGCCGAATTGAGATGCTGTAAGATCAATAATGCTCCCATCGGCTAATTTATTCCAATAATGAGATCGCATATTTTCAAAGCCAGGAACCTTTTCAAGCGAGGCACGCAACAAATCGCCACCAAATAAATCCTGCGCTACTAAAGAAACAACGGCGCAATGACCCCAAAAAGGATTTTCTGCTGACCAACCGCTGGAATCCAAACTTGTGTTTTCGTCGCAAATTGTTGCCAAAAATGTTTTTAACTGTTCCGGCGTAAGTGCCTGCATCTTCGTCTCCTCAATTTTTAAAAAACATTATCACCTCATGCTAAATTAAAAAACTGGCGTTGGCAATGACTTGCCCCAACCTAAAACCCCGCCTTGGCGGGGTTTTAGGTTGGGATCCTTCCTTCGCGGTCTAGAAGCGGGTTTTACCCGCCGTAGCCCGCTTCGGTGGGCGAAGGCGGGGACGCCCCGACTCGAACGGGGATACTTGCTTTTGGAGAGCAAAGTCCTGCCATTGAACGACGTCCCCAAAGCCAAAATTATTTCTTGGCTTCCTTGTGCGGCGTGTGCTTCCGGCACCATTTACAAAACTTCTTCAGCTCAATCGCGCGAGTGACCAGTTTCTTATTTTTCGTAGAAAAATAATTGACCCGCTTGCACTGCCCGCACTTCAATTTTATTAGGCTATCTTGACTCATAATAGTTTTTTATTAGCACTGGAGCCGACGGTGAGAATTGAACTCACGACCTACTCCTTACCATGGAGTTGCTCTGCCCCTGAGCTACGTCGGCATAATACCACAGAGTTGCTTTTTAGGGAAAATTTAATTTACTGATCAGAGTTTAATTTTTAGACAAATATGCTTGCTTATTATTTTTAAAAATTAAGAAAGCATCACACGTGGGGGCGGTAGGATTGTCCTACAACTCGCTCGGCCTTCCGGCCTCGCGGTCGCAGGCCGCTGCTCGCTGTTTCGCTCGCCAAATGCTCGCGAAACATAGCTGCGCCCTGCAAATCCTACCCGCAAGCCAATCAATTGGCTTGCTCTAATTGTGGGGGCGGTAGGATTTGCACCTACGTAGGCAC
>JACOZZ010000010.1 GCA_016181055.1 Candidatus Yanofskyibacteriota bacterium
CTCACGGTACTGGTTCACTATCGATCACCAAAAGTATTTAGTCTTGGACCGTAGTAGGCCCGGATTCGCCACGGATAGTCTGCTCCATGGGTACTTAGGAAATAATATGAAAAGTTTGATTGTTTTCGCTTAAGGGACTATCACCCGCTTTGGTCGGCCTTTCCAGGACCGTTCGGCTAACAATCAAATTTGTAACTTTTCCCAACTAGAAAATAGAAAGTAGAAAATAGAAAATAGAATTACTTCTACTTTCTAAATTCTAGCTTCTAGATTCTAGCTAGATATATTATCCCTGCAACCCTCACCGATTATTAGTAAACTAACAAGAGATGAGTTTAGACTTCGCCCCTTTCGCTCGCCGCTACTTAGGGTATGTTTGCGCCTTGCGGCACATTTGTTTTATTTTCCTCTGGCTACTGAGATGTTTCACTTCGCCAGGTACGCTCCCGACATTGCTGCCGGGCAATGCGATATTACTCGCACTAGGTTTCCCCATTCGGAAATCTCCGGATCAAAGCCCGCTAGACGGCTCCCCGAAGCATATCGTCGTCACGCCACGTCCTTCGTCGCCTTTTGGTGTCAATTAAATCCTCCTCCTATTATCGGAGAATAAATCTTTTTGATGCTTCAAAACTGGCAACTCTTGAACTCGGTAAGTTGGAGAACGGCCAGAAAATGCAAAGCATCGTTTTATTTTACCCGCTAACTATTCATTTTTTAAGTTGCAATCTATTCAATCAATTTAGCGTTAGCTTCCGTCCCTCCTCAGTTTTGGTAAAACTGGGGAGGGACGACAGCCAGGGGAATTCTTGAAATAAAAAACCCGCCAAGCGGGACGTTTTTAGGGCGAAAACTAACACCCAGACGTCATCCGCTTTTTTGTAATGCTTTGTTTAGGTTTTTCATCATCAAGACCATTCTAACAAAGGCAAAAAACAGAGTCAATAGGTATGGGGGTTAGCTGTTTATAAAATAGAAGGGCCACTCGAAAGTGACCACTTGTTTTTTTTATAATGGGCTTTTCGTTATGCCCAACAAAGTAAGTATAGCAGGTCTAAAAATAAAGTCAACAAAACAACAACGCCCGCTTTTGGCGGGTGTTGTTTTCAGATGGCTATATTCTATAGTCACTTGGTCTTTCCTCTTTTACTCTCCTATATGCTTCCTCATTTTTCCGATCAATTCTTCGGCGTGCATTCGTCCGCCAAGACCAAAAGCCAGACCAAAAGCTATGGCGCCGCCGGCAACGATTCCCATGATAACAATCCTGATAACTTCTTCGGCTACCATTAACTGGCTTAATGCGATTAGCAACGAAAAGATAATAACTGCCCACTTGGTGAGAGAACCGAGCATATTAGCTGACGCCAACTGCGCGGCCTTAACCGAGCCTCGTACTAATCCCTCCAAAAACCTTGCGACTAAAATACCAATTAACAGAACGAACGCCGCCACAAATACGTTGGGCAAATAACCCACAACGCTCCTCAAAAATTCCGTAACTTGCACTAAGCCCAAAATATCGGTCGCGGCCATCAAAAATACCGCTATGAAAAACCACTTTGTTAACTCATAGAAAAATAGCGGGCTGTTCATCTTGTAGCCGCTTCTCTCCCAAACTCTTCTGAAACCTACGCTCTCAAGCGCGCGATCTAATCTGACCAATCTGACGATGTGCCAAACTACTTTGGCAATGAGAACCGCCACTAGCCAGCCAACTAAAAAGACCACAATGGCGGCAACCAATCGCGGCAAAAAACCGGCAACGTTGCCCCAAAGGGTCAACAAAGACATCCTCACTACATCTGATGCTGCTGTAACTTCTAACATACGAACACCTCCTCTCCTTCGCCCGCCAATATTTTTTATACTGGCAGGACTTGTTTAAAATTAAGTAATACGAGTAAATTTTAACATTTTATGGAAAAACAAGATAAACCAGTTATCCACTCTTATTAAATAATTCCTGCGCACGCCCTATCTCTCTTTTGGCGCCTTCAGCTCCCTCCCAACCAACAATTATAACTTCTTTTTCTTCCGGCCCCTTATAAACTTGGAAAAAGTGGGTAATTTCTTCAAGAATTTTCCCGCCTGCCTGTGCAGGCAGGTCCTTGATTTTAATATCTTCTACGTCCTTAACATTTTTGTAATCAGGGTCATCGGCCTGAACGCCTAAGATTTTAAAGTCTTCCTTGCCGGAATCGGTCATTTTCAGCAACCCAATTGGCCGCACCCTTATAACGCGCCCGGAAAGAAGTGAATTATCGCTTAATATAACCGCATCCAAGCGGTCGCCATCTTGAGAAAGTGTTTGGGGTATAAAACCATAAGCCACCGGATAAAAAAGAGACGGAGGTAAAACTCTATCTAATTTAAAAACGCCCGTTTTATCGTCAAACTCATACTTGTCGCGGCTGCCCTTTGGGATTTCAATTACAACATTAAAAAAATCAGGTGAGTCTTCGCCAATTGTTACGTCAAGTAAAGACATGGGATTATATTTTAGAGAAGCGGGATTCTAGTTCAACAAATTTTCTTCCTCCTTGCCGTCCCCTAGCTCAACCACGTTCTGCACCCTGTCTACCATCAAGTCCAAACGTTTTTCCGTATCTTCATACGAACCGCGAGCATCAGAGAGATGTTTCCCAAGACGCTTAAAGTCATCGCCAAGCTTACGTCCGTCTAGGGCGATACGCTCCAACCGCTTCATTATATCTTTGGTTTGCTTATTGAGCTGGACATCCTTGAGCCAATGGCCGATGGCTGAAACTGACAGCATAAAAGTATTCGGCGAGACTAGAAAGATTTTTTTGCCCATGGCATAGGCCGGCAAATCAACATCCCTGATATTATTTACGACTTCATAATAGACGGTCTCCGCCGGCACATACATCAGGGCAAAATCTGTCGTACCCTCTGACGGCAAGAGATATTTGGATGCTATCTCGTCTATTTTTTTCTTAACATCGGAAAGAAATGTTTTTTTGTATTGCTCACGGGAAATATCATTGTCAGCATTGACCATTTTTTCAAAATTCTCCCAGTTAAACTTGGAATCAATCGGCAAAAGCAAGTCATTAGGCAATCGCAAAATAGCATCCACCGCCTCTCCGGATTTGAAATAGTGCTGCAGCTCATACCGGTCTTTAGGAAAATATTGCCCCAGCGATGCCTCAAGCGATGCTTCGCCCCAAATACCGCGCAACTTAGGCGATTTAAAAATATCCTGAAAAGAAGATACGCCCTTGACCGATTCGTGGACGCTCTTCAAGCTCTCGCTTAATTGGGTTAGGCCGGAAGTAAATCCCTGCACTTGCTGATGCACCGCTAGAGATGATCGTTCAACGGACTCACGGCTATCCTTCAACTGCTCCGCCACCATCTTTACCGTCTCCCGCAGCGCCTGATTCATAGAAGTATTCAGACCATCAAGCCGCTGGTTTAGATTTTGAACAGCAATATCTTGCGAACTATCTTTTTGAGTCCTCTTATAAATTCGCAATAACAAAATAAAAAACGCTAATAAAGCACCGCCTAAGATTAGATAAAAGATTAAATTCATTTATACGTGCCGGTCCGCTACCTTATTCGCCGCATAAGAATCCGGCTTAATGCGCGCCGTAAATCCGTTGCCGGTAATCATGCCGACAATTTCCTGAATCATGCTTTTGGTCGGGCCGTTAAGGCCGATATCAAGATGAATCTCAAAATCATAGAGCTGGCTGTTGAGCCTCTTGCGAAGCTGGGCCACTACTCTTTGCGCCAATTCCAGCGAATAGTAGGCCTCCTTGAGCATCCGGTCATGCCGGTCAAAAGTTTGTACGTTTGGAATTCGTTTCCAAAAATATCTGCCGTGCTTGCCTATGCGATGCACCGTAATCACGCTGACGAAATCAGCTAGCCCCGCATGGCCGTTAGGAACCACCGTCTCATCTGAATCCGTACCCACAACAACGGCATACTTACTGACCACATCCTCGTTAATGAATTCGACTATATCGTTTATTGAACCTAAAAAATCACGCTTGCCGCGCGATGGACTGACAAAGTATTCAACGCTATGTCCGCCGTCATCATTCATACCAAGAAATCTAGCAAAAACCCCCGCCCTTTTCAAGAGTGGGGTTGAAAAAAGTTAACGAAATTTTACTCCGCCTCTTATCTTAACTCCGCCTTTGATTTTTACGTTTTGGGCAGAAGCTGCCGCCGCCGCTTGCGGCTTAAACAGCGCCGCCATAATGTTCTGCCTAGCACTAGTACTAATGCTAATGCTGGCAGAAGTGTTACTGGAAGTTGAATATTCGACCATCTTCATAACGGCAACATTCAATACTCCGGGTGCCAGAGTATAGCCATCACCTGCCGTGTAACTTCTATTATCCGCTCCATTGTTGGCGCCAACGGCAATTACATCTCCTGCGCCATAGGTAAAGGTTTGGGTTGTTATGCTAGTAGTAGGCTCGGTGTTTGTGGCAGTGCAGGAATGGCCGGTACAGCCGGTGCCGGTATCTAGGGGACTAACCGTATCTACCCCCGAAAATTCCATAACCGCTATTGAAACAAAGGATCTGGCGGTGCCCCAATTGCATGTAACGATATTGTCAGCGGTGCCGCCGATTATATTCTTGGCATAAAACTGGGCACTGAAAACAAGGTTATTGGAGTTGGCCAAAGTTGAACCAATCTGGACATAAGTATTGCCCTCTGTGTCAGTAGGAACGTTGACTGTGCCGGGATTACCGTTGGACCAACCGCAAAAAACATAAATAAGATCGCCGGCGCGGTTCACAGTGGAAATGCCTCCGGCAGACACGCTAGTAACGGAAGAGGTGGTCTCTCCCGAATCGCTGTCATCCAAAATAATGGTGGCATAAGCTGTATTAGGCCGAGTCAAAATGACTACTCCGATAATCAACAATATTGATATTGGATATATTAATTTTTTCATAAGCATCTCATAATAAGTATAACATCGGATTATGAATTCATGGAGTCGGGGTCGATTCTGGAGTTAGCTCCGGAGTAGGCGTGGGGGTAGAAGTTGGCGTCAGTGTCGGTACGGGAGTTGGCTCAGGGGTAGGTTCCGGCGTTGGGCTTACTGATGGTTCGGGTATTGGCGTGGGGGTCGGGGTTGGAGAAGTTAGCGGAGTCTCGGATGGACTGGGGGTTACTTCTGGAGTTGGTTCGGGTGTTGGTGTTTCCAATGTCGGCGTGGGGGTCGGGGTTGATTCTGGAGTGGGTTCAGGTGTTTGCTCCAGAGCTCCCCCATCTGGGGACAGAGTTGGAGTGGGGGTCGGGGTCTCGGATGGAGTCGGGGTCGGGCTCAAATCTAAACTCGGCGACGCAGGTTCACCCACAAACGTCTTGGCGTCTTTTACCGCAATCGCCGACCAGCTAAAACCGATATCCGCCGGGGCAAGCTTGTTTAATATAATAGTGAAGCCCTCGGCGCTCTTACTGCTGACCAGATAACGAATATCGGAATTGAATATCTCGTCCGCAATCGTCTGCTGAGAAGAGGACGGCGTGGCATCAAGAGAAATCGTGATGTTAATTATCGGCTGTTGGACGTATTCCTGCGTAAATCTAACATCAACCGCCTTGGCGTTCTTTTTTATTATGGCCGTGAGATCTTACAATATTCGCGGGTTGCCTCAATCGTCACCACTTTTCCATTCCAAAGAGAAAAGAGTGTTTCTAGAGATGAGGACATATCAAGCTGATTGTCCGCCCCAAGTTTTCGAAGCAACATATTGTTTTGCGAACCTTCATAATACAATACCCAGTATTTATGTGCGGTTGCGTTCAGTGCAAGAAAAAAAGAAGTGTTGGTTATTTCGCAAACGACATCGTTGCCGCAGAGCAACCAGAATGTCGGCTCAAGGAGTGGCCAAAGGTCAAATGTTCTTGAGCCGGTGAGAATTTGTATCGGCTGGCGTTCTTGCGGGGAGTATTTCAGAATCCCAGTGAGAGTATCCATGGTTTTTCTCCTGTCTTTTTGGTTGGTTGAAAGAACAATTTTTCCTACAATACTTCTTTATAAGAACTTTGGCAAGTGCGCGTCCGTCATGGCTGAACAGCCATGGTTGAATGTCTCTGTCCGACTTTACTAATTCTTTAGAAAGACTTTATGGCGAGTGCGGTACAATGACGGCAGGCTTATTATTCACCAAGTAACCTAATCATAATTTTTATGAACAATCACATATTTCGCGCGGGAATTGCGGGGGCGCTTTTATTTTCTTTTCCGCTCGGGGCGCTTGCATCGCCCATCGTTTGGGTTCTCAGTTTTCAAAATAATCTCACTATCCCCGGAGTCATTTCTACCGTGGACGTCAATAATTCTTATGCCGTATCAAACATCATCTTAAACATTGACGGACCGCAGAGCGTGGCGTTTTCATCCGATCAAACGAAAGCGTATATCGCTTACCGTGATTCGTCAAAGGTTGAAGCGGTGGATACGGCCACGTACGCCATTCTCTCAA
>JACOZZ010000011.1:0-5872 GCA_016181055.1 Candidatus Yanofskyibacteriota bacterium
TATGTGGACTACAAATGAGCCGTCTGATTCCATTGTCAGTTATGGAACATCATCTTCAAAATTGGATCGAGTCGTAACTTCCCCGCTGCTTGTTACGGAGCATTCCATGAATCTAACGAATTTATTGAGTCGGACCACTTATTTCTATCAGATATTTTCTGATGATGCGGTAGGAAATCAATCCACATCATCCATACTTTCCTTTACTACCACAGGAAAGCCCCAAAGAGTGTCAAATCTTAAAGCAAGCGCGGGCTCGGTGATTCTTACCTGGACAAATCCGGATGATACGTCAATAAGTAAAATAGTTATTCTTAGAAGTGCAGCTGAATTTCCTTTTAACCCTGCATTATCAAGCCAGTATCTGGTTAACACGATAATAGATCCTCGGCAAACATCATTTACAGATACGACCGCGGTAAATGGAACAACTTATTACTATGCCGTTTTCACGGTGGATGCCCAAGGCGTTCATTCAGACCCTGTATTCGTAACTTTCCCGACAATAATAGCTACCCCCCCTAATTATTCAGGTTCCATAAATAACATATCTATGATTCCGTCATTAGACCTGGGATCTGATGTAGATAGCTTAAGTTACACTGTGTCAATACGCCAAGAAGGAAGCTTCCAGCCATTCTATCAGTTTACTCAGAAACCGGATCAAGGAATCATAAGAATACCGGAGATCACTCTTGCTTCCGGAAATTACGATATTCTTGTTTCTACACCCAACCACTTGGCTAGAAAAAGAACCGTAACAATAAAAAGCAATACCCAACTCATATTGCCAACTCTCTTGGGCGGAGATTTGAACCGTGACAGGTTGATAAATTCTCTGGACTTTTCAGCAATGAGGTCCAAGTGGTTTAAATTTGACATATCAGCCGATCTTAACGGCGATGGTTATGTAAATTCTCTTGACTGGGGCATTTTAAGCAAAAACTGGAACCAGTCGGGGGATGAATAATAATGCTAAAAATAAGCTTTTTGTCGCTTGTCGGGTTCATGGTCTTTGCCGTAAGCCAGGCATCGGCGGCTACTTTGGTTGTTTCTCCTTCGGTCGCGGATATTATTGTCGGCGGTACTTTTAGCGTTAACATACTCTTAGACACGGAAGGGGCTGAAATCCACGGCGTAGATGTAAATGCCCTGAATTACGACCCCGCTATTTTAGAAGTTCAAGATGCAAACGGAATCATTTCCGGAGTACAAATTTCACCCGGAACGCTTATGCCGGTAGTTACATATAATGACGTCAGTGGAGGAAGAATCGTGTTTTCTCAAGTGACAAACGACGGTCTGACTTTTAACGGCCAGGGAGTACTGGTATCCATAAATTTCACAGCACTGAAGACGGGTACGGCCAACGTAACTTTTGACTTTACTCCGGGCAGTACCATTGACTCCAATGTTGCCGAGGACGGCATAGACGCTCTTGATGGTGTGACAAACGGAACATACAATATTACAGTTACTACTCCGACTCCGACACCAACACCTGATTCAAGCGGAGACGGTGGCGGAGATTTCACGCAATCTATGCCAACTCCTACGCCAGTTCCTTCAATTGGCCCAGGACAATCAGCTAATCCAAGCGATTACGGTCTTAGAGAGGGAGATATGGTGTCGGCGACAGGTTCTTTTGACCCCGATATATACATTATCAATGAGAACGGCTTCAAAAGGCTTTTTTTGAATCCGGTAATTTTTGGTTTTTATGGCCATCTTGGAGGTTTTCAGAATGTAAAAACCGTATCTAGTCAGGTTAGAGACGTTTTTTCCACAACTCAGTTTTTCAGAAATTGCGAAACTGGAGACTCTAAAATCTATGCTCTTAATGTAACCGGAGAAGATACGGGAAAACTGCACCATATCAATATATCCGGAACTCAAGCCGTAGCCGAAGACCCCGCATTCTTTAAGAAGGTATTTTGTATAAATAGTAATGAGTTTAATTGGTACACCGGCAACGGTCAAATTTTTGGTGAGCCGTACACAACGCTAGCCAATGTACCCAGATATGTCAGAGGACAATTATCCATGTCTCCTTCTCCAGCTCCCCCGGTCTCTTCATTGCTAAGCTCATTGGTTAAAACATCCGACAGCCCCACCATTTATTACATAAATTCAAGTGGTGTCAAAAAATCAATTCCTTCCTTGGAAATATTTTATTCTTACAATAACAAGTTTGAAAACGTTAAAACCGTAACCCAGTCCCAACTGGACAGCTTCCCATCTTTTCAGGCCATTAAACTGGCCGGAGGCGACAGCAAGATATATACGATAAACAGTACAGCCAAAACTAAACACTGGGTTAAAGATGCGGCCACGCTTAGCCAGCTAAATTTAGACCTGGGTAGGGTTGTTGATGTAAATCAAACTGAGTTTGACTATTATACTACCGGAATTGACGCGGGGCTGAACTGACCCGACGTCTAATCTTGTTCACTTTGCTAGAATTCCCGCGTTGTTGCGGGACTTTTCTTTTAAACTTTGCGCCATGTTTCTTGACCAGATTAAGGGCAATTGCTATGTTTTTGGCAGAACTTTCCCAATATTTATAAACTTGAGGAGAAAACTATGCCTAGGCCGGTAGCGGGCGGAACATTTAATGAGCTTGGTAAGGGCGTTCAAATCGCCGAAGAACAAAGAGATGCTTCAGTAAATAAGGGTTTTGTTGCTTCAATTTTTGAGGGAAACCCGAATTTCAATCTTTTGTTTCCTTGGCCGCCGCAGGATCATGAAGATGCCAGAAAAGAGAAAGATGTAATTTTTAATCTCCAGGAATTTCTAAAATCTAAAGTTGAACCGGATATTACCCGCGGCAAAAAAGATATTACGCCGGAATTGATCAAGGACATGGCTGAACTGGGCCTCTTTAAATTAAAGGTACCAGAAAAATACGGCGGTCTTGGTTTATCGCAAACAGCTTACACTCATGTTATCGCTATTTTGAACACTTACTGTTCTTCAATAGGCATAATGGTTTCAGCAGACAACACCATTGGAGCTAAATTCCCGGTGCTGAACTACGGGACTCCGGAGCAGATAGAAGAATATTTATCGGAACTAATGAACTGTCCGTCAGCTTTTTGTTTTACGGAAAAAGAAGTCGGTTCCGACCCGGCACGGATGCGCACTCACGCCATTCGCGTACGCAACAGTCATGGTGATGTTGTCGGCTATGAGATTCACGGCGAAAAATGGTATGCGACCAATTCGGTCTGGCGCACCGGCGATCCGCTCGCGAAATATCTGGCAGTGGTGGCCAAAATTGTTGATTCATCCGAAGACCTTGATGATCCTAAGAGGGGCTACTGTTTCGGCGTATTTATCGTTCCAAATGCAAGTTTTGGGTTGAACCGGGTGGCCATCCGCCAGCGGGCGCGCTTTATGGGTATGCCAGGTATTTTTAACGGTATCCTCACTTTTAATAGTGTCTATGTTGGTAACCGTGCCCTTATCGGCGGCGAAGGTAATGGTTTCAAGATTGCCCTTCAGGCATTGAACGCAGGACGTATCGCTATTGCCGGCAGTTGTGCGGCAAATTCTAGAAAGTGCCTCCAAATCATGACTTGGTGGGGCAAGAGCCGCCAGCAATGGGGCGGTCTGATCGGCGAGAAGGAATTAATCGGAAGCGGTATGCTGATTCCTGCGGTAGTGTATTCTCTAGTTTCTCAGGCGCTTACAGATTATGCGGCCAATCTGACCGACCGCAAAAAGGATTGCCGTCTGGAGGCGGCCATAAGCAAAGTTTTGGCTTCCGAATGGGGCTGGAAAATCATGGATGATGCCATGCAGTTGCGCGGCGGACGCGGTTATGAATCATCCGAATCGCTTGCTCAGCGCGAAGAGGCGCCACCGGTTGACCAGATGTTTGTGGATAGCAGGCCCAATCGCATCTTTGAGGGTTCCACTCAAATTTTAAGCCAGTATGTTGTCCGTGAGGGTCTTGATAGCTACCTTCGGCGCGGAAAACCGCTTTTTGGCGGAGGAAATACTGCCGAAAAAATCTCAGCGGTTATCTGGTTCGCTTTTAGATATTTGAGATTATATTTCAGCTCATCGTTGCCTAAAGATTTATCTCGTCTGCCGCGAGAGGCACAATCTGACCTTAAGTTTGTAGAAAAGCACGCGCGAAAGTTAGCCCGAGCCATTATTATCTGCTCCGGCAAATACCAAGCCAAAATGGCGCACAAACAACTGACGATTGACCGGTTATTCTGGATAGCGGCCGAGCTTTATGCCATGGCCGCGGTATGGTCGTACGTACTAGATAAACTATCAAAGGATCTGTTTAATTATATAACTGCGCCAGAATTGGCGGAAATGTATTGCGCCATGGCCAAGCGGAGGATAAAAAGCAATTTTGCTTCGTTGTGGGATAATGACGATGACCATTCCAGAATTATGGCTAAATATTTATTGTCCGGACGTTATGATTTTATTGTAGAAGGAACAGATGTTCGGAAGTAATTACGAGAAGTCTATATTTCAAAAAGCCCTGCCAAAGCGGGGTTTTGTTTATTAAATAATCGCAATCCCTAATTTACAGCAAGTTTTATCCTTGACATTGAGAGGGATATTTAGTATAATTACAACCGAAAAATAATAGGCGAGTAACTTGAAAATTATCAGCAGGAGGCGTGCCATGAACAAAAAATGGTTAGTGGTTTTATTTATTTTTTTTGCCGCGGCCAATCCAACTCCCGCATCTTCCCAACTCTCTTACGACACTAAACCTACGCTAATGGGAGAGATTTTAAACAATAAAAAACCATCTGATATATTGCCGACCGAAGAATTAGTTTATGGATTAGGCGCTAATTACCATTCCATCACGCCTAATTTTGTCACTAAACCCGGACATTTTATTCGCTATTATCACGAATCAGAAACGCGTATGAAAGTTTTGGAACAGCTTCAAGAGATGGCGGATTCCGGAGCTAACATTGTCAAAACGTCTTTATGGCTCGTTGATGACCCCACGAATCGAACGCCGGATACGAAAGAAAGAGAGGGAGCTTGGCGTCTCTCATTTCCTCTTGCGGGTCAGGAATTGGACAACGTTATCAAGTATGCGATGGATGTGGCAAGTATCAGGGCGGAAGATGGCCACTATCTGCATTTAGAGTTTTCTTTTGGATGGCTTGGCTGTGCTGATTATAAAATGAATAATACGAACGGAACATACGGTTGGTGCAATATGCTTTGGGAAGAATTTATCAGCCGTGCCAAAGAGTCGGTGTCTAATCTGATCTATGGCACTGGCTTTATCACGAGACCAGACGGAAAAAAAGTTGTAAAAATCATTTACCTTGAGGGTGAAATAATGATAGGGGCCAAGCCGAATCAAGAGAAGTTTTTACTGGCCATTTATCCCTATTTAGTATCGCAGGCTGATTCTGTTGGTGTTGTTCTCACGGTGTATTTTATAATCGCTTCTTCCGAGGGAGAAATTTTTGATGATTCCTTCACGGACGAGCGGTATCCGGCCATAAACGGCCGCAGGTCTCTTTTCTGGCTCTTCAGGTCAACCGAGTTTATGAGAGCCAACAATCTGCCCATGCCAGAGCGTTTTGATCTATCGTTTTATCCCACGCCGACAGATAGAAGTTATGCCGACCTTATCAAAAGAGTTTTTGACGACATCCAAATCGTATATGGCACGAATCAGCAGGTTGGCGTCTCTGAAACTTTTTACCTCTTGGACGAAGAGAAACGGCGAGCCTTGGGGCAAGCTTTTGCCAAAGAGTTTATGTCGAGAGGCATGCCGAGGCAGGTTGTATTTTGGACCACGCCCGATGGCGGTGGCCAAGGAATAAATGTCGGTCCGCCGTTTGACTTTGATGCGTATAAATTGCCGAAA
>JACOZZ010000011.1:5915-6341 GCA_016181055.1 Candidatus Yanofskyibacteriota bacterium
ATGCCGAGGCAGGTTGTATTTTGGACCACGCCCGATGGCGGTGGCCAAGGAATAAATGTCGGTCCGCCGTTTGACTTTGATGCGTATAAATTGCCGAAAAACCAGATTTATACTCCTAGTTGTTCTTTCCTGCCGCAGATTTGGTTTTTTAATTTTCCGCTCCCCTGCCTACTTTATAGTATTCCGTAAGGTTTACCCGTGGATTTGTGAGCAGTTTCAAACTCCCGCGCTAGTCTGCGGGTTTTTTTAATGGTTATCTTTAAGAGTAAAGCCCCCCACATTCTATATTAAATATGATTATTTGTTCTTAAGTTAGTTCTATCTGGCAAATTTCTGATATAATATTAAAAATGCCAACCAAAAATACACCCTGGATTTTACCCGAGGAACAACCGGAAATTGTAAGCCGATTGCTTAAATTTGGTT